>NZ_JBGCCR010000055.1:0-27825 GCF_041262485.1 Streptacidiphilus sp. BW17 | reverse complement strand
GAGCCGTCCCACCACCCGACACCCCACCCCCACCCAACACCCGCTACCCCCACCACCCATAGCCAACGAACCGCCGACCAGCCGCCCCACCACCCGGGAGCGGCCTATCGGCACGCGCGCTACGCCACGCGCATCGCGAAGAGCATCCCTGGCCAGTCCGGGCCCATCTCCCGCGGCACCGTGAACGGCGCGACCTCCTCGAAGCCCTGGCTTGCGTACCAGCGCTTCAACCGGCCGTCGTCGCCCGCGAAGCAGTCCACGCGTATCAGCCCGTGCCCGCGCCGCCGCGCCTCCTCCTTTGCGGTGGCGATGAGCAGACCGCCGACGTTCCGGCCCTTGAAGCCACGCGAGGTGGCCAGCAGATTGACGTAGAGCTCGGGCTCTTCGGCCGGGTGGATATAGGCGCCGGGGGTCTCCGAGACCGAGAGGATGCCCGCGATCTCGCCGCCCTCGGTCTCCGCGACGCTCAACTCGCGGCGGGCGATGCGGTCGGTGATCAGGCTCACCCGGGCTGGGACGGCGGACCAGTGCGTGGTTCCCCACTGCGCGGTGCGGCCGAGGGAGATCAGCCAGTCCATGATGCCGTCCATCAGCGCTAGCACTCCTGCAGCGTCCTCGGGCGCGGCCACGCGGATCCGCAGCGACTGCTGTCCGGTAGCCACGGAAGCCACGGACTCCACGGACTCTGACGACGAGAAGTTGATCTCACTGGTCATGCGCTTCGTTCTACCACTCGCGACTGACACTGACGATCCGTCGTACACCGTCGTTTTCGTCCGGCTGGTGGGCGTTGCTGTGGACAGGCGTTTCGCATCGGGCAGGGTTCGGCGAGACTGCCGACATGAGACTCTTCCTCGCCGTCGTGCCGCCCGATTCGGTGCTGCAGGAGCTGGACGCCGCGGTGCGTCCGTTGCGTCGGCTGCCGCAGGGAGCGGGGTTGCGGTGGACGGCGCTGGAGACGTGGCATCTGACGCTCGCCTTTCTCGGGCACCTGGACGCCGAGCAGCTCGCGGCGCTGGAGCCGCGCCTCGCTCACGTGGCGCACGAGCACCCGGCGCACGTCCTGCGGCTCAGCGGCGGAGGCCGCTTCGGGGACCGGGCGCTGTGGGCCGGAGTGGGCGGCGAGACGAAGGAGCTGCGCCGCCTCGCGGAGGAGGTCTGCGACGCGGCCCGGCGCAGCGGGATCCCGGTCGACGACCGGCCGTTCCGCGGTCATCTGACTCTGGCCCGCAGCGGCTCGGCACGGTCGGATCTGCGGCCGTTCGCGCGTGAGTTGGAGGAGTACGAGGGCGGGCAGTGGACGGCGGGGTCGATCCACTTGATCCGCAGTTACCTCGGTGCCGGACCGGTCCGGTACGAGACGCTTCAGGAGTGGCCGCTCACGGCCGACAGCGCGGCCGGGTAACTTCCCTCGGTCGGTTCCGCAGACTCCGACTCCGCAGACTCCGACTCCGGCGACTCCGACTCCGGAGACTCCGACGACTCCGACGTCGCCTCCCGAAGCGCGGGCTCCGCCGGGTGCAGCCAGCGGCGGCAGAGGAGCAGCAGCACAGCTCCCGCCGTGATCCCGGCGCAGGCGACCAGCGCCGCCGCGCGCAGTGAACTGCCCACGACCACACCGGAGGCGGCGGAACCGAGTGCGTTGCCGGTGGAGAACACCGTGACCAGCCAGGCGAAGGCCTCGGTCGTGGTCCCGGCGGGGGCGAGCTCGGCTATCAGGACGAAGGCGGCGGCCAGCAGCGGAGCCAGACCGAGGCCGGAGAGGGTGGCGGCCAGGCTCATGCCCAGCGGGCCGGGGACGGTGAGCAGCGGTAGGTAGCAGACGGCCATGCCCGCGGCCAGCGCCCATGTCCGGGTGGAGGTGGGACGCTTCCAGCGGACCGCGCCGTAGGCGAGTGCGCCGAGCAGGCCGGCGAAGGCGGCCAGCGCGAGCAGCAGTCCCGCGCCGCCCGGAAGGCCGTGGTGCTCCTGGGCATAGGCGACGAAGAGGATGTTCTGCCCGCCGACGGACCAGCCGGTCCCGGCGAACGCGAGCAGGAGCAGCACCAGCCCGCGGGACCGCAGCGGTCCGAGCCAGTGGTGCGGTGAACGGCCGCCGTTCGACGAGCCGTCGCCCTTCGCGCTCGCGGCTACCGGACGCCAGGCGCGGGCGGGGCCGGAGGTGGCCACGACCAGCGTCCCGGCCAGGCCCAGTCCGGCGGCGAGCCAGAGCGCCGCGCGCGCAGGGCCGAACGCGGCGATGCCTGCGACGAGCAGCGGACCGGCGACGTAGAGCAGTTGCTGTGAGGCGGAGTCCAGCGCGTAGGCGGTCTCCAGCTGCTCCTCGTCGACGATCTCGGGCCACAGCGCGCGCAGGCAGGGCTCCAGTGGCGGCATGGCGAGGCCGGCCAGTGCGGCTCCGGCCATGGCCAGCGCCGCCGAGCCGGGGGCCAGTGCCAGCAGGACGTAGCCACCGGCGGCAACCACGGCGGAGGAGAGCAGCACCCGGGGCTGGCCGAGCCGGTCGACGGCACGGCCGAGGACCGGCCCGCCGATGGCCGCGGCGATCGCGTAGCAGGCGGTGGTCAGCCCGATCTGCGCGTACCCGGCTCCGGCGGCGCGCAGGGCCAGCGCGATGGCCACGACCGTCATCCCCGCGGGCAGGCGTCCGGTGAGGGTACCGGCGAGCAGGCGGGTGACGAGCGGGGCGCGGAGCACGGAGAGATAGCCCATGTGTAAAGAAGTTATACGTATAACTAGCTGCTGTCCAACCAGTGCCGCTGTCCAACTGGTGGCGTCGCCGGGCAGTCGGTCGTCCCGATCCTGGTCGCCGCCCGCGAGGGCACGCTGGACCGGATCGCCTTCGCCGCCCACGGCGATGTGGAGTCGGACGTGCACGATGACATGCACGGTGACGTGCGCGGTGACGTGCACGGTGCCGTGCGCGGCGACCCGAATGCGACCGATAATGTCGGGATTGCGACGGAACGTGCTCCGGAATCGGTCGGCTGAGTACTCACGCTGAGGCGCCGCCGTAAAAGGCAGAGGGCCTCGCCCCGCGAAATGCGGGGCAGGCCCTCTTGGGTACTACTTAGGCGTGCTTGACTCTCGGGAAGTCAGTCCTGGATGGGGTTCAGCCCACCGGGGTGACGTTCTCCGCCTGCGGGCCCTTCGGGCCCTGGGTGACGTCGAACTCGACGGGCTGGTTCTCCTCCAGCGAGCGGAAGCCGCTCGAGTTAATGGCGGAGTAGTGGACGAAGACATCGGGGCCGCCGCCGTCCTGGGCGATGAAGCCGAAGCCCTTCTCGGCGTTGAACCACTTGACGGTTCCGGTCGCCATACCGTTCTCCTTGCGAGGGACGTAAAGGACGCCACACCTCGTGGCATCCGGTCCGCTGCGCTGATTGCCCCGAGTGCCTTCGTGCCTTCAGCTACTTCTTTGCAAAAGCCCTGAAAACCACAGAAGCCCGCGGTCACATGTGCTCCGCAGGCTTCAGTACTGCATGGGAAATCAAACTGCAACTGAAGAAACCCTAGCACGCAGTGCGGGCCCCGACCAGAGTGATCCACGCCGCGGGTCTACTGTTCTTCGCGTGGACACCGAACAGCAGGACACCGCACCGGGGGACACCTCTCACGCACAGGGGCAGACCCCCCAGGCAGACGAGCACACCCCGCGCGCGCAGCGGCCGCGGGTGGGACACATCCAGTTCCTGAACTGCCTGCCGCTCTACTGGGGGCTCGCCCGTACGGGCAGCCTTCTCGATCTGGACCTGACCAAGGACAATCCGGACAACCTCAACGACGCGCTCGTCGCCGGCCAGCTCGACATCGGGCCGATCTCCTGCGTCGAGTACCTGCGCCACGCCGACCAGTTGACCGTGCTGCCCGACATCGCCGTCGGCAGCGACGGGCCCGTGATGTCGTGCCTGATCGTCACCGAGCTGCCGCTGGAGGAGCTGGACGGCCGCCGGGTCGCCCTGGGGTCGACGAGCCGGACGTCGGTGCGGCTGGCGCAGTTGCTGCTGGCCGAGCGGTTCGGGGTCCAGCCCGAGTACTACACCTGCCCGCCCGATCTCAGCTCGATGATGCAGGAGGCGGACGCGGCGGTGCTGATCGGCGACGCCGCACTGCGGGCTTCGCTGCACGACGCGCCCCGGCTCGGGTTGCAGGTCCACGACCTCGGCGCGATGTGGAAGGAGTGGACGGGACTCCCGTTCGTCTTCGCCGTCTTCGCGGCCCGGCGCGAGTACCTCGCCCGGAACCCCGAGGTGGTGGGTGAGGTGCACCGGATGTTCCTGGAGTCGCGGGACCTCTCCATGGAGGAGATCGACAAGGTCTGCGAGCAGACCGCCCGCTGGGAGGCGTTCGACGCTGCGACGCTGCGGCGCTACTACACCGGCGCGCTGGACTTCAGCTTCGGCGAGCGGCAGCTGACCGGGATGCGCGAGTTCGCCTCCCGGGTCGGCCTCGGCACGGACGACGTCCAGCTCCTCGCGCCGTGACCTGAGCTCCTCGCGCCGTGACCTGAGCTGCTTGCTCCGGGTCGGCCGCAAGCGCGCGTCCGACCGGGTGCGCGACCGGGTGTGCCCCACCGGATCGGAAAAGGCGCTGGCGTAGGCTGACGGGGTGACCACGCCCGCAGCAGACACCAGCGCCACCCTCCAGGAAGTCCTCGACCGCGCCGCGGTCGGCGGGCGCATCAGCGCCGACGAGGCGCTTGAGCTCTACCGCCACGCGCCGTTGCACGCGCTCGGTGCGGCAGCGGACGCCGCACGTCGGCGGCGGTACGCCGGGACCGAGCACATCGCGACGTACATCATCGAGCGCAACATCAACTACACGAACGTCTGTGTGACGGCGTGCAAGTTCTGCGCCTTCTACGCCGCGCCGAAGGACACCGAGAAGGGCTGGTCCCGCGACCTCGACGAGATCCTGCGCCGCTGCGCGGAGACGGTCGAGCTGGGCGGCACCCAGATCATGTTCCAGGGCGGCCACCACCCGGACTACGGCGTCGACTACTACGAGCGCGCCTTCTCCGCCATCAAGAAGGACTTCCCGCAGCTGGTGATCCACTCCCTCGGCGCGTCCGAGGTCGAGCACATGGCGCGGATCTCCGGCGTCTCCGCCGAGGAGGCGATCAGCCGGATCCACGCCGCGGGGCTTGACTCCTTCGCCGGCGCGGGCGCCGAGTTGCTGCCGGAGCGCCCGCGCAAGGCGATCGCACCGCTCAAGGAGTCCGGTGAGCGCTGGCTGGAGATCATGGAGCTGGCGCACACCCTGGGCGTCGAGTCCACCTCCACCATGCTGATGGGCACCGGCGAGACCAACGCCGAGCGGATCGAGCACCTGCGGATGATCCGCGACGTGCAGGACCGCACCGGCGGCTTCCGCGCGTTCATCCCCTACACCTACCAGCCGGAGAACAACCACCTGAAGGGTCGCACCCAGGCGACGCTCTTCGAGTACCTGCGGCTGATCGCGGTGGCCCGGCTCTACCTGGACAACATCGCGCACATCCAGGGCTCCTGGCTGACCGTCGGCAAGGAGATGGGTCAGCTCTCGCTGCACTACGGCGCCGACGACCTCGGCTCCGTGATGCTGGAGGAGAACGTGGTCTCCTCGGCCGGGGCCAAGCACCGCTCCAACCGCATGGAGCTGATCCAGCTCATCCGCTCCGCGGGCCGCGTCCCGGCGCAGCGTGCCACCACCTACGAGCACCTGGTCGTCCACGACGACCCGGCCAAGGACCCGGTGGACGACCACGTCTTCTCGCACATCGCCTCCACGGCGATCGCGGGCGGGACGGCGCACCCCGAGCTGAAGCTGCTCAGCAGCAACTGATGTCGGTTGTGAGCTGACCTGTGTTCACCATTCATGCGGGGACGGACGGCTGCGCGGTGGCGGTCGAGCGCGAGCGCATCGTCGCGGTTGTCGAGAAGGATGCTGCGCTGGTCGGCGTCGACGCGCTGCGCGCCGAGTACCCCGGCGCGCGTGTGCGCGAATGGCCGGGCGAGGTGCGTGCGGGCGAGGCATGGGACGGGCCGCTGCCGGACGCCCCCAGCCCGCGTGAGCGGGTGCACGCGCTGCTGCTGCGCGGAGTGACGGCGGTGGCGGCGCGCTCGCTGGACGAGGACCCGGCGTTGGCCCCGGCCGCCGCCCGGGTCGGGCTGCTGGTCGGGTCGCCCGCCCGGCTCGACCCCGGCGCCCGCGCCGACTTCGCCGTCTTCGCCGCCGACGGCAGCTGCCTGGCAACCGTCCTCGGCGGGCGTCTCGTCCATCGCCGGGCTTGAGCATTGGGCTTGAGCGTCGGGCTCGTGTGTTGGGCTTGAGCACAGGTTTTCGGCGTCGGCCTTCAGCGTCGGCCTTGAGTACCGACGCGCCCAAGCACCAGCTCTGCGGCACCACCTGTGAGCAAGAGGAGAATGACCGCGTGACCCGAGCCTCCCTGGACAAGCAGCCGCACGAGGTCGCGTCGATGTTCGACGACGTCGCGGCGAAGTACGACCTCACCAACGATGTGTTGTCGCTGGGCCAGACGCGCCTGTGGCGCCGCGCCGTCGCCCGCGCGGTGGACGCGCGCCCGGGACAGCGGGTGCTCGACCTGGCCGCCGGGACCGCGACCTCCTCGGTCCCGTTCGCCGAGGCGGGCGCGACCGTGGTGCCGTGCGACTTCTCGATCGGCATGCTGCGCGAGGGCAAGCGCCGCCACCCCGAACTCCCGCTGACTGCGGGGGATGCGACCCGGCTGCCGTTCGCCGACGACGTCTTCGACGCGGTGACGATCTCCTTCGGGCTGCGCAACGTGCAGGACACCGACGCCGCGCTGCGCGAGATGCTGCGCGTGACGAAGCCCGGTGGGCGCGTGGTGATCTGCGAGTTCAGCCACCCGAGCTTCGCGCCGTTCCGGACCGTCTACAGCGAGTACCTGATGCGCGCGCTGCCGCAGGTGGCCACCGCCGTCAGCAGCAATCCGGACGCGTACGTCTACCTCGCCGACTCGATCCGTGCCTGGCCCGACCAGCCGGAGCTGGCGGTGCGGTTGCAGCGGGCCGGGTGGGAGCGGGTGGCCTGGCGGAACCTCACCGGTGGAATCGTCGCCCTGCACCGGGGTACCAAGCCCGGAACCACGTCCACCGCTCATTAGACTCAAGCCGATCCCCAGCCGAAGTCAGGAGTCCAGGTTGAGCGCGACCAGCATGCAGGACGCGACCAGCACGCAGGAGACGCGGGCCGTCGAGGCCTACGCCGATGTGATCGTCGTGGGCGCCGGACCGGCGGGATCCGCGGTGGCGTACCACCTGGCCCGGTCGGGCCTGGAGGTGCTGCTGCTGGAGAAGTCCCGGTTCCCGCGCGAGAAGGTCTGCGGCGACGGGTTGACCCCGCGCGCGGTCAAGCAGTTGGTCGACATGGGGATCGACGTCTCCGAGGAGAACGGCTGGCTGCACAACAAGGGCCTGCGGATCATCGGCGGCGGCGTCCGGCTGGAGCTGGACTGGCCCGAGCTGGCGGCCTTCCCGGACTACGGACTGGTGCGCAAGCGCGCGGACTTCGACGAACTGCTGGCCCGCCAGGCGGAGAAGGCCGGAGCCAAGCTGCACGAGGGCTGCAACGTCACCGGCCCGGTGCTGGACGAGCGCACCGGTCGCGTCATCGGCGTGACGGCCAGGCTCGAGGACGTCGGTTCCGGCGAGGGGTCCGATGGGAAGCGCGCGGCGAAGCGCGAAGTCGAGTTCCGTGCACCGCTGGTGGTCGCGGCGGACGGCAACTCGACGCGGCTGTCGCTCGCGCTCGGGCTGCACCGGCGTGAGGACCGGCCGATGGGCGTGGCCTACCGGACCTACTTCACCTCGCCGCGTGCGGACGACGACTACCTGGAGTCCTGGCTGGAGCTCTGGGACCGCCGCGACGGCCAGGACAAGCTGCTGCCGGGCTACGGCTGGATCTTCGGCATGGGGGACGGGACCAGCAACGTCGGTCTCGGGCTGCTCAACACCACCAAGGCGTTCAAGGACATCGACTACCGCGAGCTGCTCAAGGTCTGGTGCGCCGGCATGCCCGAGGAGTGGGGCTACACGCCGGAGAACATGACCGAGCCGATCCGCGGCGCGGCCCTGCCGATGGCGTTCAACCGGCAGCCGCACTACAGCCGCGGCTTTCTGCTCGTCGGCGACGCGGGCGGGATGGTCAACCCGTTCAACGGTGAGGGCATCGCCTATGCGATGGAGTCCGGCCAGATCGCGGCGGGCGTCATCGTCCAGGCCATGGCCCGGACCACCGATGTCGCCCGGGAGCGCGCACTGGAGGCGTATCCGCGGATCCTCAAGGACGTCTACGGCGGCTACTACTCCCTCGGTCGCGCGTTCGTGAAGGCGATCGGCAACCCGCTGGTGATGCGGATGGCCGCGCAGCACGGGCTGACCCACCCGGTGTTGATGAAGTTCGTGCTGAAGCTGCTGGCCAACCTGACCGACCCGCAGGGCGGCGACGCCATGGACCGCGTCATCAACGGCCTGGCCAAGGTGGCCCCCAAGGCATAGGCACAGTCCCGAAGGCATAGGCACAGCCCCAAGGCAGGCACAGCCGGCACAGCACACACGTCACAGCAGCCCCACCAGGCATGTCCTGGTGGGGCTGCTGCTTTCTGTAGTCGTGTGCATACTCAACGTCAGCATGGCGCCCAGAAGTTCACTAACACGTGGAGCTCGGCAAAGCAAAACTTGCCATGGATCCTTGGCCGATGATAAGGATCACGGCTCCGAGCTGCGCAAATGCACCTCAGCACCACTGCTTGTGAATGAATGCACACGCAAAGTGGCTAAATTTGCCTGCTCGTTACCTCATGATCATCCGTCAGGTGGCGTAGATCACAATCTTGGTCCATGACCGCGTGTCGCAGATCACATGCGAAGAGGCATAGGATGCAGCCGTCTTGGGGGCTTGTGAACTGCCTCACAAATGGGGATGACAGTCATAGGAACTGCTCGCGGGAGACCGAGAGACAGAGACGACGGAGACGACAGAGACGTCGGCTGGGACTGACGCCTGGAGAGGTCGTTCGGCATGAACGCTTATGCGCCGATTCTGGTACTTGGCGCCATTGCGGCTGCGTTCGCGGTCGGTTCGGTGGCGATGGCCGCGTTGACCGGCCCCAAGCGCTACAACCGGGCCAAGCTCGATGCCTACGAGTGCGGCATCGAGCCGACCCCGCAGCCTGCCGGGGGCGGCAGATTCCCGATCAAGTACTACCTGACGGCGATGCTCTTCATCGTCTTCGACATCGAGATCGTCTTCCTCTACCCGTGGGCCGTGACCTTCGACGCTCTGGGGATCTTCGGGCTCGTCGAGATGGTGCTCTTCATCGCCACCGTGTTCGTCGCCTACGCCTATGTCTGGCGTCGCGGCGGCCTCGAGTGGGACTGATCACGAGTGCGATTGACACGAGTGCGGCTGATCAACGAGTGCGTGTGACCGACGCGTCGAGAGAGGACTGACGAATGGGTATCGAGGAGAAGCTGCCCAGCGGCTTCCTGCTCACCACGGTCGAGCAGGCCGCGGGGTGGGTGCGCAAGAGCTCCCTCTTCCCGGCGACCTTCGGGCTCGCCTGCTGCGCCATCGAGATGATGACCACCGGCGCGGGCCGGTACGACCTGGCCCGGTTCGGGATGGAGGTCTTCCGTGGCTCGCCGCGGCAGGCCGACCTGATGATCGTGGCCGGTCGGGTGAGCCAGAAGATGGCGCCGGTGGTGCGGCAGGTCTACGACCAGATGGCCAACCCGAAGTGGGTCATCTCCATGGGCGTCTGCGCCTCGTCCGGCGGGATGTTCAACAACTACGCGATCGTCCAGGGCGTCGACCACATCATCCCGGTCGACATCTACCTGCCCGGCTGCCCGCCGCGGCCGGAGATGCTGATGGACGCCATCCTCAAGCTCCACGACCAGATCCGCCACGAGAAGCTCGGCGTCAACAAGCGCCGTGCCCAGCAGGAGGCGGAGGAGCAGGCGCTGCAGGCGGTCCCGACCATCGAGATGAAGGGGCTGCTGCAGTGAGCGAGCAGAGCGGACAGCCGAGCGAGGAGCAGGGCGACGTGCCCGTCCCGCGCGAGGGTCAGACCGAGCTGGAGGTCATCGGCGTCCGGCACGGCATGTTCGGCGGCGCCGGGAGCGGTGACACCTCCGGCTACGGCGGCCTGGTCCGGCCGATCGTGCTGCCGTCGGCCAGCACCCGGCCCTACGGCGGCGCCTGGTTCGACGAGGTGGCCGACGAGTTCGAGGGCGCGCTGGAGGAGCAGGGGATCAGCCCGGCGGCCGCGATCGAGAAGACCGTGGTGGACCGGGACGAGATCACCTTCCACGTCCACCGCGAGCACCTGGTCCAGGCGATGCGGACGCTGCGCGACGACCCGGCGCTGCGGTTCGAACTGTGCACCGGAGTCAGCGGCGTGCACTACCCGGGCGACGCGGGACGCGAACTGCACGCGGTCTACCACCTGCGGTCGATCACCCACGGGCGGCTGATCCGGGTCGAGGTGTCCGCGCCGGACGCGGACCCGCACATCCCGTCGACCGTCGCGGTCTACCCGACCAACGACTGGCACGAGCGCGAGACGTACGACTTCTTCGGCATCGTCTTCGACGACCACCCGGCACTGATGCGGATCATGATGCCGGACGACTGGCTGGGCCACCCGCAGCGCAAGGACTACCCGCTCGGCGGCATCCCCGTCGAGTACAAGGGCGCGCAGATCCCGGCTCCCGACCAGCGGAGGTCGTACTCCTGATGAGCACTCAGTCTGCCCCGCACGCACCCCGGCAACCGCATGCCCCTCAGCAGGCGGAAGCTCCCGGGCGCGAGACCACCGAGGGCCGCGTCTACACCGTCACCGGCGGAGACTGGGACGAGATCGTCAGCGCGGCCGCGAAAGCGGACGACGAGCGGATCATCGTCAACATGGGTCCGCAACACCCGTCCACCCACGGCGTGTTGCGCCTGATCCTGGAGATCGACGGCGAGACGGTGCGCGAGGCCCGCTGCGGCATCGGCTACCTGCACACCGGTATCGAGAAGAACATGGAGTTCAGGAACTGGACCCAGGGCACGACCTTCGTGACCCGGATGGACTACCTGACCCCGCTGTTCAACGAGACCGCCTACTGCCTGGCCGTCGAGAAGCTGCTCGGGATCACCGACGACATCCCCGAACGAGCCAGCATCATCCGGGTGTTGATGATGGAGCTCAACCGGATCGCCTCGCACCTGGTCTGTCTGGCCACCGGTGGGATGGAGATCGGCTCCACCACGCTGATGATCTACGGCTTCCGTGACCGCGAGATCATCCTCGACATCTTCGAGCTGGTCACCGGCCTGCGGATGAACCACGCCTACGTCCGCCCCGGCGGGCTGGCGCAGGACCTGCCGCCCGGTGCGCTCGACCAGATCCGCGAGGGCGTCAAGCTGCTCCGCTCGCGGATGCCCGAGTACGACAAGCTGGCCACCAACAACCCGGTCTTCAAGGCCCGGTTGGTCGACGTCGGCTACCTGGACCTGGCCGGCTGCATGGCGCTCGGCGCCACCGGGCCGATCCTGCGGGCCACCGGCCTGCCGCACGACCTGCGCAAGACGGACCCGTACTGCGGCTACGAGCAGTACGACTTCGAGGTGGAGACCGCCGACACCTTCGACTCCTACGGCCGGTTCCTGATCCGGCTGCGCGAGATGGAGCAGTCGCTGCGGATCGTCGAGCAGTGCCTGGACCTGCTCAAGGGTCACGGGGGCAGCGGCAGGGGCGGCGTGGGCGGGCCGGTCATGGTGGCGGACAAGAAGATCGCCTGGCCGGCGCAGTTGGCGCTCGGGCCGGACGGGATGGGCAACTCGCTCGACCACATCCGCACCATCATGGGCGAGTCCATGGAGGCACTGATCCACCACTTCAAGCTGGTGACCGAGGGGTTCCACGTCCCGGCGGGACAGGCCTACGTGGCGGTCGAGTCGCCCAAGGGCGAGCTCGGGGTGCACGTCGTCTCCGACGGCGGCACGCGTCCGTACCGGGTGCACTTCCGCGACCCGAGCTTCACCAACCTGCAGACGATGGCCGCGATGTGTGAGGGCGGGCAGGTCGCGGACGTGATCGTCGCCGTGGCCGGCATCGACCCGGTGATGGGAGGCGTGGACCGGTGAGTGCGACAGAGCATGTAGAGGCACAGCAGCGCCCAACGGAGTTGGGTCTGCCGGAGCTTCCGGCAGCGCCGTACCCGGCGGAGGTGCGCGAGCGCCTGGACCCGGACGCGGCGGAGATCATCGCCCGCTACCCGCAGTCGCGCTCCGCGCTGCTGCCGCTGCTGCACCTGGTGCAGGCGGAGGAGGGCTTCGTCTCGCGGACCGGGATCCGGTACTGCGCCGAGCAGTTGGACCTGACCACGGCCGAGGTCACCGCCGTCGCTACCTTCTACACCATGTACCGGCGGCGTCCCGCGGGTCAGTACCACGTCGGGGTCTGCACCAACACGCTCTGCGCGGTGCTGGGCGGCGACCAGATCTTCGCCGAGCTGCAGGAGCACCTGGGCATCGGCAACAACGAGACCACCGCGGACGGGCAGATCTCGCTGGAGCACATCGAGTGCAACGCGGCCTGCGACTACGCGCCGGTGGTGATGGTCAACTGGGAGTTCTTCGACAACCAGACCCCGTCGAGCGCACGGGAGTTGGTCGACGAGCTGCGCGCCGCCGGGCCGGAGGGTTCGAACGCCGAGGTGCAGCCGACGCGCGGGGCCCGGCTGTGCAGCTTCCGGGAGACCGCGCGGATGCTGGCCGGCTTCCCCGACGAGCGGCCCGGCGCGGTGGACGAGTCCGGCGCGGGCGGCGCACCCAGCCTGGCCGGTCTGCGCCTCTCACGCGGCGAGACCCTCCCGGGCACCGGCGGCACCCACATCGTGGCGCCGCGTCAGGAGGACGTCCGCGAGCCCGACTCCGCCGACGGCACTGCCGCCGCCGACACCGACGAGCCGGGCACAGACACGGACACGGGTACGGAAGGGGACGAGGCATGACCGCGACGCACCCGGAGAAGCTGCTCTCGCCGGTCCTCTCGGCGACCTGGGACGACGAGAAGCCGTGGACCCTGGCCACCTACCGCGAGCACGACGGCTACAAGGGCCTGCACGAGGCGCTGCGGATGGACCCTGACGCAGTCATCGCCCTGGTCAAGGACGCGGGCCTGCGCGGTCGTGGCGGCGCGGGCTTCCCGACCGGCATGAAGTGGCAGTTCATCCCGCAGGGCGACGGCAAGCCGCACTACCTCGTCGTCAACGCGGACGAGTCCGAGCCGGGCACCTGCAAGGACATCCCGCTGCTCTTCGCCAACCCGCACGTGCTGATCGAGGGCATGATCATCGCCAGTTGGGCGATCCGCTGCAGCCACGCCTTCATCTACCTGCGCGGCGAGACCGTGCCGGTGCTGCGACGCCTGCACGCGGCCGTGGCCGAGGCGTACGAGGCGGGCTACCTCGGGCAGAACCTGCTGGGCAGCGGCTTCGACCTGGACATCACCGTCCACGCGGGCGCGGGCGCGTACATCTGCGGCGAGGAGACGGCGCTGCTCGACTCGCTCGAAGGCCGTCGTGGCCAGCCGCGGCTGCGGCCGCCGTTCCCGGCCGTCGCCGGTCTCTACGCCTGCCCGACCGTGGTCAACAACGTCGAGTCGATCGCGTCGGTCCCGGCGATCCTGCACCGGGGCAAGGACTGGTTCCGCTCGATGGGCAGCGAGAAGTCGCCCGGCTTCACGCTCTACTCGCTCTCCGGGCACGTCACCAACCCCGGCCAGTACGAGGCGCCGCTCGGCGTCACACTGCGGCAGCTGCTGGAGGTCAGCGGCGGCGTCCGCGAGGGCCACCGGCTCAAGTTCTGGACGCCGGGCGGCTCGTCGACGCCGATGTTCACCGACGAGCACCTGGACGTGCCGCTCGACTACGAGGGTGTCGCCGCGGCGGGCTCGATGCTGGGCACCAAGGCGCTGCAGGTCTTCGACGAGACGACCTGCGTGGTGCGCGCGGTGACCCGGTGGACCGAGTTCTACGCCCACGAGTCCTGCGGCAAGTGCACGCCCTGCCGCGAAGGCACCTACTGGCTGGTCCAGTTGCTGCGCCGGATCGAGGCGGGCGAGGGCGAGCCGGGCGACCTGGAGAAGCTGCAGGACATCGCCGACAACATCAACGGCAAGTCCTTCTGCGCGCTCGGCGACGGCGCGGCCAGCCCGATCTTCTCCTCGCTGCAGTACTTCCGGGACGAGTACGAGCAGCACCTGCGCGAGCGCCGCTGCCCGTTCGACCCGGCGGCGTCGACGGTCTGGGCGGGGACGCGGGGACGGCGGGCACCGGGCTCCAGCAAGCCCTCCAGCAAGCACAGTCCTGACGATCCACCGGGTGATCGAGGTACCGACGGCCCAGAAGCGCACGGTGACTTCGACCCGAGCGAGAACGGAGTGCTGGCGTGACCGCAACGGTCCCCGAAACAGGCAAGGCCGGGGAGACGGAACTCCTGACCGTCACCATCGACGGCGTCGAGGTGAAGGTGCCCAAGGGCACGCTGGTCATCCGCGCCGCCGAGATGATCGGCGTCGAGATCCCGCGCTTCTGCGACCACCCGCTGCTGGCCCCGGCCGGAGCCTGCCGTCAGTGCATCGTCGAGGTGGAGGGCCAGCGCAAGCCGGTGGCCTCCTGCACCATCGAGTGCACCGACAAGATGGTGGTGAAGTCCCAGCTCACCTCTCCCGTCGCGGAGAAGGCGCAGCGCGGCGTGATGGAGCTGCTGCTGATCAACCACCCGCTGGACTGCCCGGTCTGCGACAAGGGCGGCGAGTGCCCGCTGCAGAACCAGGCGCTCTCGCACGGCCAGAGCGACAGCCGCTTCGACGGCCTGAAGCGGACCTACGAGAAGCCGATGCCGATCAGCACCCAGGTGCTGCTGGACCGCGAGCGCTGCGTGCTCTGCGCCCGCTGCACCCGGTTCAGCGAGCAGATCGCCGGTGACCCGTTCATCGACCTGGTGGAGCGGGGGGCGCTCCAGCAGGTCGGCATCGGGGCGGGGGACGACTTCCGCTCGTACTTCTCCGGCAACACCATCCAGATCTGCCCGGTCGGCGCGCTGACCTCGGCGGCGTACCGGTTCCGGTCGCGGCCGTTCGACCTCAGCTCCTCGCCGAGCGTCTGCGAGCACTGCGCGAGCGGTTGCGCGACGCGGACCGACCACCGGCGCGGCAAGGTGATGCGGCGTCAGGCCGGGGACGACCCGGCGGTGAACGAGGAGTGGAGCTGCGACAAGGGCCGCTTCGCGTTCCGCTACGCGCAGCTGCCGGACCGGATCCGGACCCCGCTGCTGCGCAACGCCGAGACCGGGGAGCTTGAGCCCGCGTCCTGGCCGGAGGCGCTGGCCGCCGCAGCGCGGGGGCTGACCTCGGGGCGCAAGCGCACCGGCGTGCTGGTCGGCGGCCGGTCGACGGTCGAGGACGCGTACGCGTACGCCAAGTTCGCCCGGGTCGCCCTCGGCACCAACGACGTCGACTTCCGGGCCCGCGTGCACAGCGCGGAGGAGGCCGAGTTCCTGGCCGCCGCCGTCGCCGGTCACGGCGTGGACCTGGACGGCAGGTCTGTAGGGGGCAGGTCGGTCGGCGGTACGGCGGCCGTGGACTACGCGACGCTGGAGAACGCGAAAACGGTCCTGCTGGTGGGCTTCGAGCCCGAGGAGGAGTCGCCGATCGTCTTCCTGCGGCTGCGCAAGGCGGCGCGGGCACGAGGCGCCGGCTCGTCCGGTTGCAAGGTGTACGCGATCGCCACCCACGCCTCGCGCGGGCTGACCAAGCTGGACGGGACGCTGCTCCCGGCCGCGCCGGGCACCGAGGCCGAGTGGCTGGAGGCGCTGGCCGAGGGCGAGCCGCTGGACGGCGACGCGGGCGAGGCGGCGCGCAGGCTGCGCGAGCCGGGCGCGGTGGTGCTGGTCGGCGAACGGCTGGCGGGGACCGCGGGCGGCTACAGCGCCGCGCTGCGGCTGGCCCGGCTGGCCGGGGCGCAGTTGGCCTGGATCCCGCGCCGGGCGGGCGAGCGCGGCGCGGTCGAGGCGGGGGCCCTGCCCGGCCTGCTGCCGGGCGGCCGTCCGGCCACCGACCCGGAGGCGCGCCGCGAGGTCGCCGCTGCCTGGGGCCTGGCCGAACTGCCGCACCGCCACGGGCGCGACACCACCGCCATCCTGGCCGCAGCGGCCGGGGGCGAGCTGGACGCGCTGGTGGTCGGCGGCGTCGAGACCGACGACCTGCCGGACCCGGCCGCCGCCGAGCTGGCGCTGGAACGGGTCGGCTTCGTGGTCAGCCTGGAGCTTCGGCCCGGCGCGGTCACCGAACGCGCCGACGTGGTGCTGCCGGTGGCGGCGGTCGCCGAGAAGGCCGGGACCTTCCTGGACTGGGAGGGCCGCGCCCGGTTCTTCGAAGCGGCGCTCAAGCCCGACCAGATGACGCAGCGTCACCTTGAGGACGACCTCCGGGTGCTGCACATGCTGGCGGACGCGATGGACAAGCACCTCGGGCTTCCGGACCTGACGGCCGCCCGGCGCGAGCTGGACGCCCTCGGGCCCTGGCGCGGCGAGCGCGCCGACGCCCCGGTCGAGCTGGCCCGACCGCTGCCGCGTCCCAGCGCGGGCGAGGCGGTGCTGGCGGGCTGGCGGCAACTGCTCGACAACGGCGTGCTGCAGCAGGGCGACACCGCCCTGGCCGGTACCCGGCATCCGGCGGTGGCCCGGCTCTCGCCCGCCACCGCGGCCGAGGTCGGCGTCGCCGACGGCGCGCCGCTCACCGTCACCGGCCCGGCGGGCAGCGTGACGCTCCCGCTGGCGATCACTGCGGAACTGCCGGACCGGGTGGTCTGGCTCCCGCTGAACTCCGCAGGTACTTCTGCGGCGCGGGCGCTCGGCGCGGTCCCGGGACGGATCGTGGCGCTGGGCACGAACAACTCTTCTGAAGGCATGGAAGGCATGGAGGAGCAGCGATGATGCCTCACTCGGTGCAACTCGCGGCCGAGGACCTCTCCTTCTTCGGCCTCGACCCCTGGTGGCTGGTGCTGCTGAAGGCGGTGTTCTGCTTCGCGTTCCTGGTGCTGACGGTGCTGATCGCCATCGTCTGGGAGCGCAAGGTCGTCGCCTGGATGCAGCTGCGCATCGGCCCCAACCGGCACGGCCCCTGGGGCATGCTGCAGAGCCTCGCCGACGGCGTGAAGCTGGCGCTCAAGGAGGACCTGGTCGTCAGCGCCGCCGACAAGGCGGTCTTCATCCTGGCCCCGGTCCTCTCCGCGATGCCGGCCTTCATGGCCTTCGCGGTGATCCCGTTCGGCCCGGCCGACCACGAGATCTCCATCTTCGGCACCCGGACCACGATGCAGCTGACCGACTTCCCCGTCGGCATCCTGTTCATCCTGGCCACCGCGTCGATCGGGATCTACGGCATCGTGCTGGCCGGTTGGGCCTCCGGCTCGACCTACCCGCTGCTCGGCGGGCTCCGCTCGGCGGCGCAGATGGTGTCGTACGAGATCGCGATGGGTCTCAGTTTCGCCGCCGTCTTCCTCTACTCCGGGTCGATGTCGACCTCGGCGATCGTGGACGCGCAGTCGAAGACCTGGTTCGCCTGTCTGCTGCCGGTGAGCTTCCTGGTCTACCTGGTGTCGATGGTCGGTGAGACCAACCGCGCGCCGTTCGACCTCCCGGAGGCCGAGGGCGAGCTGGTCGGCGGCTTCAACACCGAGTACTCCTCGCTGAAGTTCGCGATGTTCATGCTGGCCGAGTACATCAACATGGTGACGGTCTCGGCCGTGGCCAGCGTGATGTTCCTGGGCGGCTGGCGGGCGCCGTGGCCGATCACCGCCTTCTGGGCGGGGGCCAACCACGGCTGGTGGCCAATGCTCTGGCTGATCGTCAAGATCCAGCTGCTGCTCTTCGTCTTCATCTGGCTGCGCGGCACACTGCCCCGGCTGCGCTACGACCAGTTCATGAAGCTGGGCTGGAAGGTGCTGATCCCGGTCTCGCTGGTGTGGCTGGTCATGGTCGCCACCGTGCGGGCGCTGCGGGACCAGGGCTACAACTTCTCCCACATCGTGCTCTATGTCGGCGGCGGGGTGATCGCGCTGCTGCTGGTCTCGCTGGTGGTCGACATGTTGCGGCCGAAGAAGGGCGCGGCAGCGCCGCCCGCTGAAGCTGAGGCGTTCGACCCGATGGCGGGCGGCTTCCCGGTCCCGCCGATGCCGGGTCAGCAGCTTCCGGCCGTGCCCAGGCGACCCTCGCGGGCCGTCCCTGTCGGTGCGGAGTCCACCACTGTTCCCGCACTGAAGGGAGACGACGGTGCCTGACATGTTGGGACCCGCCGCAGGCTTCGGCGTGACCTTCAAGGCCATGTTCAAGAAGCGCCTGACCGAGCAGTACCCGGAGTACAAGAAGCCCACCGCGCCGCGGTTCCACGGCCGGCACCAGCTCAACCGGCATCCGGACGGGCTGGAGAAGTGCGTCGGCTGCGAGCTCTGCGCCTGGGCGTGCCCGGCGGACGCCATCTACGTCGAGGGCGCGGACAACACCGACGAGGAGCGTTACTCGCCGGGCGAGCGGTACGGGCGGGTCTACCAGATCAACTACGCCCGCTGCATCCTCTGCGGACTCTGCATCGAGGCCTGCCCGACCCGGGCGCTCACCATGACCAACGAGTACGAACTGGCCAACACTTCCCGCGAGTCGCTCATCTACACCAAGGAGGAGCTGCTCGCCGGACTGACCGAGGGCATGGTCGACTCGCCCCACTCCATCTTCCCGGGCATGGACGAGCGCGACTACTACCAGGGTCACGTCACCGAGGCCGCCCCGGGCACGGAGCGTCAGGTCGCCGTCAGCAAGGGCGAGAAGCCCGAGGCAACTCCGGACGCGGAAGAAGCGGATGAAGCGGAAGAGGTGACGGCATGACCTCAACCGGAGAGGCCGTGCAGTTCTGGGTGTTGGCGGTGATCGCCGTCGGCGGCGCGCTTGGCATGGTGCTCATGCGCAAGGCGGTGCACTCCGCGCTCTGCCTGGCCGCGACGATGATCGCGCTGGCGATCTGCTACATGGCCCAGGGCGCGGTCTTCCTCGGCATCGTCCAGATCGTCGTCTACACCGGCGCGATCATGATGCTCTTCCTCTTCGTCGTGATGCTGGTCGGCGTCACCTCGGCCGACTCGGTCAAGGAGACGCTCAAGGGTCAGCGGGTGGCGGCGGTGGTCGGCGGGATCGGCTTCGGCGTGCTGCTCTGCGCCGGGATCGCCAACGCCAAGCTGCGGAACTTCACCGGCGTCGGCGCGGCCGACCAGGCGTCGGGCGGCAACGTCCAGGGCCTGGCCCGGCTGATCTTCACCCAGTACGTCTGGGCCTTCGAGGTCACCGGCGCGCTGCTGATCACGGCGGCGGTCGGCGCGATGGTGCTGACGCACCGCGAGGCCACCGAGGTCCGCCAGAGCCAGCGCGAACTGGCCGAGCAGCGGGTCCGGTTGGGCCAGCAGGTCACGCCGCTGCCCGCGCCCGGCGTCTACGCCCGGCACAACGCGGTCGACGTTCCCGGCCTGCTGCCGGACGGCAGCCCGGCCGAGATCAGCGTCAACCCGACGCTGCGTCAGCGCGGCCAGATGCGCCGCGTGGGCACCGACCTGCTGCGCCGGATGGGCGACCTGGAGACCGGCACCGCCGACTGGCTCGGCCGGAAGACGCCCAAGCAGCGCGCCGGCACCGAACTGGCCCAGCTGGAACGGGCCCAGGACGAGCTGGAGCGGGCTCAGGACGAGCGGGACCTGCACCAGGACGACCTGCACCAGGACGAGCTGCGCCAGGAAGAGCTGCGCGAGAACGAGGAGAACGAGTTGGCTGAGAGGGAGGAGGAGCAGCAGTGAGCCCCGTCAACTACCTGTACCTCGCGGCCCTGCTCTTCACCATCGGCGCTGTCGGTGTGCTGGTGCGGCGCAACGCGATCGTGCTGTTCATGTGCGTGGAGCTGATGCTCAACGCCTGCAATCTGGCCCTGGTCACCTTCTCCCGGCTGCACGGCAACCTGGACGGGCAGATCATCGCCTTCTTCACCATGGTGGTCGCGGCGGCCGAGGTGGTCGTCGGTCTCGCCATCATCGTGAGCGTCTTCCGCACCCGTCACTCGGCCTCGGTCGACGACACCAACCTCATGAAGCTGTAGCGGCGGAGGCTGACTGACCGTGGACAATCTCATCCCCCTACTGGTCGCGGTTCCGCTGGCGGGAGCTGCCCTGCTGCTCCTGGGCGGACGCCGCTTCGACGGATTCGGGCACCTGCTCGGCACCGTCGCCGCCTTCGCCTCCTTCGGCGTCGGGCTGGCGCTCTTCTTCGACATGCTGGGCCGCTCGACGGCCCAACGCCCGGAAACCGACCATCTGTTCACCTGGATCCCGGTCAACGGCTTCCAGGCCGAGGTCGGGTTCCAGCTGGACCAGCTGTCGATGACCTTCGTGCTGCTGATCACGGGCGTCGGCTCGCTGATCCACCTGTACTCGATCGGGTACATGGCGCACGACGAGAAGCGCCGCCGGTTCTTCGGCTATCTCAACCTCTTCCTCGCGGCCATGCTGCTCCTGGTGCTGGCCGACAACTACCTGCTGCTCTACGTCGGTTGGGAGGGCGTCGGGCTGGCGTCCTACCTGCTGATCGGCTTCTGGCAGCACAAGCCCAGCGCGGCGACCGCCGCCAAGAAGGCGTTCCTGGTCAACCGCGTCGGCGACGTCGGCCTGTCCATCGCGGTCATGCTGATGTTCACCACCTTCGGCACCTTCGCCTTCACCCCCGTCTTCGCGCACGCCTCGCAGGCGACGCAGGGGACGCTGACCGGCATCGGCCTGATGCTGCTGCTGGCCGCCTGTGGCAAGTCCGCCCAGGTGCCGCTGCAGTCCTGGCTCGGCGACGCGATGGAGGGCCCGACCCCGGTCTCGGCCCTGATCCACGCGGCCACCATGGTGACCGCCGGCGTCTACCTGATCGTCCGCTCCTCGGCCATCTTCAACCTGGCGCCCACGGCCCAGTTGGCGACCGTCGTGGTCGGCACGGTCACGCTGCTCTTCGGTGCGATCGTCGGTTGTGCCAAGGACGACATCAAGAAGGCGCTCGCCGGTTCCACCATGTCGCAGATCGGCTACATGGTGCTGGCCGCCGGGCTCGGGCCGATCGGCTACGTCTTCGCGATCATGCACCTGGTCACCCACGGGTTCTTCAAGGCCGGGCTCTTCCTCGGCGCCGGTTCGGTCATGCACGGCATGAACGACGAGGTCGACATGCGGAAGTACGGCGGCCTGCGGAAGTACATGCCGCTGACCTTCGTCACCTTCGGCCTCGGCTACCTGGCCATCATCGGCTTCCCGGGTCTGTCCGGCTTCTTCACCAAGGACAAGATCATCGAGGCCGCGTTCGGCCACGGTGGCACCGAGGGCTGGATCCTCGGCACCTGCGCGATGATCGGCGCGGCCGTGACCGCGTTCTACATGACCCGCGTGATGCTGATGACCTTCTTCGGCGAGAAGCGCTGGCATCCGGACGCCGAGGGCCACGAGCCGCACCCGCACGAGTCGCCCTTGGTGATGGGCGTCCCGATGGCGATCCTGGCCTTCGGCTCGGTCGCGGCCGGCTTCCTGTTCAACCTGAACAGCTCCTTCGTCCACTGGCTCAGCCCGGTCACGGGCCTCCAGGAGGGCCACTCGCCGCTGAGCACCACCGAGGTGACGATCGGGACGATGGTGGTGCTGGTCCTCGGCGTCACCGTCGCCTGGCTGATGTACGGGCGCAAGCCGGTCCCGGCCGTTCCGCCACTGGGCTCGGCGCTCACCCGGGCGGCCCGGCGTGACCTGCTGCAGGACGACTTCAACCACGTGGTCCTGGTCAGCGGCGGCTCGCACCTGACCCGCTTCCTGGTCTACCTGGAGGGCAAGGGCCTGGACGGGCTGGTCAACGGCATCGCCGCACTGGTCGGCGGCACCTCCGGGCGCGTGCGCAAGCTCCAGAACGGTTATGTCCGCTCCTACGCCCTGTCCATGTTCGGCGGCGCGCTGGTGCTGGCGGCAACGACGCTTTTGATGAGGGCTGTCGCATGAGCTCATTTCCTTGGCTGACCGTCACCGCGGCCCTGCCCGCCGTCGGCGCGATCGTCACCGCGGCTCTGCCTGCGGCCACCAACGCCCGCAGCCGGGACCGCAACAAGGTCGTGCCGCTGGTCTTCTCCGTCGCCACGCTGGCGATCGCGTCGATCGTCACCGCCCGGTTCGTGCCGGGCGGGGCGCGCTTCCAGATGACCGAATACCACAGCTGGATCTCGCAGTTCGGCATCGGCTACAGCGTCGGCGTCGACGGCATCGCGGTGGTGCTGATCCTACTGACGGCGGTGCTGGTGCCGTTCGTGATGCTGGCGTCGTGGCACGACGCCGACCCGATCACTGACGACTCCGGCACCTTCGAGCGCAACCGCCGCACCCAGGGCTTCTTCGCCCTGATCCTGGCGGTCGAGGCGATGG
Organism: Streptacidiphilus sp. BW17; assembly: GCF_041262485.1. Classification (NCBI taxonomy): domain Bacteria; kingdom Bacillati; phylum Actinomycetota; class Actinomycetes; order Kitasatosporales; family Streptomycetaceae; genus Streptacidiphilus; species Streptacidiphilus sp. BW17. Next base: position 5,278 of record NZ_JBGCCR010000055.1, on the reverse strand, counting down.
TGGTGCTCTCGTTCGAGGCCACCGACGTCTTCCTCTTCTACGTCTTCTTCGAAGCCATGCTGATCCCGATGTACTTCCTGATCGGCGGCTTCGGCGACCGGACGGCGGGGGAGGACGCCAGGCAGCGCAGCTACGCGGCGGTCAAGTTCCTGCTCTACAACCTGCTCGGCGGCCTGGTGATGCTGGCGGCGGTGGTCGGGCTCTACACCATCACCCACACCTTCGACCTGGTCTCCATCACCAACGCGCTGCAGAACGGCACGCTGCACTTCTCGCCGATCGCGGAGAACGCGCTCTTCCTCGGCTTCATGTTCGCCTTCGCCGTCAAGGCGCCGCTCTGGCCGCTGCACACCTGGCTGCCCAACGCCATGGGCGAGGCCACGCCGGGCGTGGCGGTGCTGATCACGGCGGTGGTCGACAAGGTCGGCACCTACGCGATGCTCCGCTTCTGCCTGCAGCTCTTCCCGCAGGCGAGCAAGACCTTCGCACCGACGATCCTGGTGCTGGCGGTGATCAGCATCATCTACGGCGCGCTGCTGGCGGTGGGTCAGAAGGACATCAAGCGGCTGGTCGCCTACGCGTCCATCTCGCACTTCGGCTTCATCATCCTGGGCATCTTCGCGCTGACCAGCCAGGGCCAGTCCGGGGCCACCCTCTACATGGTCAACCACGGTGTCTCCACGGCGGCGTGGCTGCTGGTGGCGGGCTTCCTGATGTCGCGGCGCGGCAGTCGGCTCATCTCCGACTACGGCGGGGTGCAGAAGGTCGCGCCGGTGCTGGCGGGGACGTTCCTGGTCGGCGGGCTGGCGATCCTGTCGCTGCCCGGACTCGGCCCGTTCGTCAGCGAGTTCCTGGTCCTGGTCGGCACCTTCGAGCGGTACCCGGCGCTCGGCATCGTCGCCACGGCGGGCATCGTCCTGGCCGCGCTCTACGTGCTGGTGCTCTACCAGCGCACCATGACCGGCCCGATCAAGCCCGGCAACGAGAAGGTGGCCGATCTGAAGGCCCGTGAACTTGTAGTCGTGGCACCGCTGATCGCGATGCTGCTGGTGCTGGGCATCTACCCGAAGCCCATCGCCGACATCGTCAACCCGTCGGTCAACACCACGCTCTCCCAGGTCGGGCGTACCGACCCGGCCCCGCACGTCAACGTCGCCACCACGAACCCGGGCAGTTCTACCAACACGGCCGGCAACACCACTACGGGAGGCGGCCAGTGAGCGCGCATCTCACCACCCTGGCGGCGGTCACCACCGTGCCGCCCATCCCTGCGCCGCACCTCGAGTACTGGCAGCTGTCGCCCATGCTCGCCGTCTTCGGCGCGGCGCTGGTCGGCGTGCTGGCGGAGGCGTTCGTGCCGCGTCGGCACCGGTACCGGACGCAGGTCGGCATCGCCCTTCTCGGCCTGGCCACCGCCTTCGGGCTGATCGTGACGCTGGCCGCGCAGGGCTACGCCACCAACAAGGCGGACCTGGCCGCCATGGGCGCGGTCGCGGTCGACGGTCCGTCACTCTTCCTGCAGGGCGTGATCACGCTGATCGCGGTGGTCGCCGTGCTGGGCTTCGCGGAGCGACGGCTGGAGCCGAGGTCGTCGACCGGAGCACTGGTGGACTCCTTCGCCCCGCAGGCGGCGGCCGTCCCCGGCAGCGACCCGGAGAAGCGGGCGGCGAACTCCGGGTTCGCCACCACCGAGGTGTACCCGCTGACCATGTTCGCGGTGGGCGGGATGCTGCTCTTCCCGGCCGCCTCGGACCTGCTGACCATGTTCGTGGCGCTGGAGGTCTTCTCCCTCCCGCTCTACCTGCTCTGCGCGCTGGCACGTCGTCGCCGGCTGCTGTCGCAGGAGGCGGCGGTCAAGTACTTCCTGCTCGGCGCGTACTCGTCGGCGTTCTTCCTCTTCGGCCTGGCGCTGCTCTACGGCTACGCAGGGACGGTCCAGCTGAGCGGGATCGCCGCCGTGGTCGAGGGCCGGGCGCCGGTCACCCCGGCGCTGGCGGTGACCACCGGCAACGACGCGCTGCTGCTGATCGGTCTGGCCATGCTGGGCGTCGGCCTGCTCTTCAAGGTCGGCGCGGTCCCGTTCCACATGTGGACCCCGGACGTCTACCAGGGCGCGCCGACACCGGTCACCGGCTTCATGGCGTCCGCGACCAAGGTGGCCGCCTTCGGCGCGCTGCTGCGGCTGCTCTACGTGGCCTTCCCCGGCCTGGTCTGGGACTGGCGGCCGGTCATGTGGGGCGTGGCGATCCTCACCATGGTGGCCGGCGCGGTCATCGCGGTGACCCAGACCGACGTCAAGCGGCTGCTGGCGTACTCCTCCGTCGCCCACGCCGGGTTCATCCTCACCGGCGTCATCGCGACGGACCGGGCGGGGCTGTCGGCGGTGCTCTTCTACCTGGCCGCCTACTCCTTCGTCACGCTCGGCGCGTTCGCCGTCGTCACCCTGGTCCGGGACGCGGACGGCGAGGCGACGCACCTGTCACGCTGGGCCGGGCTCGGTCGGCGCTCGCCGTTGCTCGCGGCGGTCTTCGCGCTCTTCCTGCTGGCCTTCGCGGGCATCCCGCTGACGTCCGGCTTCACCGGGAAGTTCGCGGTCTTCCAGGCCGCGGCGGGCAGCGGCGCCACGCCGCTGGTGATCGTCGGTGTGCTCTCCTCGGCGGTGGCGGCGTTCTTCTACATCCGGGTCATCGTGCTGATGTTCTTCTCGGACCCGCGTCCTGACGGCCCGACCGTGGCCGTGCCGAGCGCGCTGACCGGGACGGCGATCGCCCTGGGCGCGGTGGTCACCGTCGTCCTCGGCGTGCTGCCGGAGTACTTCCTGCATCTTGCGAACCAGGCATCCCTGTTCGTACGGTGACGCACCCGTACTCGTCCGGTGACGCACCCGTCGGCCCCCGCGCGCCCGGCCTGCACTCCTCGTAGGCCGGGCGCGCGTGGTGATCGACTCCCGACCGGATACGCTGCCCTTTGATGGCTTCTCTCCGCCAGCCACCCGACCAGCGACAGGAGTGTTCCCGGTGACCGTCGTGGGGCCCTTCGGGCTGAGCGTGCAGGATCAGGCACTGGAGGCCGACGTCCGCGAGGGCATGATGGCCGTCGAACAGGCGCTCGCCGACGCCACCAAGAGCGATGTGCCGTTCATCACAGTCGGCGCACAGCATCTGCTGCACGCCGGCGGCAAGCGCTTCCGTCCGCTGCTGACGTTGCTCGCCGCACAGTTCGGCGACGCCAACGCGCCGGGCGTCATTCCGGCCGCCGTCGTGGTCGAGCTGACCCACCTGGCGACGCTGTACCACGACGACGTGATGGACGAGGCGTCGATGCGCCGCGGCGCGGTCAGCGCCAACGCCCGCTGGGACAACTCGGTCGCCATCCTCACCGGCGACTTCCTCTTCTCCCGCGCCTCGCAGATCCTGGCCGACCTCGGGCCCAAGGCGGTCCGGCTCCAGGCACAGGCGTTCGAGCGGCTGGTCACCGGCCAGATCCTGGAGACCGCCGGTCCCGGCCCGAACGACGACCCGGTCCGCCACTATCTGGACGTGCTCTCCGGCAAGACCAGCTCGCTGATCGCGGTCTCCTGTCACCTGGGCGCGCTGCTGGCCGGAGCGGACGAGCGGGTCGTCGACATACTGACCCAGTACGGCGAGCGCATCGGCACCGCGTTCCAGTTGGCCGACGACATCCTGGACGTGGCGAGCGAGAGCCGCGAGTCCGGCAAGACGCCCGGCACCGACCTGCGCGAGGGCGTCCCCACGCTGCCGGTCCTGCTGCTGCGCGCCACGGAGCCGGACCCGTCCGTCCCCGGCGACCTGCGGCTGCGCGAGCTGACGGCCGGGCCGATCGAGGACGACGAGCCGCATGCCGAGGCGCTGCGGCTGATGCGCGCCCACCCGGCGCTGGCCCAGGCCCGCGAGGACACGCTGCGCTGGGCCGAGGAGGCCAGGGACCTGCTCCGCCCGCTCCCGTCCTGCCCGGCCAAGTCCGCCCTGGAAGGCCTGTGCGACGCGGTGGCGCTCCGTACCATGTGATCCATGCCTGCTACCTCCGGCGCCCTGCGCGTGGTGATCGCTGAAGACTCGGTCCTGCTCCGCGACGGGCTGACCCGGTTGCTGATCGACCGGGGTATGGAGGTCGTCGGCGCGGTCGGCGACGGTGAGGCGCTGCTGGCGCTGGTCGACCGGCTCTCCTCCACGGCCGGCGAATCGCGCGGGGGTGAATCGCGCGGGGGTGAATCGCACGGTGGCGTGCCCGACGTGGTGGTGGCCGACGTCCGGATGCCGCCGACCCACACCGACGAGGGCGTCCGGGCCTGCATCGAACTGCGGGCCCGCCATCCGGAGGTCGGCACGCTGGTGCTCTCCCAGTACGTCGAGGAGCGATACGCCTCCGAGCTGCTCGCGAGCAGTACCCGCGGGGTCGGCTACCTGCTCAAGGACCGGGTCGCCGAGGTGCGGGAGTTCACCGACGCCGTCAGCCGGGTCGCCGCGGGCGGCACCGCGCTGGACCCGGAGGTGGTGGCCCAGCTACTCGGCCGCAGTCGCCGCCGCGACACGCTGGACGCACTCACCCCGCGCGAGCGCGAGGTCCTCGGCCTGATGGCGGAGGGCCGCAGCAACACGGCCGTGGCCCGGCAGCTGGTGGTCTCCGACGGAGCGGTGGAGAAGCACGTCAGCAACATCTTCCTGAAGCTCGGCCTGACCCAGAGCCCCGAGGACCACCGCCGGGTGCTGGCGGTGCTGCGCTACCTGAACTCCTGAGCCGTCCCTGAAGGCCGCAGCCCGCTCGTGCGCGAGTCGAGCGGGGCCCGGCAGGGTGCGGATCGACGGGAACAAGTTCCTGACGGTGTGTCAGATATCCTAGGGCTGTGATCCCCCGCCCGGCGGGTGTGGCGACATAGGATTTCAGCGGAGCACCACCACCACTATCGGTGACGAGGGAGGCCCAAGGTCGTGACCAGCAGGGTCGAGGAGACGGGTTCTGCGTTCGACGATTCCCACGACGGAGCCCAGGACGCCGGGAAACGGGTCAAGCGGCTCGACCGGGTCGTGATCCGGTTCGCTGGGGACTCGGGCGACGGTATGCAGTTGACCGGTGACCGGTTCACGTCGGAGACGGCGGGATTCGGGAACGACCTGTCGACGCTGCCGAACTTCCCGGCGGAGATCCGGGCGCCCGCCGGGACGCTGCCGGGCGTGTCCAGTTTCCAGTTGCACTTCGCGGACCACGACATCCTGACGCCGGGTGACGCGCCGGACGTGCTGGTGGCGATGAACCCGGC
>NZ_JBGCCR010000054.1:0-28694 GCF_041262485.1 Streptacidiphilus sp. BW17 | reverse complement strand
CCGATTCGCCCGCGCGTCCAACTCCGCATAGCTGACCGCCGAACCATCCGCCACCACCGCAACCGCCCCCGGCGTCGCCGCCACCTGCGCCGCGAACCGCCCCGGCACCGACACCACCTCACCCGACACCACGGTGTCGTTCCAGGTCTCCAACACCAGCCGGCGCTCAGCCTGGTCGAGCAGGTCGACGGTGCCGACGGAGGCGGTGACCGGAGCGCTGCCGAGCCAGTCCAGCACGGCCAGGAACCGGCGACTCACCGACGACGCCGCTTCGGCGTCGTAGTGCTCGCGGTTCATCTCGATGAGGGTCTGCACACCACCCTCGGCCGTGTCACTGAACACGTCGATCTTCAGGCCTTCGGCAGGCCCGCTGGAGAGGGCGGTCCGGGTGATCGCGCAGTCGCCGAACCCGATCCGGCGGTCGGCCACCATGACGTCGACGATCATGTCGTACAGCGGGGTACCGCCGACCCGCTTCAGGTCCCTGACCAGGTCCGGGTACTGGTAGCGCTGGTGACGCAGACCGCTGTGGACCGCTCGCTGCGCCTGCCGCGCGAGCTCCTCGACGGACATGCCCGGACGGACCCTGAGCCTGATCGGCATGATGTTCGCGGTCATGCCGGGGATGCCCACCTCACGCATGCTCGTGCGGCCACTGGCCGACACTCCGAGCACGACGTCCCGCGCCCCGGTGGACCGGTGCTGGTAGACAGCCGACGCGGCGATCACCAAGCCGGCGAAGCTGACCCGGAGCCGCTTCGCGGCAGCCCGCAGCCGACCGGTCGCGTCGGCTCCGAGATCCTGCCGGTGGATCACCGGTCGACCGGGCAGCCGCCGCCCCTGCGGCCCCTCGGGCGCCGTCTCCTCCGCCTGGTCCGAGAACGTCTCCAGCCAGAACTGCCGGTCCCGGTCACGCTCCTGCGACTCCCGGTAGACCCGGTCGGTCTCGATCAGCTCCGACACCGACCGCAAAGCACCCTCGGCCGGATCCCCGCCCGCCCGGAGCACCCCGTACACCTGGGACAGCCGCTCGGCGAAGTGCGACAGGCCGTTGCCGTCGAGAACCAGGTGGTGGGCACGTTGGTACCACAGGAACCGATCCGGCCCGAGCGTGAAGAACGCATGCCCCGACAGCGCCCCACCCACCAGCTCCACCGGCGTGTCCAGATCGGCCTGGATCCATTCCTGCGCCACCGCACGCGGATCAGCCTCCCCCCGCAGATCCGCCACGTTAACCGGAACCTCCCCGGCCTCGCCCAGGAACTGTCGCGGCGTCCCGCCCTCCACACACAGGCGCAGCCGGATAGCTTCCGCCTCCTGCACCGTGCGGCGCAGCGCACGCACGAAGAGATCCACGTCGAGTGCGCCGTGGATCTCCATGTACTCACCGATGTTGTACGCCGGACTGTCAGGCGCGAGCTGCTGCGCGTACCAGACCCCCAGCTGGCCGGACATCAGATCCCACGGGCCCTGCTCGGACACACTCATCCCCGTATCCCTCAATCGATCGACGCACTCTGGAAGAACAAAGGCAGGACGAAGCCCCGCGGGCCTTGAAGGCCCGGAACGCCTCTCAGGCCGACGGCAGTTCGGCCACCAGGCCGGCCAGGTGAACGGTCAGAGCCGCGACCGTGTCGATGTCCCACACCAGGGTGGGCTCCACGGTCACACCCAGCTTGTCCTCGATGTCCCCGCACAACGCGAAGGCGTACACCGACTCCAAGCCGTACTCGGCGAGCGAGACCTCCGGGTCGATCTCCCCCACCGGCGTCTCCAGGTAGTAGGCCAGTCGCTCCATCAACCACCGCTCGATGTCCTCGCCCGACACCCGCACACCCACTTCCCGATCAGTCATCGAAGTCCCTCTCTCATCCCGAAACACGACGTGCGGACAGGTCGAGGAGCCGCCGGTCCTGGAAGCGCTCGACAGCGATGTCGAACAGCGCCTGCTCGGCACTCGCGCGCTCGTCCGGGGTGAGCACCGGAGCGCCGCCGAGGCGTCCGGAGAGCCGGTCGAGGATCCCGAGGAGCGCCGCCTCCTGCTGACGGTCATCGCCGCGCCAGACCGCGAGCGCGGCGGCGGCGGCGAGCAGCACCGTGTACCGGCCGGCCACCGCGTAAGCCTCCGGAGAGGCCCCGATCGTGAGGTCCGAGGGCGCCAGTGCGGCGCACTGGTCGCGCAGCGCGAGCACCTCGTCCCTGAAGCGCACCGCGAACCGACCGACCGGGCTCCCGGCCGACTCGCGCTCGGCGGTCTCGGCCAGCACGCCGATCAGCCCGTCACCGGACGGCATGCCGACGGCGAGCCGGTCGAAGTCCAGCGGCGGCAGATCCGCATCGAGGTCGAACAGCTGCCGAGCGGCGGCCTGGTCGGCCAGCCAGGACTTCCGTGCCAGCCGGGGCAGTTGCGGCAGGATCAGCACCAGACAGGCGGAGAGCGAGATGTGGGAGAAGGCGGCCGGGGCGGCGTCCCTGAGGAGCTTCTGGAACATCGCGTAGGAGCCCTCGCGGAGGTAGCCCTGGGCGCCCATGACCGCGCGCAGATCCTCGAAGGCCTCCATCAGGATCCGTGATGTCAGGTACTTCACCGCCGGCGCGTAGAGCGTGGCCTCCGGGGCCAGGTGCAGCGCCCGGAGTCCGACACCGCAGAAGGCATCGATGGCCAGCAGGTCGGCGAAGACTCGTGCGAGGACTGCGCGCACATAGGGCAGGTCGGCGGCGAAGCCACCGTAGAGGCGCCGCTCGTGCACGCACTCCAGCGCCAGACGCAGCGCGGTGTCCAACGACCCGAGGACGCTGGCCGGGAGCACCGCTCGGCTGAGCTGAAAAGCGCGCAGGGCGTTCTCGATGCCCTGGCCGGGCCGGCCGAGCATCGCGGTGCCGGGGACCGGGCAGTCGGTGAACCGCAGTCCACCGAGTTGCACTCCGTTCAGGCCGGAGGTGGGGAACCGCGGCAGATCCAGCACGCGGTCGGCCGGCAACTCGGCCCGGGTGAGGAAGAACTGGCTGTGGCTGCGGCTGCCCGCGACCTCGCTGGTCCGTGCGAAGAGCACCATGGCCTCGGCACGGCGCAGATTGGCGACGGTCTCCTTGCGCCCGGTCAGTCGCCAGCCGCCGTCACTCGGAACGGCGGCGCACTCGGCGTGCGCGAAGTCGTTGCCGTGGTCGAGTTCGTGGAAGACGACCGCGATCCGGCCACCCCCCAGCAGGATCTCGGCTGCCTTCGTGCGCTGCTCGTGCGTGCCGGCGGACCAGATGTTGACCGATCCGAGGAGCGAGCTGAAGCCGTAGCCGAGGCCGAGGCAGGGGTCGTGTCGCCAGACCGCCCGCTGCACCTCGGCGAGCCGGTCGGCCCGCACCAGCCGGCCACCGTACGCGGCGGGCACGAACTCGGCGTTCATGCCGTAGGCGTCCAGCAGGCGTTCGCCCTCGGCGAGCATCTCGTGCCGCTCATCGGCGGCGAGGATGGCGGCATGGCCGACCGGGTTGTCCGCATCCCGTAGGTCGCCGAACAGTGCGTCCAGCTTCTCAGCGCTCACGTGAGTCCTCCCCCTGCTGGAGCGTTCGCGGCGCCGGGGCCCCGAACGGGGTGATGGGCGCACCGGTGGTCGCGGCGTCGACGACGAGGCGGGCCAGCGCGCCGTCGAGCCGGTCGTCGCCGGGCCCGGCAGCCGGCACCGGCACCCGCAGGAACACGGCGAGCCTGGCCAGCAGGGCGCGCAGCGCCGCCCGCACCCAGAGGCCGTCCTGCCACAGCGGCTCCGCCGCGTGCTCGCGCTCACCCGCGGCCCACACGTGGAGGCAGGCCGCGCCCGCGTAGCAGAGCTCGTAGGCCGCGGCCAGCTCGTAGGCGGCCATGGCGGGACGGGCGGCGGGCGCCACCTCGGCCATCCGCCCGTGAAGGTACTCGGCCATGGCGCCCAGTGCGACGGCCTGGTCGACGAGCCCGGTGGGGGTTGGCCGGCTGCCGATCGACTCGACGAGTGCGGGCAGTGCCTGCACGACGGAGCAGCCCTGCCGGGACAGCATGGTCAGTGCGCCACGGTCGACAGGTCGGACCGGGCTGCCGACCGAGACGGCTTCGGCCAGTCCGCCCGCGTCGGCGGTGCCGGTGGCGAAGCCGCGGACCAGCCTGGGGAACTGCTGCACCAGGGCGGCACGGTTCACCGGGGTACTGCCGTCGAACACCGCCACGACCTGGTGGTCGCGCCACACCTTCTGGAACGCGCCGTGCTCGTAGACGTCGGAGAGGAAGGAACGTGCGCCGAGCAGTTCGGCGAGCTCCCCGAGCGTGGCGTCGACCAGGGTGGGCGCGAGTGCCTTGGCGACCGCCGAGGTCACGCTCATCTCGGCGGTGAGGCTGTGGATCGAACGGCCGGCAACCAATGAGGTCGCCTCCGCGGCCGTCAGCAGCGCGGCGCTGCGGGCCAGGACCGAGGCGGGGAAGGGCCGTTCGGCCAGCGGGCGGTTCTGGATGACGCGCGCCGCGGTGAACCGGGCGGCGAGTCGCAGCGCGTGCTCACCGGCGCCGAGGGAGAGTGCGGTGCACATCGTCCGGGTGAGCTGGAGCGCGAGCAGTACCGTCTCCAGGCCGCTTCCCTCCGGGCCGACCAGTGCGTCGGCCGGCAGCAGCGCGCCGTCGAACTCGATGCCGGAGATGTCGATCCCGCGGATGCCGTGCGTCCGCACCTTCGGCAGGGACCGCCAAGTCCCGGGCTGTAGCGCCGACTTGTCGACCAGGAAGAGGCTCTGGCCACGCCCGGAGCCTTCCTGGCCGGTGCGCGCGAGCAGAGTGACATGGCTCGAGCGGGTGGCATTGTTGATCGGCCACTTCACGCCGTCGACGCGGTAGCCGTCAGGCTCCGCCGTGGCGGTGACGGATCCGCTCAACAGGTCGGCGCCGTGCCCCGGCTCGGACAGCGCCCAGGCCACCGGGGCCCCGGACAGCACCGCGTCGGCGATGACCCGGGCCTGCTCCGGGTTTCCGGCGATCCACACCGGGGCCGCGCCCAGGTACGTCTTGGCGTGGGCCGTCACCGCACTGATGTCACGGCGAGCGGCGGTGCGCCAGAGCCGGATCAGTTCCTCGTGGTCGGACGACGTGCCGCCCCACTCGGTCGGCACGTAGCGGGCCGGCAGGCCGAACGCGTCGAGGCGGGAGCAGAGGTCCGCGGGAAACTGCTCGTTCTCATCGAGTTCCACGGACCGGCGGGCCGTCTCGTCGAGCATGCCCAGGGCTTCGTCAAGGGCCGCCTCGATCCCGGCGCCCGCGCGCGTGGCGGTCACGTGAGGTCTCCCGCCGCCAGGCACCGCGACTCGGGGTCCGGTCCGCGCGGCGGGGTGGGCCGCACCGCCGGGTGGCGCGCGATCCGCGCGTGGTGGGCAGCTCCCAGGCTCTGGTAGCCGCCGAGATCGAAATCCATGCTGTTCCCCTAGGCTGATGCTCCGCCAGTCACTGTTGTTCCGGGGTGCGGGCGCCCCGTTCCGACTCCTACCTCAGTCGAGATGCGGCCGCCTCACGTCGCCATCCAGGCCGGACTGCTTCCTCTCCATCGCCGCGATCAGGCTCCTCGGGCGCATGTCCGACCAGACGTTCCGCTGTGGCCCAGGCAATTGTGGCGAGGAACCTCACCAAGAACGGTCTGCCAACCGGCATGCACGCGAAGCGCACATCATCGGCATCGGTTGCGTCGACATTGGGATCACGGAGGGGCCGCCGATCACTATGCCCCAACCGTCGTCGCTCGGTAAGTGGCAGAGTGCACGCTGACCCTGAACGCCCAGACGGTACAAGGGCGCTGGAATGCAAGGGTGCGGTACCGGACGAGTGCGCCGGGGTGTCCAACTGCCGCACACCATCCGTTGAACATCCGGTCGCCGGCGAGCGGGACCGCATCGCTCGAGCCGATGCCAAGCCATCACTCTTGAACAACCCTGCTTTGACAGCCCGTTGCTATCGGGTCCGTGGGTGACTACCCGAACCGGCGGTGCTCTTCGAAGCTCAGGGCTCGACCATCCGGCATGACCGAGTACCGCACGGCGATCGACGAACTCATCGTGCGAATTGAGGAGTTAACTACTCGGCGGGCCCAGCTGACCGCTCGCCTCAAAACAGCCGCCTACCGCTGCAGTTGCGCGGCACCACCCGCCGCCGATCCGCTCCCACTCGTCCCCGGCTGCCCTGCCGGTCTGTGCCGGGCCCGCGTTCGACCGCCACGACGGGCCCGGCACTACTCGGTCAGCCGGCCGCCGCCCGGTCCACCGCGCGCACCCGCTCGTCCAGTTGTTGCGCGAACTCCAGCCAGGTCTCGGCGCACTGCCGGGCAAGGTCCACCACCAGGGCGCCGCAGTGCGTGGGCACGACCTCGGTGAGCTCGGACCATTCCTTGATCCCCATCGCGTTCTGCTGCAGCAGGCGCAGCAGTTGGCGGCCTTCCTCCTTGTGGCGCAGCGACGGGTCGCGCACTAGTTTCTCCAGCACCATGGCCGGGTCGGACCGCATCACCCGCATATCCTGGGCCACGGTCGCGCGGGTCCGCTGGGCCGGGACCACCACGCCCATGGCGCCATCGCCAGCCCGCTCGGTGGCCGGCGCCTCCCCCGCCGCCAGCCGGCGCCGGACATCGCTGACCGTCGCCGGCGAGATCCCGGCCAGCCTGGCGACCTCGCGCAGCGAGGCCTCCGGGCGCTCGGCCAGCAGCTCGGCGGCCCGACGGCGCCGTTCCAGGCTGTTCATCGGACGGACCCGGCCGTCCCGACCGAGCCTCACCTGCGACTGCGGTCCATCCGCGGTCTCAGCCACCCGGCGGCGAATCGCCGCCACCGTCTTGGCTCCCAGCCCGGCGGTCCGCGCGATCGCCCGGTCGGACAGGTACGGGTGCGAGGTCACGATCCGCTTGGCTGCGGCCCGCCGGTCGGCCAGGGAGAGTGGCAGACCATGGGCGACATTCGCCTCGACCGCCTTCAGGAAGGCATCCGCACTTGTGCCGTCGAAGAACTCGACCTCGATGGCCAGTTGGCCCTTGGAAACCGCGGCCAGCAGCCGGTGGGTCCCGTCGATCACGCGCATGGTGTGCCGCTCGACCAGGATCGGCGGAAGCGGGCCGTCCACCTCCACCAACCTGGCGATGTGCTCCTCGTCCCGGCCGCCCGTGCGCGGTGACTCTCCCAACTGCAACACGGCAGCAGGCACCACAACGGTCGCTCTCAGATCTCCAACCGTCCGACTCAAGTGTTCCCCCGGTTATTGTCGGCTCCGGGCTGGGCCCAGGCGCGTGCCGATACTCCACAGAGGCGTCGGCGAGGTGCCTACCAGGTCCCGAAGGCTCGATCGCTCCGCGAATCACCGCCAAGGTTCGAAGCCGACCCTCAAGGACACGTCCCAGCCAAATTCAATGCCACGATCATGACTTCCGCTCCATGAACTGTCGAGGGGTCAACCAGGCGGCCGTGTGAAGATTTTGCAAACAGCAATGTCTGATGGATCGTCAATTGACTTGGATCACTTACCGGTTGACCAGCACTTTTCCTTCACCCAGCCCGTGGCCCGCTCCCGTGACACCAGTCTCCGCGCCGGTGCGGGCAATGGACCCGCCCATGGCATCTGAACAGCGCGACTACACCCTGGATGGGGCACGAACACCAAACTTGCGTAATATCGGTAGCGTTATCCGATCGAGTGTCAACTTCAAGGGTTCCGCCCGTACCCTGCGGCACCCTTGGCGAGTTCGCCCTCCAGCTCAGTGAGCTCCGCCTCACTCAGCAGCGCTGTCGAGACGGCCCCCTTCGAGGACAGCACCTCGGATCCACCCGGCAGCCACGAACTACTCCCCTCCCCCGGGCGAACCCCTTGGCCGTCGGCCCTTCGTAACTGCTCCCGGAATGCCCACAGAAGGCGGGTGCCCGCCAATTCCCGAGCGCGTCCGACCCACCGGAGCACCGGAGGTGTTCCTGCCAAGTACCCCGAGGCACCGGGAAGTTCTTTTGATTTCTGATTGTGTGGTGCAGCATGAGAGGGTTCGGGACCATGGCGTCACCGCGCCCTCGCCGTTCGAGCCGGCCCCATCGAGGCTGCTCTCGGTGTCCACCGCGGGCGCCGCTTGCCTTCCCGGCCGACTCGTACGTTCAACTGCGGCGCCGCCTCTGCTGAACATCGCCGACTGGCCGCAACGGCCTTCGCCCCCGATCCCGCGGTCCACGCGATCACCCCGGCTTTCCTGCTGGCCACCGCACTCACCATGATCGGCCTGCCTGTCAGGGTGACGCTCCGTCAGGGCATTGCCACGGCAGTACTCGACGCCGGACTCCCCACGACCGGCGACCAACAGTTCCTGAACGGCCGTGCCAACAGCCTGGTTTGATGACCAGCGCGACGCGGTGCCAAGGTAGGTGCAGCGGAGCCGTATCGGCGGGCCTCCTCCACCTCGATCCCCTCTCGCTCAGGAGTCCCGACGCCATGCCCCAGGTGAGCACCAACGGCATCCGCCTCTCGTACCAGCGCTCGGGCAAGGGCGAACCCGTCCTGTTCATCATGGGTTCGGGGGCCGCGGGCCACGTCTGGACGGTGCACCAGACTCCGGCCGTCATCGGAGCCGGCTACGAGGCCGTCGTCTTCGACAACCGGGGCATCGGCGGCTCGGACGCGCCGGCCGGCAAGTACTCGCTGGCCGACATGGTGGCCGACACCCGGGGGCTGATCGAGGCGTTGGAGCTCGGCCCGTGCCGCATCGTCGGGTACTCGATGGGCGCCATGATCGCCCAGGAGCTGGCCATCGAGGCACCGCAGCTGGTGCGCTCGGCGATCCTGATGGCGACCACGGCCCGGGCCGACGCGATGCGCCGGGCGATGCAGGAGAGCGAGCAGCTGATGCGGGAGAGCGGCATCCGGCTGCCACCCAGGTACGAGGCGGTCCGCACCGTCCTGGAGATGCTCTCCCCCGCCTCGCTGAACGACGACGCCACCATCTGCTCCTGGCTGGAGATCCTCGAACTGACCGGCAGCGGCAGCAACACCGCCGACGGCCAGGCCTGGGTCTCCCTCAGCGGCGACCGGCGCGAGGCGCTGCGCGCCGTCACGGCGCCGTGCCGGGCGATAGCCTTCGCCGACGATCTGATCTGCCCACCCCACCTGGTCTCGGAGGTGGCGGACGCCATCCCCTGCTGCGACTTCGTGGAGATACCCGACGCCGGGCACCTGGGGCATCTGGAGCGGCCGGAGACGGTCAACGCCGCGATCACCGAGTTCTTCGACAAGTACTGACGGACACCCCTGACGACACGGAGGCCGCCCATGAGCCTGCTGGCCCACCTGGCTGCCGGCCCGGGCGCCGAAGCCGGGCATCGGATCGCCGAACACCTCGCTGAGATCCGGTAGTTGACGGCAGCCCGCAACGCCTTCCTGGTGCGCGGCCTGCCACTGGCCGACCGACCGGGCAGCGGCGGTGACGGCGGTCCGCGCGGCCAACTGCGAGGGCATGGCCGAGTGCGACGGCTTCGCCCCGCGCGACTGCCACGCACCCCGCGTGTACTCGTCCTCACCGCGTGGCAGGAGGCCTTCGGCACCAGCGACCGGGCCGAGTTGGAGCGCCTGGGAGCGGAATTCGGTGAGGGGTTCGCTTGGGGCCTGCGGTCAACCGCGGACTGCTACCAGCGCCACTCCTGCTGCTTGAACAGGTGGCCGGCCGGGATGTCGTGCTCCTTGCACCAGCCGAGGAACTCCTCGATCTGCTTGATCTGGTAGGTGTCCGGGGTATAGGTGGTCGCCATCACGTGGCCCAACCAGTCCTCCTCGCCCATCGCATAGACGTAGGCCTCCTTGGCGCCCAGCTCGACCATGATCGCGGCGGCCTGCTCGGCGTTGGAGCCGGACAGTTTGCGGGAGTTGCTCATCTTCTTGGTGACCGGGATGGTCAGCAGCGCCTGGTAGAGCCAGGTGAGCGGGGCGCCGTCGCACTCCATCCCGAGGAAGGCGTAGTCGGCGGTTCCCAGGTGGCCCTTGACGTAGCGGTAGAGCTTCGGGTCGATGCCGGAGGAGTCGGCACCGATGAACACCTTCTTGCCCGCCAGCTCGGCCCAGTAGGTCGACTTGGCGCGGATGTCCAGGTCGCAGTGCTCGCCCAGGAACGGGGTGGCGGTGATCTTTCCCCCCGGGAACCCGACCTCGTCGAAGTCGTCGACCTCCACCACGTCGAAGCCCTGGTGCTTGAGCATCAGCGCGATCGACGGGTCCGCCAGGTTGCCGCGGGAGTAGCGCGGGCAGACGATCTTGCCGACCCGGCCGCGCAGCTGCAGCAGGGTCTCCATGACGATGTGGTCCTGGTGGCCGTGGGTGATCAGCACCAGGTCGATGTAGTCCGGCAGGTCGTCCAGGGTGTAGCGGTCGTCGGCGTCGCTGTCCGCGCTGATGAACGGGTCGGTGACGATGGCGGCTTCGGGGGTCTGCAGCACTAGGCAGGCGTGGCCGAAGTAGCGGATCCGGCCACCGGACTCGATGTGGCGGTCCTCGTTCAGGGCCAGGGTCTCGCTCAGCATGGTGCGCAGGACGGCCGCCTGCTCGTCGTTCAGCTCCAGGGCCCCACGCAGGTGAGCCAGGGTGGTCGGCTTGACACGGGCCTTGAACAGCTCCGTCAGACCGGGGTGCCGGAACGGGATGTCCAGCTCCAGCACGTCTTCGGAGGGCAGCCGCGGGGTGCTCAGGATGAACGGGCGCTCGATGCCGGTCTCGAAGGAGAGCTGTACCGACTGGCGCGACTCCTGGTAGTACGGACTGTGGTAGAGCACCGGCTCGATGAAGCGCAGCTGCGCCTGGTTGTCGGTGTCGTAGGCCAGCTCGACCAGACCACCCAGCTCGTCCGGCAGCTTCGGGTAGAGCGGGGTCAGGTCGAAGCCGGTGGCGTTGGCCCGCAGCAGCTCCTGGCCGGCGGCGATCGCCTCGGCGAACTTCAGCATGTCGGCCCGGTCTCGCTTGATCGCGGCGAGCAGCTCGCGCACCTCGCCGACGCGCTCCTCCGGGATGTTGATGAAGTAACCGCCGCGCAGCTCCGGGTTGTTGCTCGCCGCGACATGCACCTGCGGGGACTGCAGGTACGACTCGAGCAGCGGGACATGCAGGAACGCCAGGTTCATCGCCGCCTGCACCGGCGCCATGGTGTGCGGCTGGGCGACAAACCTGTCCACCAGCGGCTCGATAATGACCTTGGACCGCAGAAACAACTGCTCATCAGTCATCTGCACACCTTTTCAGGAAGAACGACACCATCAACAGGGCAGTCGACGATTCGTCGTACCCGTCCACCCGGACGCGGCACCGAATCGCGGAGTCAGTAAACGCCAGAGAACAACAAAGCCTCAAACCAGGGCATCGGGGAGGAAGCGCTCACCTCGCCGCACGCATGAGCGACGTCAGCAGCATGGCTCGGCAGGCACCGTCGATCAACACTTGTGCCTTGCACAGGACCGGTCCGTTGCAGACTCAGCGCGGGACCGTGCTCGATCACGAAGTTCAACTGCGGCAGTGTGACAGGTGAGCAGCCTCCGTCGGAGGCCGCCTCGAAGGTGATCGCACCACTGCATCCAGTTCGGCAGTGGATGGTGAATTGTGGCCGGAATGATTCCGCCCGACCAGGGATATTCCTCCCGACGCTGACGGGATCAACACGCCTCAACGACCGGGGACAGCGCCCGACAGCGGCACTCAAGTGCACCAGTGCGGCACTTGAACAGGCCGCTCGGACGCCCCTGAGCAGGTGACCCGGCCAGCCTTGACGCTGTGTGAAACAGCATGCCACCGTGAAATCAACCCTGAGACCCCTGCGAGGCATCGCGTGCAGAGCAAGCCGACTGAGCCACCACCGCTTATCAACCTGGTTGCCCCGGAACTCTGTTCACATGGCGGCCCTTCTGTGCGGTGGCGGTGGCTGCGCGCCAACAACCCGGCCCACTGGCGCGAGCCGGCCGAGCTACCCGCCTTCTGGTCGCTGACCAGGTACGAGGACTCGCGGACCGCCTGCCGCGACCACGAGACCTTCAGCTCCACGCACGGAATCCTGCTGCGGCTCGCCGATCACGGAGCCGACCCCGGGGGCCCCGAGTCCCTACCGGTCCGCCTGACGCCGTGTGGCGCGTAACCCGATGTCCACGACAGAGTCCACCTCATCATCCGGGGACCGCCGCGACCGGCCGACCTCGGTACTGGCCGGCCTCGGCACCTGCCTGCCCAACACCGAGATCGACAACGCCGCGCTGGTGGCCCAGCTGGACACCACCGACGAGTGGATCCGCAGCCGCACCGGCATCGCCGCCCGTCGCCGGGCGGCCCCTGGGGTGTCCATGCGCGACCTGGCCTGCGAGGCCGGCGCCAACGCGCTGAGCTCGGCGGGCCTGCGAGCGGTCGGCGGCGTGGTGCTGGCCACCACGACACCCGACCGCCCGTGCCCAGCCGCAGCGCCCGAGGTCGCCCACCGCCTCGGCCTGGGCCAGGTTCCGGCATTCGACGTCTCCGCCGTGTGCAGCGGGTTCGTCTACGCCACCGCGGTGGCCAACGGCCTGATCACCAGCGGCGTCGTCGACAGCGTCCTGATCGTGGCGTCCGAAATCTACTCCCGGATCGTCGACCCGACGGACCGCGGCACAGCCGTGATCTTCGGCGACGGCGCGGGCGCGGTGGTGCTGCGCCGCGGTACCACCGCGGACCAGGGCGCGCTGTTGGCGTTCGACCTCGGCGGTGACGGCTCGGGCCACCACCTCATCCAGGTGCCCAGCGAGCTCGAACAACCGGACGGCCCGCGCTGGTTCGGCATGGCCGGCCGCAAGGTCTACCTGCGGGCGGTCGAGCAGATGGCGCTGTCGGCCTCGCGGGTGCTGAAGGACTGCGGATGGAGCCCCGAGATGGTCGACACCCTGGTGCCGCACCAGGCGAACGGCCGCATCATTCAGGCGGTGGCCGAGCGACTCGGCGTGCCGTCGCAGAGCGCGGTCTGCGAGATCGCCCGCACCGGCAACACCTCGGCCGCTTCCATCCCACTGGCGCTGACCGCTGCGCTAGCCACCGGTCGGCTGACGCCAGGCGCCCGCACCGTGCTCACCGCCTTCGGTGGTGGCTTGAGTTGGGGTTCGGCCGCCCTCACCTGGCCGCGTCTCCAGGCCGTGAACTCGGAGTTCTGAGCCGACTCGCTGCCAGATCACACCGCTCGAAAGGGAAACCAGCCGTGTTCGACTACCTCTGCACCATCCTCAGCACGACCTACCAGGTCTCCGGGACCATCGAACCGACCATGACCTGCAGGGAGTTGGAACTCGACTCGCTCTCGCTGGCGGAGCTGGGCGCCCAGTTGGAAGAGGACCTGGGCGTCACCGTCGACGAGGACAACCTGACCTCCACGACCACCGTGGCCGACATCGCCGCGCTCCTGGAGGCGCAGGGCGCGGTCGTCCCGGCATGAGCAGCGCCGATGTCACGGGACTTCGCCGCCCCGAGGTGGTGATCACCGGAATCGGCATGGTCACGCCTGCCGGGGTCGACACCGCCACCACCTGGAAGACGGTCTGCGCCGGGGAGCCCACAGCCTCGGCCGACCCGCGGCTGACCAACCTCACCGTCGACTTCGGTTGTGCGGTGACCGGCTTCGACCCCGAACTGGTCCTCGGCGTCGAGGCTCGCCGGATGGACGCCTTCACCCAGTTCGCCGTCGCCTCGGCCCACGCGGCAGTCGCCGACGCAGAGTTGACGGACCGGTCCTGGGACCCGGCCAGGGTGGGTGTCGTCCTCGGTACCGGCTTCGGCGGCCAGCCGACCTGGGAGGAGCAGGGGCGGCGGCTGCGGGACCGCGGTCCGCGCACGGTCAACCCGCTCACCGTGCCCCGGGCCATCAGCTCCATCGCCGCCGGCACGGTGGCGATGGAGCTCGGCCTGCACGGCCCCTCGCTGAGCGTCGCCACCGCCTGCGCGAGCGGTACCACCGCTCTCGGCTACGCCCTGGACCTGCTCCGCGCGGGCCGCTGCGACGTGGTGCTGGCGGGCGGCACCGAGGCCACCGTGACGCCCCTGATGGTCACCGCCTTCGACCGACTCAAGGCGCTCTCCCGGAACTCGGCGGATCCGGCCGGCGCTTCCCGGCCGTTCGACGAGCGGCGCAACGGCTTCGTCCTCGGCGAGGGCGCGGCCGTGCTGGTGCTGGAACGGGCGGTGGACGCCGCGGCGCGGGGCAGGCATCCCTACGCACGGCTGATGGGCTACGGCGCGACGTCCGACGCCCACCACCTCACCTCACCCGCTCCCGACGGGCACTGGGCCGAACTCGCCGTGCGACAGGCGCTCGCCGACGCCGGTGTCCAGGCCTCGGACGTGGCCCTCGTCAATGCGCATGCGACCAGCACTCCGCAGGGTGATGACATCGAGGCCCGGATGATCGAGCGGGTCTTCGGGCGGGGCGCGGCGGTCGTCTCGACCAAGGGGGTCACCGGCCATCTGCTGGGTGCCGCCGGGGCGGTCGAGGCCGGACTCACCGCCCTGTCGATCGCCCACGGGGTGGTCCCACCCACCGCCAACTTCCGCTCCACCGGCCCGGACGCCGCCGACATCGACATCGTCCACGGTGCGACCCGGCAGGTTCCGGTGCGGCTGGCCGTGAGCAACTCGTTCGGCTTCGGCGGCCAGAACGCCGTCGTCGTCCTGGGGAGCGTCTGAGCTGTCTGGTGCGCCTCGGCGGCTCAGTAGCCGCTCAGGCGTACCAGACCGGCCTCATGGGCGTAGATCGTCGCCTGGGGATCCGCCCCTGGGACAGGTGTAGTGCACACTCGCCACTGCGGCAGTAACGGCCGCTTGCCGTGCTCGGTGCGCTGAGGGCGGCCCGCGCCGCAGCACGCGAGATCACCTGGCTGCAGGCCGGCGAAACCCGCGACGGCATCCCCGCCTCACACGCCGGTGGACGTCAACTACCCGGCCTTGTCCTGGACATCGACGCCACCTTGGTCACCTGCCACTCCTCAAAGGAGTTGGCACCGCCTGCCGTCAAGTCAAGGGCTGGTGGCATCAGAAGCGATTTCCAGACCGAGCGACACGGCCGTGATCCGAACTTATGTGTACATCAGCCTCGTTCGGGTGGTCGCTCGGCGGTGAGTGCATAAGAGAAGGGCCTCCTACGCAACTCGGTGATGTCGAGTCAGCCGAGAACCAGGAGGCCCTGGTGCCCCACTGTGGCGTGTCCGCCCTGTCCTCGTCCAGTTCCGGCATGTCGTGCGACTGCCTCGCCCATCAGTTCGGCAACGCCGCCGACCAGCCGGATCGCGCCCGTCGATACGCCAGCGACCTGACAGAGGTGGAATGGACCTTGGTCCGGCCACTGCTTCCGGTTCCGGCCTGGTTGAACGGCCGCGGCGGGCGCCCGGAAGGCTACTGCCACCGTCAAATGCTCGACGCAGTACGCTACCTGGTCGCCGAGGGCCTGCGCTGGGCCAGTCTGCCCGCCGACTTCCCCAACTTTCTGTGGAATCCGATCCGTCAAGTGGCTCGGTAGATCCTGCTGGTCGATTTGTGTTGGCCGATTGGGCAGACGGCCGAGAGACTCAGGCTGTGGACATGGGAATCTCTGGTTTCGAGCCGTCCTTCCTGGTCGGGTTCGAGGCGATTCGGCAGGCGCACGGATCACGGCTGGCGACGCTCGCCGGCAGGCGGCTGACGGGCTTCGCCGTGGTGCGTTTCGCCGAGGACGGGGACTGGTTCGCCGACTGCCCGGTGGTGCTGGACTTCGACGGCATCCAGGTAGAGGTCTGCCACTGGAAGCTCGACGAGCTCTCGATCGGCTGGAACACGATCGACACCACGGCGGACATCGCCGGATGGGAGTGGTCCGAGCTGACGCCCCAGTGGTCTCAGCGCGATGAGCGCCTCGAATCGTTCGTCGGGCAGGAACTGCGCGACGTCGCGCTCCTTGAGTGGCGGCCGCCAGGTCACGACCTGGCGGCTGGGACGGTGGCGGTGGAGTTTGCCTTCGCCGGGGACTGTCTGCGGATCGCCAACGGACTCGACGAGAACCGCATCGAGGTCGGTGAGGCCCAGCCGGACTACGTTCGGCACCGGCTGAGCCGTTGAGGACTACTGCCCTGTCGGTTTCCGGTTGATCTCAATGACCGGCAGCAAAGTGACCTGCGCGGGGATACCGATCTGCCGGGGAGTCGGCCGGGCCGGAATAGGGACGTCGGTGAGTCGCTCCAGCAGCTGGTCAAGGGCGGCTTGGCCATCGTCCACCGCAGCTCGTTCGTCGTCCGTCAGGGGGATGGCCGCGAGCATCTTCTGCAGGTTCTCCTTGGCCTCCAGGAGTTGGCCCTTGCTGGAGGCCTTCGGGGTGTAGAAGTCGCAGCGTGCGCAGGCCATGCGGTGCTGGCACTGCTCGAAGAATGTGTAGGTGCACCAGCCGTGGCCGAGGTCATAGTACTGCCAGGGTTCGCCATTCGCGGCGGCCCCAGAAGCGACTGCGTCACAGTCGACGAGCACTTCGACAGTGCGGACGTTGCGGGCGAAGTAGCCAGCGTCTTTGTAGGCCCTGGCCAGCGTGTTCGGGGTGATTTTCGCGTAGTGGGCCGTGGCTTCGGGCGTCCGGTGGCCGAGCCACTCCTGGAGCTCGAACAGGGTCATGGGCTCCTTGGCGTTGTAGAGCTGGCTGGCGAGGGCGGATCGGGCCCGGCGGCTGGTGATGTTGCCGCGGACGTCGGCGGTGGGGACACCTGCCTTGCGGCAGAGCATCGGGATGATCGTCCCGTTGATGTAGTCCTTGGAGACCCTGCGCGCGCGGAAAGTGAAGAGGAAGTCCGCGCGCTCGTTGGTCTTCGGGTCGAGGATGGCGGGCTGACCGGGGCGGACCGCCTGCCAGGCCTCGATCGCATGCCCAAGCAGCGGGTCGACGGGCTTGGTGAACGCGGTGCCGGTCTTGTGGGTGGGGACGTCGAGCAGGCAAACGGCGTCGCGGGCCAGGACCTCGCCGGAGTCACCGGGGATGGGCAGGCCATCGTGCTGCCAGCGGATGCAGCCGACCCGGAGTCGGGCGATCTCGTCGCTGCGTTGTCCGGCGAAGAGCCAGGTCAGCGTGATGGCCCGAATCAGCTCGGCCGGGTAGGTGCGACCGTCCGCGGTCGGCAGGTCACCGGACTCGACGTTCAGCCCGGCCCACAAGAGCTTCGCCCAGATGTCGTCGGCGATCACCCGGGGGTCCGGACCCATGAGGGCCCGGACGGCTGCCGGGAGTCCTCAGCGCGTGGGCCGGGTTGAAGCGGAGCGGTATCCACTCCCACTCGTGCAGGTCGCGGAAGAACGCGCGGGGCACCTTCAGGTAGCCCGACTTCGACTCCGGTGTGAGCGGCTTCCCGATCCGGCCCTGGGACCGCATGCCCGCGGTCCACTGCGAGAAGTCGCCGACCGTCATGCGGTCGACCGCCGCGACCCAGGACGCGCAGGTCTGGCGGGTCCAGTGCTCCGGTGCCGTGACCTCGGGGTGCTCGGCGGCCAGCCAGCGGCCGATCTTCGCCAGGACGCTTCGGTAACTGGCGCGGACCCCCGGAGTCAGCGTCGAGGTCGCCTGCCAGCGCTCCACCCACTCGGCCCAACTGCCCGGGGCGCCCTCGATCGCCGTGGGCCCGGGTCCGTGCCGGGGACGCGGCGGCTGCTCAGCGTGACCGAGAGCGGCCAGGGCTCGATGGATCCCGTGGAGATCGCTGGTCCACTGGCCGCCCTGCATGGCCGGCGTCGCACGGATCGCTGCCAGGGCCGAACTCGACAAGTCCTCCAGCCGGGGACTGCGGTTCAGCAGCAGAATCTGGCAGACGGCCGAGGTGAGGCAGTCCGGGCCGCGCTGGTAGCCCCAGTCGCCCAGGACCGTCAGGACCTTCCCGACGGCGTCCTCGACCGCGACCTCGCCGAAGACTCGGCGGGCGATAGGGTCCTGAGCGCTTGCGGTTCAGCGCCGGTCAGGAGCGCTTGACGGTCGTAGCAGGCGGGGTCGAGCGGCCAGGCCCAAACAGCAGGCCGACCGTTGTCCAACGCGGCCGATGAGCTCCTCAGCCCATGGGGACGCCGCAGGATACGAGATGGCTCCTGCGGCGTGTGATTCCACGTAACTGATAGGCGGGCCGTGTACCGGTTCTTCCGCCGCTGGCGCGACAACGACCTCATCAAGGAACTCTACGGCCGGCTGCGAAAAAGCCTGCGCGCCTTGGCCGGCAAGAAGGAAGAGCCCACCGCCGCGATCACCGACTCGCAGTCGGTGAAGGGTGACGCCACCGTGCCCGCCGCTACGCGCGGTTTCGACGCCGGGAAAAGGCTCAAGATAAGGGCCGTAGGCGGCACATCGCCGTCGACACCCTCGGTCTGCTGCTGGTCGTAATAGTCACCGCGGCCTCGGTCAGCGACCGCGACGCCGGCCGCGACCTGCTCCAGCGCCTGTGCGCCCGCCACCGAGCTATCACCCTGGTTTGGGCCGACGGCGGATACACCGGCTGGCTCGTCGACTTCGCCTCCACCGTCCTCGCCCTGGCCTTGACCATCGTCAAACGCCCCGACGACGCCCGCGGGTTCACCGTCCCTGCCGCGCCGCTGGGTCGTTGAACGCAGCTTCTCCCACCTGGTCCGGGCCCGCCGCCTGGCCCGCGACTACGAGAGTCGCACCGACAGCGCCGAGGCGATGGCCTGGTGGGCCGCGAGCATCCCCGCCACCCGGCGCCTGGCCCGCCGGGGCACTCCCGCACAACGGCGTCTCAACCGGCCCACCCCCGCCGCGGCCTGAACAACCCCGGCCGCTCCTCCCTCAACCACCCGCACTCCACCAGCCGCTTGGCGCGGAACCGAGCGGCCTGCTCCCGCGCATCACTGGCCTGCCAGCCGAGATGATCACGCATCCGTCGGGCCCGCACGCCTTCCCCACTGCCAGCCGCGTCACCCTCGACCAGCGCCACGATCGCCGCGCAGTCACCCGACAACACCGAACGGTCCAACCCCGGCTGCCACCGCGGAACTTGGACCCTGGGTGCGGCGCTGCCCACGACCTCCACCGCCTCGACATCAGACACGGCCGGCGCCGCGGCCAAGGCCGCGACGACCTCCTCACACACGACGGCCGCACGCCGCGCGGCCTCCTCGGCCTCAGCCACCGCCGCCTGGAGTCTCTCCAGCTCGATGCGAAGCTCCTCCGCCCGAGCCAATGCGGCCCGTTCGCGCTCCTCCAGCAATCCCACCACCGACGGCATCCGCCACCTCCGACCCAGCGAACATGAACACAGCGGATCCAGCTGCCTACCCGACGACGGCTACAAGCCTGAGCAGCAAAAACTTGAAGCTACGTCCGCTTTGGGAATCGCTTCTCAGCACACATCGCTCCACGGGAGCTACCTCTCTGGTGTCCTCATGCCGTTAGGGAGCCGGCGCCCGGTCGCGGCACCCCCGAAGGCCGCTTCCACGAGGGGAGCGGCCTTCGGGGGTGCCGACGGGGGTGTAGGCTGATCAGCTCTGGGCCATCGCAGCGATCAGGCTCTTGGGGCGCATGTCGGTCCAGTTCGCCTCGATGTAGTCGAGGCACTCCTGCCGCGCAGCCTCGCCGAACACCGAGGTCCAGCCGGCCGGCACCTCGATGAAGACCGGCCACAGCGAGTGCTGGCCCTCGTCGTTGACCAGGACCAGGTAGTTCGCGTCAGCGTCCTCGAACGGGTTCGTCATCACGTCGTCCTTCCTACGGGCATGATGTGGACCGTCCGGTCCCACCGCGGCCCACTATGGCCCAGGGTGCCGAGTCGGAGTCAAACAACCGCCGCACCGAGCACGCCGTGGCCCCGATTATCCGTCTGACTGCGGCCCCGCACCGGTTGAACAAGGCACTTCGCACCATCTGCGGTCGGTCTTGACCCACGTCGCCCATGGTGCCAAGGTGGCCGCGACGGAGCGTGCCAAGGCTCGATGGCCGAGTCGCCGCCACTGCTGAGCGGGACCAGGAGAAGGCGCACCGGCCACTACGGTCCATACGCGCCACCATCCGGTCCTCGAACTTCCACGTGAACACCTGGGAGGGGCCGTCGGCGACCAGCTCGGGCACCGTGTTGGCCGGGTGGACGGCCTGGCGGCGACGCTCGCCCGACTGCCCCCGCTCACGCAGGATCCGGTACATCGTGGAGACCGAGCAGTGGTAGCGCCCGGTATCCAGCTCGCGGGCCCAGATCTGTGCGGGTGGCAGCTCGGCGTACTCGGCGCTGTTCATCAACTCCAGTACCGCGTCACGCTCTTCAGCCGTCAGCTCCGCCGGCTGGACCCTGGGCGTTCTTGGCGCGCGCACCGGCGGTGGCTTCAGCCTGCGGTAGTGGGTGGCCCGCGAGCGTCCGGTCAGCCGGCACGCGGCAGCGATACCCAGCTCGTGTTCAAGGCCGGTGAACGCCTCGTCCATGACCGGGTCGGCGGCGTGCTTCAGTCCGCGCCCTCGGAGATCATTTCCAAGAGCGCCGAAGCTTTTCCCAGGACCTCCAGCGCGGCCTTGTCCCGGGCGAGCCCCTTCTCGAGCCGTTCCACCTGCCGGCGCAGCTTCTCGTTCTCGGCCTCGGCGGCGGACTTCTTCGGGCGGGCCGGGCTCGTGCGGCGTCGACCAGGTTCTCCAGGGCCCCGGCATCGCGCGCGGCCCGCCACTCGGGGACGTGCGAGTGGTACAGGCGCTCACGGCGCAGCACGGCACCCTTCTCGCCCTCGGGCGCGGCGTCGTACTCGGCCACGATCCGCAGCTGTACCCGGGGCTGAACGTGCGGCGCTTCGGCCTGGGAGCCGGGTCGACTGCGGACGGATTGGTGCTGGTCATCAGGGGCGGAACTCGTACTCGGGCCCTCTCAGGCTAACCCGACAAAGCGGGATGTCTCACCCAAGGGTGACAGAGAGGGGGCGGCCGGGTCGATGCCGGCCAGCAGCCGCCAGGCGGTAGGAGCGGAGACCGAGCCGAACACCTCGGGCTGGTCCCGTAGCAGGGCCAGGTCGGCGATCGCCTCGCCACCGTCGGCGAGCATCACCGCCAGGTCGACCGCGATGCGGCCCGGGTCGTGGCCGGTGCCGCGCGGACGAAGCCGGCGCAGGGCATCACCGAACGCGTTCGTGAGACCGGTGGCATCGGCGAGATCGGCCAGCAGACGCGATCCGGCGTGGCTGACCACCCCGCGCCCGTCGGCGGAGACGACGCGACCCGGTAGTGTGCACGTAGACAGTGCCTTCCCGCTGGGCTGACAGAGACCTTCGACAAGCCTCATCATCCCAGCGGAGAAGGCACTTTCGCTTTCCCGGTCATCATCCGGACAGCACTGCAAGTGAAGCGCGCAGGCTAGTCCTGCCCGAGCGAGGTACGGATGGTGCCGGAGCCCGCCCGGCACCACCTCAGGTGTCTTGAATGTCAGCCTTTCAGGGTGGGGACGATGTGTTCGCCGTAGGCGTCGATGGTCGGTTCGACGGCGTCGTGCATGGCGTAGATTGCGAACTGGTCGACGCCGAGGGATCGCAGGTGCTCCAGCTTCTCCAGGTGCTGCTGCGGCGTGCCGATGAGGCAGAAGCGGTCCACGATCTCGTCCGGGACGAACGCGGTGTCCGGGTTGCCCGCGCGGCCGTGGTGGGAGTAGTCGTAGCCTTGGCGCTCCTTGATGTAGTCGGTGAGCGCGTCGGGCACCATGCCGCTGTGCTCGCCGTACCGGGAGACGAGGTCGGCGACGTGGTTGCCGACCATGCCGCCGAACCAGCGGCACTGCTCGCGGGCGTGCGCGAGCTGCTCCTCGCTGCCGTCGGTGACGTACGCCGGGGCGGCGACGCAGACCGTGACGGAGGCTGGATCGCGCCCGGCCTCCTCAGCGGCGCGGCGCACCGCCTTGACCATCCACTCCGTCAGGAACGGGTCCGCCAACTGGAGGATGAACCCGTCGGCCTGGCGGCCGGTGAGCTCCAGGGCCTTCGGCCCGTAGGCGCCCATCCAGATCGGCAGCTTCGGGTCGCCGCTGATCCAGGGGATCCGCATCACCGTGCCGTCGACCTCGGCCTCGCGGCCCTCCGCGAGCTCCTTGATGACGTGCATGGCGTGCGAGAGCCGCTCCAGCGTCGCCGGCTTGCGCCCGGCGACCCGCTGGGCGGAGTCGCCGCGGCCGATGCCGCAGACGGTGCGGTTGCCGAACATGTCGTTCAGCGTGGCGAACAGGGAGGCGGTGACCTCCCAGGTGCGGGTGACGGGGTTGGTGACCATCGGGCCGAGCGTCAACCGCTGGGTCTGCGCGAGGATCTGGCTGTAGATCACGAACGGCTCCTGCCACAGCACGCAGGAGTCGAAGGTCCAGCCGTGGGTGAACCCGGCCGACTCGGCCCGTTGCATCCGCTCGACGAGCAGACGGGCCGGGGGGTCGGTCTGGAGCACGAGGCCGATGTCCATGCGGGGCCTTTCAGAGCAGGTACGAACTCGTGGCGCGGGGAACGAAGGTGCCGTGTCCGGCGTGACCGAGGTACTCGCCGCCGTCGACGACGACCGCGCCGCGCGAGAGCACGGTCCGCGCCTGCCCGGTGACCTGGCGGCCCTCGTAGGCGGAGTAGTCGACGTTCATGTGGTGGGTGGCCGCGGACATGGTGTAGCGCCGGCGCGGATCGAAGATCACGACATCCGCGTCCGCGCCGGGCGCGATGGTGCCCTTGCGCGGGTAGAGGCCGAACATCCGGGCGGGCGTCGCGCAGGCCAGCTCGATCCAGCGCCGCCGCGAGATGTGGCCGTCCAGGACGGCCTGGTGCAGCAGGTCCATCCGGTTCTCCACGCCCGGCAGGCCGTTGGGGATCTTCGAGAAGTCCCCGCGGCCCAGCTCCTTCTGCCCGACGAAGCAGAACGGGCAGTGGTCGGTGGAGACGACGGAGAGGTCGTTGGTGCGCAGCCCGCGCCAGAGCGCGGCCTGGTGCTCCTTGGGCCGCAACGGCGTCGAGCAGACGTACTTGGCGCCCTCGAAGTCCGGTTCGGCCAGGTTGTCGGTGGAGAGGAAGAGATACTGCGGGCAGGTCTCACCGAAGACGTTCAGCCCCAGGTCGCGGGCCTGCGCGATCTCCGCGACCGCCTGCTCGGCAGAGACGTGCACGACGTACAGCGGCGCCCCCGCCACCCGCGCCAACTGGATCGCGCGGTGCGTCGCCTCGGCCTCCAGCAGCTCGCGCCGCACCTCGCCGTGGTAGCGCGGGTCGGTGTGCCCGGCGGCGAGCGCCTGCTCCACCAGCACGTCGATCGCGATGCCGTTCTCCGCGTGCATCATGATCAGCCCGCCATTGTTCGCGGACCGCTGCATCGCTCGGAGAATGTCTCCGTCGTTAGAAAAGAACACGCCGGGATACGACATGAACAATTTGAACGAGGTGACGCCCTCCTCGACCAGGACGTCCATCTCCTTGAGCACGCCCTGGGTCACGTCGGACATGATCATGTGGAAGCCGTAGTCGATCGCGCACTTCCCCTCGGCCTTGGCGTGCCAGGCGTCCAGCCCCTCACGCAGGCTGTGCCCGACGCTCTGCACCGCGAAGTCGACGATGGTCGTCGTCCCGCCGAAGGCGGCGGCGCGGGTGCCGGTCTCGAAGGTGTCGGAGGCCGCGGTGCCACCGAAGGGCAGCTCCATGTGCGTGTGCGCGTCGACGCCGCCCGGGATCACGTAGCAGTCGGTGGCGTCGATGACGCGCTCGGCGTCCCAGGCCTGCGCGGCGGGGCTGCCGGTGGCCGCGAGGGCGACCACGCGCTCGCCCTCGACCAGCACGTCGGCGTGGACCTCGTCGGCGGCGGTGATCACCAACCCGCCGCGGATGACGGTGCGTTCCTGGCTCACTTGGAGGACCCCTTCCACAGCTCCTTCTGCGCCCGGTCCAGGGCCTGGACCAGGAGTTCCGCACCGTGCTCCGCCTCGTCGCGGGTGAGCGTGAGCGGCGGGGCGAGGCGCAGGGTGTTGCCCAGCGAGCCTCCCTTACCGATCAACAGGCCCAGGTCTCGGGCATGCTCCAGGGCCAGCGACGCGGCCTCTGCGGACGGTTCGCCGTCGCGGCCTGTGAGTTCGACGCCGAGCATCAGCCCCCGCCCGCGCACCTCGCGGACGATCGGCAGCTGCCTCGCGCCCGCCTCGATCCGCTCGCGCAGCACCGCGCCGACGTGGCGGGCGTTGCCCTGCAGGTCGTGGTCAAGGGCGTAGCGCAGATTGGCCAGCGCACCGGCGGTGGTGACCGGGCTGCCGCCGAACGTCGAGATGGAGTTGGCGGTCAGACAGTCCATCAGTTCGGCCCGGCCGACCACGCCGCCGATGGAAAGGCCGTTGCCCAGCCCCTTGGCGAAGGTCAACGCGTCGGGCGGTCCCGCCTCGGCGTGGGCCTGCCAGCCCCAGAAGTGGTCGCCGGTGCGGCCCCAGCCGGTCTGCACCTCGTCGCTGATCCACAGGATGCCGTGCCGGTCCAACACCCGCTTGAACGCGGCGAAGAGCCCGTCGGGGCCGTGGGTGAACCCGCCGACGCCCTGGATCGGTTCGGCGATCAGGGCGGCCACCGGGCCGCCGACCTGGCCCAGCATGTCCGTGAGGTCCGCCGTGCAGGCCTCGATGAACGCCTTGTCGTCCAAGTGCGCGAAGGGCCCGCTGGTGCGGACCGAGCCGTGGACGTAGAGCGTCTGCAGCGGCGATAGGCTGGTCGGCGACCAGGCGCTGTTGCCGGTGATGCCGACCGTGCTGAACGAGCGGCCGTGGTAGCTGTTCCGCATCGCCAGCACCTGGTTGGAGCGGCGCGCGGTGGTCGCCAGCAGCAGCGCGGCGTCGTTGGCCTCGGTGCCGGAGGTGGTGAAGAAGACCTTGGCGTCCGGAATGCCGGACAGCTCGGCGATCTGCTCGGCCAACTCCACCATGGGCGTGGAGAGGTAGAGCGTCGAGCTGTGCAGGATCCGCCCGGCCTGGTCCGCGACCGCCCGGGTGACCTCGGGCAGCGCGTGGGCGGTCATGGTGGTCAGGATGCCGCCGAAGAAGTCCAGGTAGCGGCGGCCGTCGGAGCCGTGGACGTGACGGCCCTCGCCGTGGGTCAGCTCCAGCGGCTCACGGTAGTAGAGCGCGAGCCAGGAGGGGGTCACGGCCCGGTGCCTGGCCAGCAGTGAGGTGCCCTCTGCGCTTTGTGTTACCGACTTCTCGTCACCCGTCGTCCGGTCGCCCGTCGTCTCGTCGCCCGTCGTCTCGCCCGACTTCTCGTCGCCCGTCGAGGTCATGGTCACTTATGCCTCCGCGAGCGGGCCGTAGGCGTCGGGGCGACGGTCGCGGTAGAAGGCCCACTGTTGGCGGACCTCCTCGATCAGCCCGAGGTCGAGGTCGCGGACCACCAGCTCCTCCTCCTTGTCCGACGCGACCTCGCCGACGAACTGCCCACGCGGGTCCACGAAGTAGCTGGTGCCGTAGAAGTCGTTGTCGCCGTACTCCTCGACGCCGACCCGGTTGATGGCGGCCACGAAGTACTCGTTCGCCACCGCCGCGGCCGGCTGCTCCAGCTGCCACAGGTAGGCGGAGAGGCCGCGGCTGGTCGCGGACGGGTTGTAGACGATCTCCGCCCCGGCCAACCCGAGCGCCCGCCAGCCCTCGGGGAAGTGGCGGTCGTAGCAGATGTAGACGCCGACCTTGCCGACGGCCGTGTCGAAGACGGGCCAGCCGAGGTTGCCGGGCTTGAAGTAGTACTTCTCCCAGAAGCCCTTGACCTGCGGAATGTGGTGTTTGCGGTACTTGCCGAGGTAGCTGCCGTCGGCGTCGATCACGGCGGCGGTGTTGTAGTAGACGCCGGGCTGCTCGACCTCGTAGACGGGGACGACCATCACCATGTTCAGCTCGCGTGCCAGCTCCCGCATCCGGCTCACCGTCGGGCCGTCCGGCACGGCCTCGGCCCACCGGTAGTGCTCGGGCTCCTGCACCTGGCAGAAGTACGGTGCGTTGAACACCTCCTGAAACCCGATCACTTCCGCCCCCTGCGCGGCGGCCTCGCGCGCGTACCGCTCGTGCAGCTCCACCATGGACGCGGTGTCCCCGGTCCACCGCGTCTGCACCAACGCCGCCCGCACCACCCGGGAGGGGCCGCCGGTGCTGCTGTTCGATGACCTGCTGACGGAATCCGACATCCTGTGGCCTCGCCTTCAGCGTCGTTCTACGTGCGTAGAAGCATGGTCGCCCTGAACCCTCTTGGCAATATGTCGGGCATATCACAGCTCTGGCGTTTTCTTCCCAGCTCAGAGGTGTGTCGCACCCTCCGTGGTCAGCAAAGACCCTGGCCCGCGGCATGGGCAGGTTCTTCAAGGACTGCACACTTCCCGAGTCGCGGTGGGCGAAGTGCCCGCACGACTACACGATCAGGTACCGGGACGCCCAGGGGCAGCAGACCGAGGAGGCTGGGTTCTCCAACCAGGAGAAGGCCATCGCCCGCCTGACGGAGATCTACCGGGAGAAGCGGGAGCTCGCGGCAAAGAACCCCGGCAAAGCCGAGCGCATCCGCAAATACGGCGCCATGCGCTTCAAGGAGCACGTGACGGAGTGGAGGGCCGGCCAGCGTGACCTCTCTCCCGGTTCGGTGCGGAGCCTGGACTCGATGCTGAGCAACCACCTCTATCCGGCCCTTGCCAGTCGGCGGATGAACACCTTCGACTTCAACGTTGTCGAGGGGTTCCTGCAGACGATGGAGAGGGGCGGGGTCAGTCCCGCTGCACAGGTGAGTGCCTTCAACTGGCTCACCCACCTCTCGCTCATCGCCGCCGCCACCCTCGACGAGGCCCTCGACAGTCCGACGGAGTGACGCCCTGGGGCTGGTGTCTGCACCCCCGCTGATCCGCCCAGCCGGGCACCGGCCGGGCGGATCAGCGGGGGTGCGGCTCACTCGGACGGAGCAGTCGGTACACACGACTGGCTACGTGGCAGGCGTCGGTCCGGCGTGTCGCATTTGCGCTGGACGGGGAGTCACTAACGTTCCGGCCAAACCGGACAGACGGCCACTCAGCACCCACGGGCCCCATGGCGCTCGACCAGTGCGGGGACGCGCACGAGGAGAACAATGCAGGCCGCAGAACCCACCGTCGCGACCGAGGCGATCCCCGCGCAGCGCAAGCCGCCGGCCCCGGGCCAGGCCATCGTCAAGTGGCTGACCACCACGGACCACAAGACCATCGGCTCACTCTACATGATCACCTCATTCGCCTTCTTTCTCGTCGGCGGCGTCCTGGCCCTGGTGATCCGCAGCCAGCTGATCAAGCCCGACAACACACTGGTGACGAACGAACAGTTCAACCAGGCGTTCACGATCCACGGCACGATCATGCTGCTGATGTTCGCCACGCCGCTGTTCGCCGGCTTCGCAAACTGGATCATGCCGCTCCAGATCGGCGCCCCCGACGTCGCGTTCCCCCGACTCAACGCCTTCGCCTACTGGCTCTACCTGTTCGGCTCGCTGATCGTGGTCGGCGGGTTCCTCACCCCGGAGGGAGCAGCCGACTTCGGCTGGTTCGCCTACTCGCCACTCTCGGACGCGATCCACAGCCCGGGCATCGGCGGCGACATGTGGATCATGGGTCTGGCGCTCTCCGGCTTCGGCACCATCCTCGGTTCGGTGAACTTCATCACCACCATCGTCTGCATGCGCGCCCCGGGCATGACCATGTTCCGGATGCCGATCTTCGTGTGGAACGTCCTGCTGACCGCTGTCCTGGTCCTGCTGGCCTTTCCGGTCCTGGCCGCCTCGCTCCTGGCACTGGAGGCCGACCGCAAGTTCGGTGCGCACGTCTTCGACCCGGCCAACGGTGGTGCCATCCTGTGGCAGCACCTGTTCTGGTTCTTCGGGCACCCAGAGGTGTACATCATCGCGCTGCCGTTCTTCGGCATCATCTCCGAGGTCGTGCCGGTCTTCTCGCGCAAGCCGATGTTCGGTTACCAGTCGCTGATCGCGGCCACCATCGCGATCGCCGGCCTGTCCGTGACCGTGTGGGCCCACCACATGTACGTCACCGGCGCGGTGCTGCTGCCGTTCTTCGCCTTCATGACGTTCCTGATCGCAGTGCCGACCGGCGTCAAGTTCTTCAACTGGATCGGCACCATGTGGCGGGGCTCGCTCAGCTTCGAGACCCCGATGCTGTGGACCATCGGCTTCCTGGTCACCTTCGTCTTCGGTGGTCTGACGGGTGTTCTGCTCGCCTCCCCGCCGATCGACTTCCATGCCTCGGACTCGTACTTCGTCGTCGCCCACTTCCACTACGTGGTCTTCGGCACCGTCGTGTTCGCGATGTTCGCGGGCTTCCACTTCTGGTGGCCCAAGATGACCGGCAAGATGCTCGACGAGCGTCTGGGCAAGATCTGCTTCTGGCTGCTCTTCATCGGCTTCCACACCACCTTCCTGGTGCAGCACTGGCTGGGCGCCGAGGGCATGCCGCGCCGCTACGCCACCTACCTGCCGTCCGACGGCTTCACCACCCTCAACGTGATCTCGACCATCGGCTCCTACATCCTGGGCGTGTCGCTCCTGCCGTTCCTCTACAACGTCTGGAAGACCGCCCAGTACGGCGAGAAGGTCGAGGTCGACGACCCCTGGGGCTACGGCCGCTCGCTCGAGTGGGCGACCTCCTGCCCGCCGCCGCGGCACAACTTCCTCACGCTGCCCCGCATCCGCTCCGAGTCCCCCGCCTTCGAACTGCACCACCCGGCGA
>NZ_JBGCCR010000053.1:0-30337 GCF_041262485.1 Streptacidiphilus sp. BW17 | reverse complement strand
CAGTGTTCATATCGAATACATTACACGACATATATGCCGTGACATAAGTTATCTGGGTCACACTTGAATCCGCTCCGTGCGCTCGTCCGCCTCTCGGCGCGGCGCGGCCGGTCGAGAGGGTCAGGAGTCCCGGGCCAGTCAGGTGGAGTGGCCGCCGACAGCAGGTTCACTCCTCGCCGACTCGTCCTCGGCGGCGTGGGGGTCGCCGAGCGGGGGCATTCCGGGGGCTGGCGCCCGCCGTTCGCCGGCACGGGTGGGCCGCCTCGCGGGGCGGGGAGCACGGGGGTCTAATCGAAGGCGTTCCGACTGGCCACGATCGTGAGGATCCCCCGATGCGCAGCGTCCGCCCGCTTGCTCTGCCCTTGGCCTGATGGGGGCTCTGACGCTCGCCGTCAGCACGTGCACCGGTCTGATACTGGGCGACCGGCGCACCCCGGACAGAGCTGCTCCCCCCGCGCTTGCGCTGGCCCTTGCGGAGTCGGCCTACTCCTCCCGGCGACCACCTGTCTTCCGAGCTATTCCGGCAGTTCGGCGTCCCGCTACGGCCCCGTCGGCCCGGTGTTCGTGGTGGTCTCAAGCCGGTTCGTCGTCATGCTCGTTGTTGTCGCGGGCGCCTTCGGCCGCGAGGTCGTCATCGAACGCGCCCGCATCTGGCGGGGACACACACCGCCCAAGGGGGAGGAACGCCAATTGTGGAGCAATCTTCGCGGCCAGGCACGGCTCCGCTGGGACCTGCTCCGCGAGCGCGTCCAGCCGCGCCGGCCACCACGACAGAAG
Source organism: Streptacidiphilus sp. BW17 (assembly GCF_041262485.1). NCBI lineage: Bacteria > Bacillati > Actinomycetota > Actinomycetes > Kitasatosporales > Streptomycetaceae > Streptacidiphilus > Streptacidiphilus sp. BW17. Next base: position 29,560 of record NZ_JBGCCR010000053.1, on the reverse strand, counting down.
TCCCAGTCCCATGAGTCGGCGGAGAGAGGCTGTCCATGAACGACGCCGTGATCGGGAACCTCCCGGAGATCCGCGAGGGCCTGGCCGAGCTCTACCGGCACCTGCACCAGCATCCCGAACTGTCCCTGCAGGAGACACGTACGGCCGCACTGCTCGCCCGGCGTCTGCGGGACGCTGGATTCGACGACGTCACCGAGTGCGTGAGCGGGACCGGTGTGGTGGGCGTGCTGCGCAACGGCGAGGGCCCGGTGGTGATGCTCCGCGCCGACATCGATGCCCTGCCCGTCGAGGAGAAGACCGGCCTGCCCTACGCGAGCAGCACCCGCGCCATCGACCAGGACGGCCGCGACGTCCCCGTGATGCACGCGTGCGGGCACGACATGCACGCGACCTGCCTCGCCGGCGCAGCGACCCTGCTCGCGCGGTCACGCGACCAGTGGCGCGGTACGCTGCTGGTCGTCTTCCAGCCCGCCGAGGAGTTCGCCGTCGGCGCGCGCGGGATGGTCGACGACGGGCTGTTCGACCGCTTCCCGCGGCCACAGATCGTGCTCGGCCAGCACGTCGCGCCCCTGCCGGCCGGCTTCATCGGCTACGGCACCGGGCCGGTGATGGCGGCCTCGGACTCACTGGCCATCACCCTGCACGGCCGCGGAGGGCACGGCTCGCGCCCGGAGTCGACCGTCGACCCCGTGCTCATGGCGGCCCATCTCGTCACCCGCCTGCAGGGGATCGTCGCCCGCGAGGTACCCCCGGCGGAGTCCGCCGTGGTCACTGTCGGGCGCCTCCAGGCCGGCACGAAAGACAACATCATCCCCGACCGCGCCGAACTCGGCGTCAATATCCGCACCTACACGGAGCAGACACGCAAGCTCGTCCGCTCCGCGATCGAGCGCATCGCCCGCGCCGAATCCGCGGCGTCGGCCGCCGTGGCCGAACCGGACCTGTCCTGGTCCGTGTCCGTCCCCGCATTGGTGAGCGATCCGGAGGCGACCAGGACCACGATCGCCGCTTTCACCGAGCACTTCGGCGCCGCACGCGTCCTGACGATGCCGCAGGTGAACGCGAGCGAGGACGTCGGAGTGTTCGGCGCCGCGATCGAGGTGCCGACGGTCTTCTGGTTCTGGGGAGGCCTGGACGCCGAGCCCACCCTCGCCGCCCTCCAGGAGGGCCGCCTCGACGAGCTGCCGGGCAACCACTCCCCGTTCTTCGCCCCGGTCGTCGAACCCACCCTGACCACCGGTGTCGAAGCGCTCACCATCGCCGCCCTGACCTGGCTCGGAACCCCCTGAGCAGCGTCTCGCCTTCAGTGCGTCGGCGACGCCGAGCCCCGGCGCCACGGCACCATGCAAGGGCGCCTGGTCGTGTTCGGCCTGTACGCCGGGTTCAGTCATCGGTGCCCGCCGCATGCGGGTCAGGCGAAGGGACAGTTCTCACCTCTCGCAGAAGCCCCAGCACTCGAGGGCGCGGGAGTCCGTGGAACACCTGCTTGGTGTGCCAGGCGCGGTGTCGAGGGTCGACGCGCCTCGTGCCTGCCTGGGGGCCGAGGAGCGACCTGCCGGCAAGGTCGATCACCTGGCGCCCAGCCGGGCTCCGCGCCACGAAGTGCTGCGAGACCATGACGGTGTCGTCGTCCGTGAGTCCGAGGACGCCCTTGTCGAAGAGCTTGTGGTGCAGCGAGCAGAGGCACAGGCCGTTGTCGACCTCGTCCGGGCCGTCGAATGCCCACCAGCGCACGTGTGCTGCTTCGAGCCCGACCGGGACCGTGCCGATGCGGCCGTCGTAGCCGCAGAAAGCGCACTGGTACTCGTATGCGGTCAGGACGAGTTCGCGCATCCTGGCGTCGCGTTGCCGGGATCGGGCCGGGCCGGGCAGGGTGGCTGTCTCGGTTGGTTCCAGTTCGAGGCCGACGGCCTGGCACAGGTCGTCGTGCAGGGACGGCGGGAAGTGAAGGTCGAGGAGGATCCGTGCCATACGTCCGAGCAAGGACGGGTCGCGGCGCAGCGAGACTCGCAGATCTTCGGCGAGCCGGCCCGTGGCGCCCGAGGTTCGGAGTTCCCGGACGCCGGTGCCGGGGCTTCCGGGACCCCGGGTGGTGTGCACTTCCCAGACGCCATCGCTGACCAGGTGGTGGAACGGGTACGCCGGGGTGGTCCGGCGGCTCGGGCCGTATTCGACCAGGAGGTTCGCCAGCGCCGACTCGACCGTGCTGTAGGACAGTTCGGCGTCGGGGTCCTGCTGGAACCGAGCCAGGGCGAAGAGCAGGAGCAGCGGCTTGTGCGGGGCACGGACTCCGCCCGCGCTCCACTGACGCAGCCGTGCGGTTCGCTCAAGCCAGTCCATGGGCCACGATCGTAGGGGTTCACGCGGATCAGGACGTGGCACTTGTACGGACCGTACGCCCGACCACCGGACAGATCGCCCGGCACGAGGAGTCCGGCGTCGAGTCTGCAAGTGCCCTGACCGGGGGCGGACTTGTCCGGAGCATCACCGCGATCCACGACCGTCGTGACCGGGGCACATGCTCCCTCTCGCGGTGGGGGCTCAGCGCACATGCCGTGTGCGCTGCGGGACGATTGCCGGCACTGCCGGCTGCTTACTGTGGAAGCGCCACTCCGGGGCCGGATTGCGCGCAGGTCGACCAGGTGGGCGCCTGAGAATCAGGTCGTGGCCCAGGCTTCAGCACGCCAGCCTGGCAGTTCCTTGTCCAGCCACTCCTCGACGGTCCTCCGCCGAGGATCCGAGGGATCGCTGTCGGCGACATCGGCCCAGGCGTCCTCCGCCATATCGGGGCGGATGATCAGGCTGTCGAGATAGGCGTCGAACTCGTCAGCCACCTTCGTGAATACATGGTTGCCCAGATACCCAGGGTGGGAAATGGCGTGGATGAACGCATGGAGCTGGCCATGAGTGGCCGGGTTCAGGTCCAGGAAGAGAGTGTCGCTGCCGCCGTTGCGGGCGATGGGCAAGAGACCGGTCAGAGAGACGTTCTCGGCGAGCCACCCGACGCGACTCCGCCGGTACTCGCCCAGGCTAATGCCACCCGCTGGCGTCGAAGGGACGAGCGAGTAGTCCCGCGCGGTCCGAAGCGCGGGACTCTCTCCGTTGACGTCCACTGCTTGGCGGACTATGCGAGCAGCTGCCCCATGTTCATGTTCATCTTGAGCTGGGCGAACGGAGTCCGGGTGACGTCGTGCGCGATCGTCCCCAGGTTCCGTCCCGACGTCCGGTTCCACCCCGCCGGCCCTGCCCAGCCCGCGACCCGGGGCCGCGACCAGGCGCTGGCTTGGTACGACGACCGCCACGCCCGTGGCATCCGCACCCAGGTCGAGGAGACCTTCACCTACCCGACGCCGTCGTCCTGGACCTGCGGATCACCGACCCGAACGATCCCGCCGCAGCGCCCACCCTGGTGTACCGCCTCTTCCGTCTTGCCGGTGACCATGTCACCCACATCCGCGACTTCACTGAGCGTCCCCACGCTCTGACCGCCGCCGACCGCCCCGGACCACGCCCCAACTGAAACCCCGCACACCAGTCGCCGCGCTCACACAGGCCGCTCCTGCCGCTGGCGCTTCAGATGGTCGATGAGCACAGACACATGGCTGCGCTCCGGGTCCTTCACGGCGGTAACCAGGGTGACCGTGCAGGTGCGGGCCAGGTCGAGCAAGTGGCTGACCGCCGCCGCGTGGTCGGGCCCGGCCAGTTCCGCCCGGTAGCGGACCCGGAAGGTGTCGAAGTCCACCTGGCCTGCGTGGTAGGCGGCACGCAGCCCGCCCGACGGCGTGACGTCCTTGAGCCATTCGTCCACCGCCGCCCGTTCCTTCGACAGCCCGCGCGGCCACAGCCGGTCGACCAGCACCCGCAGCCCGTCAGCGGGCTCGGGCGGGTCGTAGACACGGCGCACACGGAACCCGGGGTCGGACTGCATGATGTGCCTCCTCGATCGCTGCGCTGTCCCAGTCCACACCCGTGGACACCCTCTGGCGACCGGCCCGTTACCACCCGCCGCCTGCGTGTGCGCTCCCATGAGTGCGAGCGCACCCCGCTTGCTTGCCGCCACCGCTTACCCTGGTCGAGCGCGCCGCTGACGCAGGTGCAGACTTCCCCCGGCAAGCGGGGGCAGGGCTTGCGAAGGACCGACGAAGACGGCGCCAGGATGAAGTCAGAAGGAGAGACGATGGACTCCAGGAGCACGGTGCGTCTGCTGGCAGAACTGGCCGAGTGCGTCGCCGGGGCTTCGCCTGGGCAGCGCGGCGCGCTTTGGCGGCTCTCCGAGCCCGCACGGCAACTGGACGCGAACCTGATCCGGCTCCCGGCCGGTGCCGATGTGGGTGAGCACCAGGAGAACGACCTGGACGTGATGCTGCTCGTCGTCGCGGGCAGTGGGGCCTTGCTGGACGTGGAGCGGGAGCTGCCGCTGGGTGTCGGTTCGCTCGCATGGTTGCCGAGTGGGGCCGGGCGCGGTCTGCGTGCCGGGTCCGACGGGCTGGTCTACCTCACTGTTCACCGACGGCGTCCCGGCCTGGTGGTCCAGGGCATCCGGGAGGCCGAGCCGATGGAGGAGGCCGGTGAGGCCGCCTGCTGGCTGCATCTGATCTGCCCCGGCTGCGGCGCGGTCCCCGACGGAGCCTCCCCGGCTTACTGCAGCCGCTGCGGTGAGCGGCTGCCGACGGACTGACAGGCCCGGGTGCCACCGCTGCCCGGTGAACCGGGCGGGAGGTACCGGTTGTCAGTAGACGTCACGGACGTAGCGCCGGTCGGTGGCCAGCTGTCGGACGTACGCCTCGGCCTGCTCCTCGTCGAGGCCGCCGTGGGTGACCGCGATGTCGCGCAGGGTCCGGTCGACGTCTTTGGCCATGCGGGTGGCGTCACCGCAGACATAAAGGTGCGCGCCGTTGTTCAGCCAGCCCCACAGCCGGTGGCCGTGTTCGCGCATCCGGTCCTGGACGTAGATCTTGGCTCGTTGGTCGCGGGAGAAGGCGAGGTCGAGTCGGTCGAGGTGGCCCGAGCGGTGGAAGGCGGTGAGTTCCTCGCGGTAGTAGAAGTCGGTCGCCTGTCGTTGTTCGCCGAAGAACAGCCAGTTGGGACCGGTGTCCCCACGGGCCTGACGTTCCTCCAGGAAGCCGAGGAAGGGCGCTACTCCGGTGCCGGGGCCGACCATCACCATGGGTGCCCTGGGGTCGGTGGGCGGTCGGAAGTGCGGGGAACGCTGGACGAAGACGGGGACGGGGCCGTTATCGGCGTCGTCCGCGAGGTAGGCGGAGCATACTCCGGTGCGCGGGACGCTGCGGTCGTTGCTGTAGCGGACGACCGAGACGGTGATCCGTAGCTGGTCGGGGTGGGCCAGCGGGCTGGAGGAGATGGAGTACAGCCGCGGCTGTAGTGGCTTGAGCACTGCAGCCCATTCGGCGGCGGTGGCCCGGAGTGGGTGGGCGGCGATGACGTCGATTGCCTGGCGTCGCCAACTCCATTTGGCCAGTTCGCCCTTGTTGTCCGGACGCAGCAGTTGCTTGAGATCCCGGTCCGCGGTGCGTTCTGCCACGAAGCGGAGCAGGTCGGGGGTGATCCGGGCGATCTCCAGACGGGTGCGCAGGGCCTCGCCGAGGGGGACCTGGCCCAGGTTGGCGAGCGGGACGGGTTCGGTGGGGTCGAGTTCGGTGGCGGTCAACCACTGCGTCACCAGCTCGGCGGAGTTGGCGGGCCAGACGCCCAGGGCGTCGCCGGTCTGGTAGGTGAGCTGGCCGCGGTCGCCGCCGTGGATGTCGAAGGTGAACTGGCGGACCTCCTTGGCCGATCCGGGGAGGTTGAGCAGCCGGTTGCCGACCAGCAGTGCGGCGAAGGGGGATGCCTTCGAGTACCCGGTCTCGTGCTTGGGCGTGGCCGCTGCCGGGCGGACTCCGGCAGGGACCGCTGTCGCTGGCTGGGTGGCGGTACTGGTGCCGGCCAGTGCGGTCAGGACCTGGTCCAGCCACTGGTCGGTGGCCTGCTGGTAGTCGGGTTCGCAGTCGGTGCGCGGGGTCAGCCGGGTGGCGCCCAGTTCGTGCAGGCGTTGGTCGATGCGGCGACCGTGGGCGCAGAAGTCGTCGTAGCTGGAGTCGCCGAGGGCCAGCACGGCGTACCGCAGGCCGCTCAACTGGGCCCGGGTGTCGTCGCTGCTGCTGAGGGTCTGCCAGAAGGCGGTTCCGTTGTCGGGGGCCTCGCCGTCGCCGAAGGTGCTGGTGATGACCAGGACGACGGCGTCGGGCGACAGCGCCTCCGGGGTGCAGTCGTCCATGCTGAGCTGGCGGGGGAGCCAGCCGGCCTCGGACAGCCGACGGACGCTGGCGGCTGCGGCGTCCTCGGCGTTGCCCGTCTGCGACGCCCACAGCACCACCACCTCCTGGTGCTGGGGCCGGGACTGTGGCTGCGGGTCGGTAGCGGACGCCGGGAATGAGTCGGCCGGCGGTGGCGCGGCTGGGTTCGCCTCGGTGCGTGAGAACATGCCGGCCAGCAGGCCGTTGACCCACCGGGCCCGGTCCGGCGCGAGCGGAGCCAGCGCCGGGAGCACCGGCACGGCGGTGGTCGCTGTGCCGCCGGGACGCTGCCCGCCGTCGAGGCCGGTGAGGCCGGTGAGGAACCCGGACAGGTAGAGCCGTTCCTCGGTGGGGAAGACGGGCGCTGCGCCCGGGTCCACCCCCAGCAGCCTGCCCAGCGCGGTGACCAGGTCGCTGCTCCGCTCGCCCCCAGCCGGAGCCGGAGCACCAGTGGCGGGCGCGGTCGACGTCACCTTGCTCGACACCTTGGTCAACGTCACGGCGCAGAACTTGAATTCGGGTTCGTAGGAGATCGGGTCGACGGCGTCGTTGGTGACCGCGTTCAGGCTGAGGTACTCGCCGAAGAGGTCGTTCCAGTGGAACGGCGCGAAGCAGTTGCCCGGCCGGACCCGGTCGGTGACCACGGCGGGCAGCACGGCCCTGCCGCGCCGCGAGCAGACCTCGACCTGATCACCCTCGGCGATGCCCGACCGCAGCGCGTCGTCCGGGTGGATCTCCACGAAGGGGCCGGGGTTGAGCTTGTTGAGCCTGGCGACCTTCCCGGTCTTGGTCAGCGTGTGCCACTGATGTTGCAGCCGCCCGGTGTTGAGCACATAGGGGAACGCGTCGTCGGGGAGTTCGGCGGGGGGTAGGTGTGGGCGGGCGAAGAACACCCCGCGCCCACTGGCGGTGGCGAAGGCCAGCCGGGGCCGGCTGCCGTCGGCACGCTCGACCAGCGTCTGGTGGGTGCCGTCGTTGAGGTAGCGGATCGGGTTGCGGTCGCTGCCGTCGGTCGTGGCGCTGGGCCACTGCACCGGGGCGTCCCGCAGCCGCTGGTAGGTCACGCCGCGCAGGTCGTAGCCGGTCTTCGGGTTCCACGCCCGTTTGATCTCCTCGAAGACCTCTTCGGCGCAGCTGTAGTCGAACGCGTCCGCGAAGCCCATCTCGCTGGCGATCCTGGCGATGAGCTGCCAGTCCGGCAGCGCCTGGCCGGGCGGGTCCACGGCTTGTCGCAGCAGGGTGAGGTTGCGTTCGGAGTTGACCATCACGCCTTCGGCCTCGGCCCACAGCGTGGCCGGGAGCACCACGTCGGCGTAGGCGTTGGTCTCGGTCTGGGCGAAGACGTCCTGGGTGATCACGAACTCGGCGGCCTCAAGGGCGGCGATGACGGTCTTGCGGTTGGCGACCGAGGCCACCGGGTTGGTGCAGATGATCCAGCAGGCCTTGATCTCGCCCTCGGCCATCCGTGAGAACAGGTCGACGGTTCCCTGACCGGCCTCGGCCCGCAGGGTGCCGGGCGGCAGGCCCCACAGCTGCTCGGTGAACTCGCGGTCCTGCGCGACCAGGGTCGAGCGCTGCCCCGGCAGCCCGGGTCCCATGTAGCCCATCTCGCGACCGCCCATCGCGTTGGGCTGGCCGGTCAGCGAGAACGGGCCGCTGCCCGGGCGGCAGATCGCGCCGGTGGCCAGGTGCAGATTGCACAGCGCGTTGGTGTTCCAGGTCCCGTGCGTGCTCTGGTTCAGGCCCATGGTCCAGCAGCTCATCCACTCGGCTGCCGCGCCGATCCACTGCGCGGCGAGGCGGATGTCGGCCTCGGGGATGCCGGTGATCTCGGCGACGCGCTGCGGCGGGTAGTCCTCCAGGAATTCGGGCATGGCCTCCCAGCCCTCGGTGAACTCGGCGATGAACGCCGTGTCGGTGCGGCCGTCCTGTACCAGCAGGTGCAGCAGTCCGTTCAGCAGGGCGAGGTCGGTGCCGGGCCGGATCTGCAGGAAGAGGTCGGCCTTGGCGGCGGTGGCGCTGCGCCGGGGGTCGACCACGATCAGTTTGGCGCCTGCCTTGACCCGCTCCATCATCCGCAGGAACAGGATGGGGTGGCAGTCGGCCATGTTGGCGCCGATGACGAAGAAGACGTCCGCGTGTTCGAAGTCCTGGTACGAGCCCGGTGGTCCGTCGGCGCCCAGCGAGAGTTTGTAGCCGCTGCCCGCGCTGGCCATGCACAGCCGGGAGTTGGACTCGATCTGGCTGGTACCGACGAAGCCCTTGGCCAGTTTGTTGGCGAGGTACTGCGCCTCCAGTGTCATCTGGCCGGAGACGTAGAACGCCAGCGCGTCGGGCCCGTGGGCGTCGATGATCTGCCGAAGTCGGCGCGCGGTCGCGGTGATCGCCGCGTTGAGGTCGGCGGCCTCGGGCTCCGCGCCCCGTTCGCTCCGCACCAGCGCGGTGGTCAGCCGGTCGTCGGCGGTGAGTAGGTCGGCGCTGGTCGTGCCCTTGGTACAGAGGCGTCCGAAGTTCGCCGGGTGGGACTTGTCGCCGGAGGCCCTGGTCGCTGTGCGCCGACCGGTGGACGGGTCGGTACTGACGTCGAGGACCATCCCGCAGCCCACTCCGCAGTAGGAGCAGACGGTCTTCACCGCACTGGTGGCGGCCTGGGGAGCCGATGCCGTCACAAAATGCCCCTTCCACATCACGTGGGTCAGTGCTTCGCACCGCACCCTAGGAACCGTCCATTGCGCCCGGGTCACGCGAGCCTGACGCCGGTCGTTACGTCCGGCTCACCAGTCCGCCGTCGGCGCGTGATCCGCCCAACGGCCGTCCCCGCAGCGCGTCGGCCGAGCCAGGTCAGGGGGTGTCGCCCAGCCGGTAGCCGCGTTTGAGGACGGTGCGGACCAGTCCGGCGTGCGGACCCAGGACTGTCCGCAGTCGGGCGACCGCGGCCTCGACCGCGTGTTCGTCAGCACTGCTGCCCACCCATACCCGTTGCAGCAGTTCGGCCCGGCTGAGCACATGTCCGGGCCGGTCGGACAGGGCCCGCAGAAGCGCGCTCTGGGTCGGGGACAGCCACAGGTACTCCCCGGCGACCAGGAGAGCATTGCCCTGGAGCACCAACCGGCTCTCCCCCAAACGCAGTTCGCGATTTCCGGTCGGCAGCGTCTCGACGATGGTGCGCACCAGTGAGCCGAGCCTGCCGCGGTCGGGGCAGGTGGACGCGATGCCGTGTTCCTCCAGCGGCCTGGCACAGACCGGCCCGACACAGACCGGCAGCACGCCGCCGCCCGTCGCGCCCACCCGCAGCGCGGTCACCACCTCGGCGTGCAGGTCCAGCGTCCGGGCGGCGTCGAGGAACCCGGTGATGGCCGGGGCGCTGGTGAAGGCGATGGCCTGGACCTCCCGGCGCACGGTCTGCTCGACCAGACGCCGCACCGCGGCCGGGTCCTCGGGCGGTCCCCAGCGGTAGACCGGCACCACGATCACTTCCGCGCCGCGTTCGCGCAGCGCGGCGGCGAACCCGTCCAGCGGTGCGCCGTGCTCCTGCACGGCGATCCGCCGTTCGTGCAGATTGCGGGCGAGCAGCCAGGTGAGCAGTTCTTCGTTGGCCTCGCTTTGCGGTGAGAAGGTCTCGCCCAGGCCGCTGGCCCGCACCGCGCCGGTCGCCTTGGGTCCGCGGCTGAGCACCACAGCGTCCCGGCAGGCCTCGGCCAGACGTCGTCCCAGGCCCCAGCCGTCGGCGGCGCTCATCCAGCCGCGCCAGCCCACCCCGGTGGTGGCCACGACGTAGTCCAGCGGGGCCACCAGGCAGCGCTCGGTGGCGCGGCGTAGCGCGCTGTCGTCGTCGAGCGGCACGATCCGCACCGTCGGCGCCTCCACCACCCGCGCGCCGCGGCGTTTGAGCAGCGCGGAGAGCTCGTCGCGGCGGCGCGCGGCGGTCACCCCGACCGTGAACCCTGTCAGCGGACCCGTGAGCGACCCCTCCGGCGGAGCCGCCGAGCCGGGGCGCGCGGGCGGGCCGGTGTCGGGCATGTGACCAGTTGCCATGAGCTGAAGGCTCCGGCAGCGGCGTTTCACCCCGATTGCGTGGTGGTCACGGCGTCGTTAGCGCACCGCCGCCAGGAGTACGGGAGATGTCGTCCGGGTCACCCTCAGCGGGACATCGAGTGAGACACCCGTACCGCGGTGGCAACACGGGCGACCCGGACCGGAAACCCGCCCCCTCGACGCTCAGGGCATGGCTCGTACTCCCGCCCCGCCCAGGACCCGCCCGGCTGCGCCTGAACCCCGGTCCCTGCCGACCATCGAAGGAGCCCGTCCGTGACACCTCAGCATCTGGTCCTGGTGGGACACGGCATGGTCGGCCAAGGCTTCCTGGAATCGCTGGCCGAGCACAGTCCGGCCACCGCGTGGCGGATCACCGTGCTGGCCGAGGAGCCACGCCCCGCCTACGACCGGGTGCACCTGACCTCCTGGTTCTCCGGCACCAGCGCCGAACAACTCACGCTGTGCCCGCCCGAGTTCCTGGACCAGCTCCGCCGCGCTGGGCACAGCATCGAGCTGTGCCTGGGGGACCCGGCGGTCACCGTCGACCGCGCCGCCCGCACCGTCACCGCCCGCTCCGGCCGCACCTTCCCCTATGACGCCCTGGTCCTGGCCACCGGCTCCTATCCGTTCGTCCCGCCCATCCCCGGGCACGACGCACCGGGCTGCCACGTGTACCGCACCATCGAGGACCTGGAGGCCATCCGCGACCACGCCACCGACGCCGGTGTCGGCGTCGTGGTCGGCGGCGGGCTGCTCGGGCTGGAGGCGGCGGGCGCGCTGCGGACGCTGGGCCTGCGGACCCATGTGGTGGAGTTTGCCCCGCGGCTGATGGCCCTGCAGATCGACCACGGCGGCGGCGAGGTGCTGCGCCGCAAAATCGAGCAACTGGACGTCACTGTTCACACTGGAGCCGCGACGCAGCGAGTCGACACCGACGCGGACGGCCATGTCCGCACCATGACGCTCTCCGACGGTACCGTCTTGGACGTCGACCTGGTGGTCTTCTCCGCCGGGGTGCGCCCCCGCGACCAGCTCGCCCGTGACTGCGGCCTGCCGGTCGGCGAACGCGGCGGCATCGTCGTCGATGAGCAGTGCCGCACCGCCGACCCGCGGATCTGGGCGATCGGTGAGTGCGCGCTGGCCGCGGACGGCCGGGTCTACGGCCTGGTCGCCCCCGGCTACGCGATGGCCGAGGCCGCCGCCCGCCACTTGGCCGGCGCCCCCGGCAGTTTCACCGGCGCCGACACCTCCACCAAGCTCAAGCTGTTGGGCGTGGAGGTGGCCAGCTTCGGCGACGCCCACGGCGCCGCCGAGGGCGCGGTGGACGTGGTCTACAGCAGCAGCCGCACGGGGGTCTACCGCAAGCTGGTGATCGACCCGCAGGGCCGACTGCTCGGCGGGGTCCTGGTCGGTGACACCGAGTCCTACGCCACCCTGCGGCCACTGGCCATCAGCGGAGCGCCGCTGCCTGCCCCGCCCGAGCAACTCGTCCTGCCGGCAGCGCTCGGCGCGCCCGTCGGGCCGCTCACCCTGCCCGACGACGCCGTGGTCTGCTCCTGCCACAACGTAGACAAAGGCACTATCGCCGCCGCCGTCCGCGACGGCGGCTGCGACACCCTGCTGCAGGTCAAGAAGTGCACCAAGGCCGGTACCGGCTGCGGCAGCTGCATCAAGCTGGTCGAAGGCATCCTCAAGGAAGAGCTGGAGGCCTCCGGGGCCGAGGTCGCCCACGGCCTGTGCGAGCACTTCGCCCACACCCGCGCCGAGCTCTACGAGATCGTCCGGGTCAAGGGCATCAACAGCTTCACGCGGCTGCTGGAGGAGCACGGCACCGGTGAGGGCTGCGAGATCTGCAAGCCCGCGGCCGCCTCCATCCTGGCCAGCCTGGACCAGGGCCACATCCTGGACGGCGAACAGGCCACGCTCCAGGACACCAACGACCACCACCTCGCCAACCTGCAGCGCAACGGCTCCTACTCGGTCGTGCCGCGCATCCCGGGCGGCGAGATCACCCCGGACGGCCTGATCACCATCGGTGAGATCGCCCGCGACTTCGGCCTCTACACCAAGATCACCGGCGGCCAGCGGATCGACCTCTTCGGGGCCCGGGTCGACCAGCTCCCCCTGATCTGGCGGCGCCTGGTGGACGCGGGCTTCGAGTCCGGACACGCCTACGGAAAGGCTCTACGCACGGTCAAATCCTGCGTCGGCCAGACCTGGTGCCGCTACGGAGTGCAGGACTCCGTCGCACTCGCCATCGAACTCGAACTGCGCTACCGGGGTCTGCGCGCCCCACACAAGATCAAGTCAGCGGTCTCCGGCTGCGCACGGGAATGCGCGGAAGCACAGAGCAAGGACTTCGGGGTCATCGCCACCGCCGAGGGCTGGAACCTCTACCTCGGCGGAAACGGCGGAATGACCCCGCGCCACGCCGACCTGTTCGCCAAGGACCTGGACCACGACACCCTGATCCGCACCATCGACCGGTACCTGATGTTCTACATCCGCACTGCCGACCGCCTGGAGCGCACCGCCCCCTGGCTGGACCGCCTCGAAGGCGGCCTGGACCACCTGCGCGCCGTCCTGCTCGACGACTCACTCGGCATCTGCGCCGACCTCGACGACCTGATGGCCCGCCACGTCGCCACCTACCAGGACGAATGGGCAGCCACCCTGGCCGACCCGGAGCGCCTGCGCCGCTTCGTCTCCTTCACCAACGCCCCCGGCACCCCCGACCCCACCGTGCGCTTCGTCCCTGAGCGCGACCAGATCCGCCCCGCTCGCCCCGACGAGGACGGCCACACCCTGCCGGTGGCGTCCGTGCCCCTGATCGCCGGCCCTTCCCTGGAGGTACGTACCCGATGACGTTGACACTCACCGAACAGCCCACCGTTCAGCAGCCCGTCGACCAGTCCACCCAGCGTCCCTCCCACCAGCAGTCGCTGACATCCCAGGTCGAGATCCACGACGGCAGGAACTGGACCCGGGTGTGCGCTCTGGCCGATCTGACGCCCGGACGCGGCACAGCCCTGCTGGTCGACGGACAACAGGTGGCCGCCTTCCGCGACCGCGCAGGACAGCTCTACGCCCTGGACAACCGCGACCCCTTCAGCGGCGCCTACGTCCTGGCCCGCGGCCTGCTCGGCACCCGCGGCCCGGTGCCGGTCCTGATCTCCCCGATGTACAAGCAGGCGTTCGACCTGCGCGACGGCACCTGCCTGGACGAGGAAACCGCACCGGACGGCAACAGCAGCCACCTGCGGACCTGGCCGATCCGACTGCAACCCTGAACCCTGACGCCACCTCAGCCCAGCTCCCGACAGCATCCGGCCGCCGCTCTCACACGGGCCGGCGGCCGGTGTGCGTGAGCCGTAGCGCTGCGGTGCCCGCGCGAAGCAGGCCGCGAAACCTCTGCTCCCTAGCGTCGGGAACCAGTCAGCAGCCGCCGCAGCAACCCTCCGCCGAAGGCAGGCAACCATGAGCGCGACAGTCCATGACCCGCACACCGCCACTACAAAGGCCCCGCCCCGGACCCGGTCCCGCAGGGTCGCCGAATGGCACCCCGAGGAACCGCAGTTCTGGGAGCACACCGGCGCTGCGGTGGCCCGGCGCAATCTGATCTTCTCCGTACTGTCCGAACACATCGGATTCTCCGTCTGGAGCCTGTGGTCGGTCCTGGTGCTCTTCCTGGGACCCCAGTACCACATCGACACAGCTGGGAAGTTCGTCCTCACCGCCGTCCCCACAGCCGCCGGATCGCTGCTGCGGCTGCCCTACACCACCGCTGTGGCCCGCTTCGGCGGACGCAACTGGACCATCGCCAGCGCGTTGCTGCTGCTGATCCCCACCGTGCTGGCCGGCACCCTGCTAAGGCCCGGCGTCTCCTACACTGCCCTGCTGGCGCTGGCCGCCGTGGCCGGAGTCGGCGGCGGCAACTTCGCCTCCTCCATGGCGAACATCAACGCCTTCTACCCACAACGCCTCAAGGGCTGGGCACTGGGGATCAACGCGGGCGGCGGCAACATCGGCGTCGCAGCCGTGCAACTCGTCGGCCTGCTGATCCTGGCCACCGCCGGTGCCGCCCACCCGCGACTGCTGCCCCTGGTCTACGTGCCGCTGATCGTCCTGGTGGCGCTCGGCGCCGCCCTGCGGATGGACAACCTCGACGCCCCCGGAGACCGGCGGCACGCTCTGCGCGACATCTGCCGTGAACCGCACACCTGGGTGATGTCCGCGCTGTACATCGGTACCTTCGGCTCCTTCATCGGCTTCGGCTTCGCCTTCGGCCAGGTCCTCCAAGTCCAGTTCCATACCCAGTTCGACACCCCCCTCAAGGCGGCCTACCTGACCTTCCTCGGCCCGCTGCTCGGCTCACTGGTACGCCCGATCGGCGGCAGGATGGCCGACCGCTGGGGCGGGCCCCGGGTGACCTGCTGGAACTTCGCCGCGATGGCCCTGGGCGCGGGCACGGTCCTGATCGCCTCCGGGCAACGCTCGCTGCCGTTGTTCCTGGTCGGATTCATCGCCCTGTTCGTGCTCAGCGGCATCGGCAACGGCTCCACCTACAAGATGATCCCAGCCATCTTCCAAGCCAAAGCCCGCGCCGCGGTGCCGGCTGGGGTAGGCCAGGCCGAGGCCGAGCAGGCCTCCCAGCGCCAGGCCACCTCACTGATCGGCGTCGCCGGCGCGATCGGCGCCTTCGGGGGCGTCCTGGTCAACCTCGCCATCCGCCAGTCCTTCCTCAACGCCCACAACGGCAACGCCGCCTACCTGGCCTTCCTCGGCTACTACGGCCTGTGTCTCTCCCTGACCTGGGGCGTCTACCTGCGCAGGCGCGGCCCGGCCGCGGAGAAGTGACCGCCGACGCCCACCCCACCCCCCATGGGAGGACCTGCCTCATGCCGTCGCCGATCGCCGTGGTCCTGGCTGTTCACGGAACCCGCAACCCAGCAGGGACCGCGGTGACGCAGGACCTGGCCTTCGCTCTCGCCGACCAGCTCGGATTGCCGGTGCACCCCGCCTACGCGGACGTCCACGGCCCCACCATCGCCGACGTGCTCAGGGGCACACCGGCCGACCGTACCCCGGTCCTGGTGCCGGCCTTCCTGTCCAGCGGCCATCACGTCCACACCGACATCCCGGCCCAGATCCTGGGCTCCGGCCGCAGCGACACGGTGGTCACCCCGCCGCCCGGCCCGGCTTCGACTCTCCTTACCGCGTTGACGGACCGGCTCGCCGAGGCCGGTGCGGGGCCCGGCGACTCTGTCGTCCTGGGGGCGGCCGGCTCCCGCGACCCAGCCGCCCGAGCGGAGGTCGCCGCACTGGCCCAGACCCTGGGCCGCCGCCTCGGCACAGCAGTGTCCGTAGGCTGGGCTGCGTCCGCGCGGCCCACCGTCGCCGAGGCGGTCGCGGACGCCCGCTCCCGGGGAGCACGGCGGGTATCGGTCGCCACCTGGCTATTGGCTCCAGGCCTTTTCGCTGACCGGATCAACGACTGCGGCGCGGACTCCGCCGCACGTCCGCTCGGAACCCACCCGACCCTGGTCGAAGCGCTCGCCCAGCGGGTGGAGGCGGCCACCAGAACCTGCCTGACCGGTCCGTGACGAGCATGCAGGTCAACGGCACCACGTACGCTTCCGCCACGATGGGCGTTGACCCCCCAGGATCCGCCCGACGCCCGCCAGCGCTAGGACCAACGCGCGCCCACCAGTGATCCTAGGCACCCCTCACTCGCTGGAGGATCCAGCGACTCGTCACATGTGCTGGCCCATTCCCCGCGGCTCTGCCAGCAGACCGCTGCTCGGGGCCACGCGCGCGCCAACCGATCGGGTGAGCAGTTCGTCCGGTGCGAGATCTTGAGTGGCCAGGGTCCGCACCACGGTGCGCAGTTGCCCCATCGCTGCCACCGTCTCGATGTCGCGACCCGCAACCGCACCCATCAGCTGCGCCACCCGGGTTCCGACAGGGGGCGGCGTCGAACCACTCGGCCGCTTCGGCGCCGTGGTCTTGGACGTGCGCGCAGTCGATGGCGGAGAGCCGGGGCGGAATGCGAGGCAGCAGGTGGCGCTGCAGGCTTGTCGCGATGTCGCCATGTCGCAATCGCTTATGTAGGCCAGCGCCTTGTCCATGCCGAGCACTGTCCGCTCCGCTGTCAACGGCCTTGTAGTCCGCCCCGGTGGCGGCCAATCGATATCCCCGCAGGTGGACGGCATGATCGCCCCGCCTGCGGCCAGATAATCTCCCCACTCTCGGTCGGTGTGGATCAGCTGAAAGGCTTCACTCCCTTCCCGGTCATGGCCTCGGTCAGCCGGAACGAATCACCCTGAGTGACGACGACGTGGGCGTGATGGAGGAGCCGGTCGACGGTGGCCGTGGCCAGGGTCTTCGGCATGATTTCGTCGAATCCTGAGGGGTGCAGGTTGCTCGAAACCGCGATCGAGCGTCACTCGTAGGCGGCATCGACCAGCCGGTAGAAGCCCTCGGCGGCGTCCTCGGAAACCGGCAATAGGCCGATGTCATCAACGATGATCAAATCGGATCGGATGATCCGGGACAGCGCCCTTGCGATGGAGTCGTCCGCGCGGTGCCGGCGGACCAGCGACCCGAGGTCCTGGATCGTGAACCAGGAGACGGCCAGGCCTGCCTCGACCGCGGTCTGACCGAGGGCCTCGGTGAAGTGGCTCTTGCCCGTCCCCGACGGGCCGCAGATGCAAAACGACTCCCGGCGGCCGACCCACTCCAGCGTCGTCAGGGCGTCCTGGGTTGCCCTGGGGATCGAGGACTTGCCCTCATCCCAGTCGCCGAAGGTCTTCCCGGTCGGGAACCCGGCCCGCTTGCGGCGGGTGTGCAGGTTCGCGCGGTCCCGGCCGGCGGCTTCCTCCGCGAGCAGGACGCGGACGACCTCGGCCGGGTCCCAGCGCTGGGCCTTCGCCGTGGGGATGATGTCGGTCAACGACCGGCGGATGTGCGGGAGTTTGAGCCGCCTGGTGTATTCGATGGCCTCGGCGAGCGGGTCGCCGTTGGTGCCGGGAACGGTGCGGAGCGGGGCGGCCCTCAGGTCAGATCGCTTTCGTCGAACTCGGGGGTGTCGGTGGTGGTGCGGCCGAAGGAGGACCAGGCGCCAGTGCCGGGCTGCAGGGAGTGGTCCTCGCTGCGGCGGTGGGGCTCGGTGTGCTCGTGGACAGCCTGGTAGTCGAGGATGGACAGCAGGTCCGCGTCGGCGAACCGCCCGGTGACCGCGGCGGTGCCAAGCGCCCGGTCGACGTCCGGGGCGGAGTGCAGCTTCGCCAGGGCGACGGCCTCGGCCATCTTTGCCTTGATCCTGCGGACGCCAGCTGCTGCGGCTTCGACCAGCCAGGACGCGGCGCCGGGCCCGAGGGCGAGGAACGCGGCTTCGTCCGCGCTGGTGGCGCGCGGAGTTCGGTCCGCGGTCTTGTCCTCGCGGGGCGGGTAGTGGCCGTCGTCCAGGACTGGGGAGCCGGGCTGTCCGCGCTGGTGGCGGGCGACCTCGCGAGCGGGTCCGTGTTCGTCGACAGCGGTGACGATCAGCTCGTCGCCGTGGAAGCGGGCCCAGACCGGGGTGTCGATCAGCTGGTGCGGGACCGAGTAGCGAACCGCCTCGACGGAGATCGTCGAGTCCCAGGCGACCCTTCGGGTGGTGCCGAACGCCGCGGTGAACGGGCTCTTCGGCAGCGGGTGCAGCCGTTGCTGTTCCTCGGCCAGCCGCTCGATCGGCTTGCGCCGGGTCGCCTTGTGGACGCGGGAGTTGACCTCCTCACCGAACTGGCGGCAGGCAGCCTCCAGCTCGCCGAAGGTCTGGTAGTGGTCGCGCAGGTTGACGTCCTTCGGCACGAGATCGGCCTTCGCGATCTTCACCGTGGATTCCGAGCCGCCCTTCGTCTCCGGGTCCGCCGGGACGCAGGTGCGTATGGTCGTGCCGTAGTGGCGGGCGACCTCGACGACGTCCGGGTTGCGGACCGCGATCCCGGCGATGTGGTCGGTGGTGACCGTTTTCTCGTTGTCGGTGAGCACGTAGGCCGGGACGCCGCCGATCCTGCGGAAGGTGGTGTCCAGACAGGCGGTCACTGTTGGGAGCGTCGTGTCCCAGATCGGGATGACGACGCGGAAGCGGGACCAGGCCAGCCATGCGCAGAACAGCGTGGTCTTGCGGCCCTTGATGACTGGGCCGTCGCCGAAGTCGTATTGGAGCCAGAGCCCCGGCTCGGTCACCCACGGCCTGTAGACCCTCCGCCGACCGGTCTTGAACTGGGCTTTCGCCTCGGCGATGGTGCGGCGGGTGGTCCGTTCCCCGCCGGTGAAGCCCATCGCGGTGATCCTCTTGTGGACCACGTCCGCGCGGATCTTGCCCTGCGAGCGGACCACCAGTTCCTCGATCTTCGGCAGGTAGTCGTCGATCTGCCGGGTCCGGTGCCGGCGGCGATCCGGCTGCTGGCCGGCGGCCCGCATCTTCACGTGTCGGGCAACGGTGTGGTGGTCGCAGCCGGCCAGCTCGGCCGCGGCGCGGTAACTCCCCGTGAGGTCGTATGCCTCCAGGATCTCCATGATCTCCTCGCCGTTCTTCACCCGCTCCAGCGTCGTCGAGCGGGACTGCAAGCGGCGAGCGGGGAGAAATATCTGGCGGTACTCGGGGGATCCCGTGGCCACAGAATGCGCCGTATATGGCCGCACTCGGGGAGCTTACGAAGACCGCCGTCACTCCGCGAGCGCCATGGCGAGGTCGAGGTCTGCGGCAGTGAGTGCGTTCGGGCGGTTGGAGCGGACGAACGTGGCCAGCCCGAGGAACTGCTCCTGGACCAGCAAGGGTGCGTGAACGCCGGAGCGCTCCCCGAGCGGCAGGACGTGGTCCTCGGACACGCTCTCCACGAGCACCGGTGCCGGTGAGGCCATTGCCTCGGTGCAGGCGGACGGATACGGCTGGGCCCAGACCTCTCCCAGATCCGGGCCGACCACCGGGCAGCAGTGCGCGACCGGGATCACGCCGGGTTGGCTGGCCGCTTCGGTCTTGTGTCCTGGAACGAACATCTGCATCCGGCGACTGTCGCGGCGGAAGAACCGCAGGCACCGGGGATCGCCTCACGCGGCGCGCGGACTGCGGCCAGTCAGCGCCGGCAAGTCGCGGAGACGTGGGGCCCCGTGGGCGGTGTGCTGTCGCGCACCGCCCACGGGGCCCAGGCTGGACTACACCAGCGGCGTCTCCGTCTGCGTGTCAGGGCGCTTGCGGACCACGGATCCGAGCAGGGTCAAGGCCAGCCCCACGATCGCCCAGGCCACCAAGACCAGCCATGGGAAGGTGGTGTGGGTACCGTCGAAGTACGCGTAGCTCCGGTTGAGGCTCGTACCGGCGCTGTTGGGCAGCCAGGGGCCAATGGCTCGCCAGAACGGCGGGATCATGGGGGGTGCGTACACCCCGCCGGAGGACGGATTTCCCAGGATCACGAAGATCAGGACCGCTGCTCCGATGCCGGCGATCCCGAGGAAGCACTGCAGAGCCATCGAGCACGCACCGACCGCGAAGACCAGGAGTGAACCGATGCCCCACAGGGCGAGGATGCCCGCGGGAAGCGCGCCGAGAACGGGGCCCACGATGATCGCTCCACCGAGGCCGGCGGCGATTGAGTAGAGCGCCAGCGCGCCGAGGCGGATCGTAGCCCGTCGGGGGTTGGCGGGCCGTGCGCCACCGCTGATGCCGAGAATGGAGGCGACCAGGTAGCCGCCCACGCACCAGCCGATGGCCAGGTAGAAGGAGGTCAGACCGTTCTGGTCGTGACTGGAGACGGGGACCACGTCCTGGACGGTGATGGTGCGGTGCTGGGTAGCGTCCACCTGAGTCATCGTCTTCTCTAGGGCGGTGGCCAGAGAGGCGCTCGACGCCGAGGCGACCAGCAGCCGGTCGTGAGTTCCGGCGGGGTTGGGAATGAACGCGCTGTAGAGCGTCTGGTCCTTGATCTGGCGGACCGCCTCAGCCTCGGAAGTCACGGCCTTGGCGTCCAGCGGCTGACCCGGAATCGCGTTCAGCTGGTGGACGATCTTGCCTTGTGCCGCGGTTGGGGCGACGACCCCGATGGAGGCCTTGTGGGGGACGGGGTGGTGCAGCGCCCCCACGAAGCTGAGGATGAAGCCGAGCTGAAGAAGCAGCGTGGCGAAGACGAGGATCACCGTACGTGCGCTCACAGCGTCCCGCAGTTCGGCCGCGAAGCCGCGTGGGGTTTCCGTGCCGGTCATCTGACTGAGTTCCATTCCGTTCGTTGTGTTGCCTATTTCTGGATCGCCCTCGACAGGCGAAGAGTGACGTCGCTCGAATGGCCCGATCCCACGGAATCTCCGTGGCTCAGCCCGGCCGCAACTCAAGCCGACCCTCGGTCGGCGCCCGGGTTCTGCTGGGCGCCCAGGAGCAGCGCAGCATCGGGTCCCCGTGGAGGTTCTACGCCCGTAGGTGTGCCTTTTCCTCGGACGCTGGCGGCCCAACCAAGAAGGAAGGCCACCGGCACGGAAATCAGCCCCGGGGTCTGGAGCGGGAAGAAGTGAAAGTCGACCTGCGGGAACAGGGAGGACGCGGAGCCGGAGATCGTCGGGGAGAACAACTGCAGTCCGACGGTGCAGGCCAGGCCGCCGTACACAGTCCACAAGAGGCCGGCTCGGTTGTAGCGCGGCCAGAACAGGCTGTAGACCAGCGCTGGGAAGATGGTGGACGCGGCCATCGCGAGCGCGAAGACGGTCAGGAAGTTCACGTTGTAGCCCAGCGCTGTCACGGCCAGCCCGATGCCAAGAAGACCGACCGCCACCGCTGACCACTGGGTCGCGCGCACTTCCCTGGCCTCCGACATCGTGCCGCGTTTGAAGGCGTGGGCCGCGAGGTCGTGTGCCAGGCCGGCGGCGGCTGCGAGGGTGACGTCGGCCACCGCCGCCAGCACGGCAACGAACACCGTCGAGGCGACGACGGTGAACAGGGCGTTGCCTGCGGTGGTCCCGATGCCGCCGTTGAGCGTGCGCGACAGCAGGAGCAGAGCTGACTGGCCGTTGGGGTTCACCGCCGCAATCGTGAGGCCGCCCACCATCGCCGCTGCTGCCATGCCGAGGAGCACCACGCCGAGCATGAGCGCGCCGACCATGGAGATCGCGCGTCGGGCAGAGCGCCGGGCAGCAATGCCGTTCGGTGCGCAGCTCACCCGCATGATCATGTGCGGCATGAAGGCGCTGAGGGCCACGGTGACCTGTACGCCCACGAAGTCCAGCCGACCGTTGAGCGAGTTGCCGAACTCGCGGCCCGGACGCAGGTACGGGTACGGCGACGGCCCGTTGCCGTCGCCGGCGGCCCGAAGCAGAGCGTTGAGGCTCCAGTGGAAGTGGCTGAACACGGAGAGCAGGACTACGAGCATCACGCCGAGGACCAGAGGCACCTTGACGATCTGCAGGATGCCGATGCCCCTCATCCCCCCGAGCACAGCGAAGCAGACCATCAACACGCCGATCAGTGCCGTGCACAACTTCTGGGTGCCCGCGTCGGTATGGCCGAGGAACAGTGCGGTGGTCGAGCCGGCACCCGAGAGCTGGACGACCAGGAAGGGCAGCGAAGCCGCCAGCGTCGCGACAGCGGCCGCGATGCGCGGGGCGGGTCCGGCTGCCCTGAGTTCCAGGATGTCGCCGAAGGTGTACCGGCCCGCATTGCGCATCGCCTGGGCCAGCAGCATGAGGACGCCCATGCTCAGAACGATGCTGACGCTGAGGGCGAACCCGTCGTAGCCAGCCAGGGCGACCAACCCGGTCATGCCCAGCATCGTGGTGGCGGACACGTAGTCGCCGGCCAGCGCCAGACCGTTCTGCAGAGGTGTCAGGGTGCGGTTGGCCGTGTAGAAGTCGGCCACCTGGTCGCTGTCTGAGCCGAACAGCACGCACAGCAGGATTGAGAGGCCCACGACGATCAGGAAGGAGATGAGGACCCCGCTGGGGACACCGGTGTTCGGGACAGGGACGTTCATCGTCTCTCCGTCCTGATGTCGCTGCGCTGCTGCGTGTGGGAGCTTTCGCGGTCGTAGAGGTAGCTGTCCCAGATCCCGTAGAGCTGATCGAGCGATCGGGGGCTCCGGAGGCACGCACTTGGCGTCCTGGGCCCGGGTCGACCTGTGGTCGAATCGTCCGGCCGTCACCAGCAGCAGGACGACTTGGGCCAGCCCGAGCAGGATGCCCAGGCTCAACTGACCCAGGACGTCGATGCCGAGAAGGCCGCCGGCCGTGCAGGCGAGCAGTAGCATCGCGGCGAAGGGCACGCTGTTGGTGACCGCGAAGGTCCGGGACAAGGGCGCGGTCGTCCGGTGCCAGTCGCCGAGTTGGCTCGTCGGGATCGACGAGGAGGGCTCGAATGGGCTCGCGGCGCGAAGCCGGCGAGGGTGAAACAGCGAAGACATGCGGCGTCATCCTTGGGATCAGCCCGACTGGCGCAGCTCTGGTCGACGTCCATGCGCCCAGGCGCGGGGATCAGGGCGTATTCGGTGCTGCCATCGGGTCATGACGAGCGATCAACGTTTGGAGTGCGTGGAGAAGCCCGATTCGCCTTCGCGGGTCACGCGACTGCGGCGCGGCTTGATGCCTTCGGGCGGGAAGCCGCAGCAGGCTCCCCTGCGCACCCCTCTGGGTGCGCACACAGCAGCCCGCCAAAGTCGCGCATCAGTTGCGTGCCGGAGTCCGCGCTCGGCGACCGGCGAAGCGCACGGGGGCGAACGGGTGAGCCGCAGCGGCCATATGTGACACCTGCTGACCGCCCTTGATGTGTGCGGAGATGACCTCCGCCGTGACCGGGGCCAGAGTGACGCCCAGCATGCAGTGTCCGCTGGCGACAAGCACGTTGTCCTTGCCGGGCAACACCCCGATGACCGGTAGCCCGTCCGGCGTCATCGGACGCAGTCCCGTCCAAGCTTGTGGCTCTGACGTCGGCGAGAAGGCCGGCAGGTACTCGTGGGCCGAACGGACGATGCCTCGCACGCGATGCGTGTCGATAGTCGCGTCGAAGCTGCCGAACTCCATGGTTCCGGCAAACCGCAGCCGGTCTGACAACGGGGTGACGGCCACCTTCGCCTCGCCTAGGTACACCGAGTGCCGCAGCGTCACGGCGCTGTCGGTTTCGTCGAATCCGTACCCCTTGCCGGGCTGGATGGGCAGTGGGAACCCGGCCAGCCGTGCAAGCCGGCGGGTGTGCACGCCTGCCGCGAGGACGAAGAGGTCAGCAGTGACTTCCTCACCGCCGGCGACCACCGACGTCACCACCGGGCCGCGGAAGCGGATGTCGGTCACCGGGCTGTCATAGCGAAACCGGACGCCGAGTTCCACGCAGCGCCTTGTCAGGCCGTCGATCAGACTTGCCGGGTCGACGTGCCGCTCCTGTGGGCACTGCAGTCCCGCCAGCACATGCTTGCCCAGCGCAGGTTCGAGATCCCTGAGCTCATCACCGGAAAGGGGGACGGCGGTGTGGCCGATCCGCTCCACCGGCTCTGCTGCCGCTTGGTACCCCTGCATCGCTTTCCGGGTGTGGAAGACCATGAGCTGGCCTGTGCGGTGGTATTCGAACCGAACGCCGTCCTTCTCGTACTCGTCGAACAGTTCGATGGTCCGTTCGTTGAGCGTGGTGAGGGATTCCAGGCCCTGGTGGAAGTCCTTGGCATTGGAGTGCCGCAGCATGCCGACCATAAAGCGCACGTGTTCAGGACGTGGCGAGAGTCGGGCGCGCAGCGGGCTCTCCTTTCGGCCCATCCACTTCAGTGCTGCTCCGAGCATGCCGGGTGCGGGCACGGGAGCCGACATGATCGGGACGACCCACCCGGCGTTGTGCCTGGAGGCTCCCGTCTCGCCGTGAGCTGCGTCCACGATGGTGACGGCCAGGCCGTCACGTGCGAGCCTGTACGCGGTGGCCAGCCCGATCACGCCTCCACCGACGATCACTGCACTGTCTGTCATGTCTTGGCCTTCTTGTGGTTCGGACCGGGCTGCGCCGGGTCAGTGGAGGAACTTCTTGGCCAGCAGGTGGGCGATCGCCCAGTCCTGCATGGCGACACCGACGGTCTTGAACACGGTCCGCTTGCCGTAGTCCGCGGCCGGAGCCGTCAACGCGGTGCCGAGTGGCGTGAGGGCGTCCGTGGTGAGAGCGCCGGCTTCGAGGGCGTGGATGATCTCGCCGGACTCCTCGAGGATCGCAGCGAGGTCGTCGACGACGACGGTGCTGTCGGCGAGCAGTTCGTCGGGCAGTTCGCGCATGGTGGGGCGGTACGCGCCGATGGCGTTGACGTGCACCAGTGCGGGCAGCGCCGGCTCCGGGAAGAGCGGGCTGGTCGCGTTGGTCGCGCAGCACACGATCTCAGCCGTCCGGACGGCCGACTCCGCGTCTGTTGCGGTGAAGAGTTCCACGCCGGCCAGTTCCGGTTCCAGCGTCTGGATGAGGGACCTGGTGCGCTGTGGGTCGCTGTCCACGACCGTCAGTTGACGCAGGGGCCGGACCGCGTGGACGGCGCGGACCTGGTCGAGGGCCTGCCCGCCTGCACCGATCAGGGTGAGACGTCCGGCCTCAGGAGCAGCAAGGAGATCGGTGGCGACGCCGACCGCCGCACCGGTGCGCAGGCAGGTCACGGCTCCGGCATCGGCGACCAGGTGGTCCAGGCGGCCGGTCTCGCTCCAGACGACGGTTCCCGTGATGGCGGGTTTGCGCGTGAAGTTCACGCTCAGCGTCTTGATCATGGCTGAGGCGGTCGGCCTGTGATGTGCCGACATGACCAGGAACTGCCCGTCGCACAGTGAAGTGCGGGTCGGCATCTCGAACTGTCCGTCAGCGAGGTCGATGAAGCCCCCCCGAACGGCATCGATCGCCTCCCTGATCGTGACGGCGTCACGTATCTCACGCTCACCGACAGTGATGGTCTTCATCGGCATCCCGCCTTCGTCATCGTCGACTAGTAAGGTATTACGCCTTACACAGTACAGCAGGGTTGGCCTTTCGACGACTTGGGCATTTCGTGTTATGCATAAGGCGTGACCACTCCTCGCCCGGCAGCACCGACTGCCCGCACCCCGCAGCTCAAGTCGATCAGCCTCCGGGAGCAGGCACGGGAGGCAGTGCGGACTCAGATCGTGCTGGGACAGATCGCACCGGGGCAGGTGACGAGCGTCATCAATGTGGCCGCGGAGCTCGGCGTCTCGGTAACTCCGGTCCGAGAAGCGATCATGGATCTCGCCAATCTGGGCATGGTCGAGATCATCCGCAACCGGGGGTTCCGGGTCCCGGTACTGACCGACCACGACCTTGAGGAGATCTTCCAGCTCCGCACCATGCTCGAGGCGCCGGCCATGGCCGAGGTGGTCCAGGTTCTGGGCGGAGCACCGGTGCCGCAGTTCCGGCAGCTTGCGCAGGAGATCACCGATGCCGCGCACGAGGGCGACCTCACCCTCTTTCTCGACCTGGACCGGCAGTTCCACCTCGGCCTACTCGAACTGCTGGGCAATCGTCGCCTGGTGACCACGGTCGGCCAGTTGCGCGACCAGGCCCGGATGCAAGGCCTGCAGAAACTGGCGGATCAGGGACAGCTGACCCGGTCCGGCGAGGAGCACATCGACATCGTCGACGCCATCGAGTCGGGAGACCACGAGCTGGCCTCCGAACTCATGCGCAAGCACCTCGCCCACAGCCGCGGAATCTGGGCCGGTCGCCCTGAAGCCGACGCCTGAACCGGGCGGGTGGTTGCTCCCTCATAGGGGTCGCCCGTGACAGTGGGCGCGTTCGAGTGCGGCCAGGCCGGATTCGTGGACGTCGGCGATCTTTCGGTACGACTGTTCGGGCATGCCGACGCGCTTGCAAGCCGTCCTGGGCGAGCCCGCCGCCGACGACGCCCTGCGCGCATCCGGCCGGATCCAGCAGATGTGGCAGGACCTCCACCTGATGGACGGCCAACCCTGACCCCTGCGGGAGTCGGCGCGACGACAGAGCGGAGACGTGATGCCGGCCGCCGCCACACCAGGGACTAGCCGAAGAGCGATCAGCGGGGTGGCTGCAGCCTCCCAACCACCTGAAGTGGTTGGCTCGACCTGCTTCATGCGCCAGCCCGCGAGCTTGCCGTCGCGTTTCGCGGCTTTCATGCCCGATTCTGATTCAGCCTGAATCAGCGTGCTGCGATGTACGCGCTCACCGACCAGGTCGAGTTGCCGAACCCGCCGAACAGCGCCGTCGCGATCACCGGCGGTGAGACCGCCGGTGAGAGCCGCGCCGACCTGGTATCCGAGCGAGAATCCGATGTAGCGGCGCCGTGCGGGGTGCTGCTCGCAGAAGAAGGCGAGGAGCGGGCCGAGAACCGCGCCCGGACCAATCGCCGCCATGGCCAGCGCAAGGATGACCAGTCCCGGCGAACGGGTCTGCAGCAGGAGGAAGAAGGGAACCGCCTGGAGCGCGGTGAACAGCGCTCCCGCCACGATGATCGGCTTGCGGCCATACCGGTCGGACAATGCGCCGAAGGCCAGGACTACAGCGGTCTGGACGAGCGAGCTGGCCACCATGCCCACCAGGCTCACGCCGGCCGCGACCTTCAACGTGTCGGAGAGATAGCTGGGAGCCCAGGTGATCAGCAGATACCAGAAGCTGGTGAAGCCGAAGTTGACGCCGATGATGCACACCGTCCGCCGCCAGTCCTGCCGCGCTACCTCGACAATCGGTGCCCTGGCCGTTCGCCGCTCCTCGGTCAGGTCGGCGAACTCCGGCGTCTCACTGAGACGAAGACGCGCATAGACGCCGGTACTGACGACGAGCACACTCACCGCGAACGGTATGCGCCAACCCCAGTCGACGAGGTTGTCTTCACCCAGTGACTTGGTCACCGCCCACACCACGGTGGCCAGCAGAGCGCCCATGGGTGCGGTGGCTCCGCCGATGGCCGTGTAGGGCCCCGCGCCGTCCGGGGCTGGCGTGTTCCAGCAGGGTGAGGGCTCCGCCTCCACTCTCCCCACCCTGGGACAGGCCCTGGACGAATCGGAGGATCACGAGCATGACCGGCGCCGACACCCCGATCTGCCCGTAGGTCGGGAGGGCGCCGATGAGCCACGGTCGCGCCTCCCATGATGAGGAGGGTGTACTGGAGCATCCGTCGACGTCCCAGGCGGTCGCCGAAGTGGCCGAAGACGATGCCGCCCACCGGCCGGGCGAAGAACCCCACGCCGAAGGTCATGAACGCAAGCATTGTTCCGACGGTCCTGTCGCCGCCGGGGAAGAAAAACTGGCTGAACACCTGGCCACTGGCCAGGCCGAAGAGAGTCACGTCGTAAAGCTCGAGGGTGGGTCCTGCGCCCCAGGCGATAAGGATCCTGCTCAGCGGCATTCTTGTCGACGCCGTCTGTCTTTCGGTCATCGTCATCTTCGGCCCCCTCACCTGCTTTGTCACTGTTGCTGTCTGTCGCGGCCGAAGCGGCGAGTCGGTCGGCCACCGTCCCGCCCGTCACCGGTGCGAGGGTCATGCCGAATGCGCCGTGCCCCGCCGCGACCAAGCGGCCCTTGTGCCGCCTGGCGGAGGCGTCCGCACTTCAATAGGACCCTTCGGAGAGGTGTGATACCTTACACATTAGGTGCCAGGCCGTAGTGAGCTGGGCTCGTGAGATCCGGTTCCGAAATGAGGAAAGAGAAGCGGATGCCGCAGAGCCGGCCGGTGGCCGAAGGATCACTGCGACAGGCCTTCGCGACCAGGCGCCGCGCATGATCCGCGCCCGTGGCGGTAGGACGTCAAGACCAGCCGGTCGGCGCCGACCTCGGCGCGCGACATCCAGGGTGACCAACCCCCCTGACCATCGGCGTTGACGCAGAGCGCGACAAGCCCGCGGCGTGGATCACCCATCACAACTCCCGAAGGAGCCAAATATGACCTCCGTAGCTGACCTCCACCGGCAGTCCGTCGTGATCGACGGCTGTGCACCGCTCATCGCCAACGCACAGGGCGTACTCGACTACATGGCTGGGGGTTTCACCGCCGTCGCCGCGACGGTCAGCGACAACGTCGAGGGGGCACTGGGGACGCTGCGGAACATCGGTCGGGCTCAAAAGCTCATCCGCTCGGCCGGCGACGCACTCACCGTTATCCGAAGCGCCGGCGACATCGACGCCGCGAAGGCCGCCGGCAAGATGGGGATCATCCTGCATTTCCAGGGCGGTGACCCCATCGAGAATCGCCTGGACTACATCGACGCCTACAAGTCGATGGGCGTCGGCATGATCCAACTGACCTACAACGTCAAGAACCGCATCGGCGACGGCTGCGAGGAGCGCACCGATGCCGGCCTGAGCCGCTTCGGGCTCGACGTCATCAAGCGCCTCAACGAAGCCAGGATCGTCGTCGACTGCTCCCACACCGGCTACCGCACCACCATGGAGACCATCGAAGCCTCCGAACGCCCCGCAGTCTTCTCTCACGCAGGCGTGAGGGCAGTGCACCCCTCGCCGCGCAACATCCTCGACGACCAGATCAAGGCCATCGCCCAAAGTGGCGGCCTCGTTGGCGCCAACGCCTACCCGCCGTTCGTCTCCGGCGACAAGCAGCCCAGCCTTGAGCAGCTCATCGACCACATCAAGTACATCGCCGATCTGGTGGGCGTGGACCACATCGGTCTCGGGCTCGACTAC
The DNA here is from genome assembly GCF_041262485.1 of Streptacidiphilus sp. BW17. Classification (NCBI taxonomy): domain Bacteria; kingdom Bacillati; phylum Actinomycetota; class Actinomycetes; order Kitasatosporales; family Streptomycetaceae; genus Streptacidiphilus; species Streptacidiphilus sp. BW17. The sequence continues at coordinate 580 of NZ_JBGCCR010000053.1, read as the reverse complement.
TTCGACGGCCAGCACCCTTACTCCACCGACGAAGAAGCCCAGGTGTTCTACAACAAGTTCCTCGAGTCCGGTGAATGGTCGCCCGCCTCCTACCCGCCCCCGCCGTACCTCTACCCCAAGGGCATCGAGACCCCCGACAAGGCCGCCAACCTCACCGAAGCCCTGCTGCGGGCCGGCTTCGACACCAAAGAAGTACAGAAGATCATCGGCGGCAACTGGATGCGCGTGTTCCGGGAGGTCTGGGGTGAATAGAGACATCCTCTTGGTTCAGGCGTTCCAGATACTTCTCGCGCCGGCCCCAGGACGCGACCAGACGCTCCGCGTCGGCTTGCTGGCAACGGCCACGCGAGTCACAAGACTTATCGGGCGACAGCACCGAGTCCCGGTCCTGGAGGATTTGTGACACTACGTCTGTGCATCGCCGGCGCGACGGGCTGGACAGGGTCAGCGGTGGCGCGAGCCGCCATAGGGCGTGACGAGCTCACCAGGGTGGAGTCGTTCCGAGGATCTGTCCGGGTTGATGCTGGTTCAGATGGCTGGCATGGCTGGTGTGTTCGCGGGACGGAACGAACGGAAGCAG
>NZ_JBGCCR010000052.1:0-30970 GCF_041262485.1 Streptacidiphilus sp. BW17 | reverse complement strand
GCAGGCACCGTCGGCGAGCTCACCGCCAGCGCCCCGGCGAGTGTCCTGATCCGCGAGCACCGCGACGGCACCGCCACCCTCTGCGTCTCCGACCCCACCCGGCAGGCCACCGCACTGACCGTCACCTGGAACCGACCGGTGCGCGCCGTCACCGCCAAGCCCGCCTCACTGGCATCCGCGACCACCGGCCGCACCCTCCAACTCACCTTCGGCGACCTGACCGGCCTCACCGGAACCACCCAGCAGACCACCGTCCGCCTGTACTGAACCGCCCACCGCAACAGGAGCCCCGGGGTTCAGAACCGCTCCACCGCACCCGATCGGAGACCACGCATGACCGCCGTGCCGAGCCCGCAACAACTCGCCTGGCAGCAGGCCGGCTTCGCGCTCTTCCTGCACTTCGGCATCAACACCTTCCACGGGAAGGAGTGGAGCGACGGCACCCTGGACCCGGTCTCCTTCGACCCGAGTGAGCTCGACGCCCGCCAGTGGGCGCAGACCGCCAGGGACGCCGGAGCGAGCCATGTCGTGCTGACCGCAAAACACCACGACGGGTTCTGCCTGTGGCCCACGGCCACTACCACCTACTCCGTCGCATCGTCCCCCTGGCGCGGCGGCCACGGCGACGTCGTCCGCGAACTCGCGGAAGCCTGCCGCGAGGCAGGCATCGGCCTGGGCCTGTACCTCTCCCCGTGGGACCGCAACGCCGCCTCCTACCCCGACCCCGAGGCATACGACGCCTTTTACGTGCAGCAACTCACCGAGCTCTGCACCCGCTACGGCCCGCTCGCCGAGCTGTGGTTCGACGGCGCGGGTTCGCAGGGCCGGGCCTATGACTGGGACGCGATCATGGCCGTGGTGGACGAACACCAGCCCGACGCGATGGTCTTCAACATGGGCAGGCCCACCGTGCGCTGGGTCGGCAACGAGGACGGCCTGGCGGAGGACCCCTGCTGGTACGTCACCGACTCCGTCGGAGTGAGCATCTACGACCAGGACGCGACGCCGCTGGACACCTCCCGCTACCTGCCGCCCGAGTGCGACGTGGCCATCCGCCGCCACTGGTTCTGGCAGCCCGACGACCTGCACACGCTCAAGAGCCGCGAACATCTGCTCGCCATCTGGTATCGCTCCGTCGGGCTGGGCGCCGGCCTTCTGCTCAACGTCCCCCCGGACCGGCGGGGTCAGATCGACCCCGCGGACCAGGCCAGGCTCCTGGAGTTCACCGACGAGGTCGCCCGCCGCTTTGCCGACCCCGTTCGCGGTCACCTCACCGCCCAGGGCGGGAGCGTTCACGTGGGCTTCGACGAGCCCGTCATGCTGGACCACCTCGAACTGCTCGAGGACCTGACCGGTGGGCAGCACATCACCCGGCACCGCATCCTCGCCAACGGCCTGCACGAGATTGCGGCAGGCCAGAGCGTCGGCATCCGCCGTGTCCACGCCTTCCCGGAGACGTCGGTCAGCCACCTCCGGATCGAACTGACCGGTCGGCACGGCGCGCTTCTCGCGGTCGTCGGTCACCGTACCGGCCACACCAGCGCGCCCGCCCTGGAGGAGCAGCAGGCCTTCATGAGCGACAAGATCGACGACCAGCACCTGCTCCCCGGTGCCCCGGTCTCCTGAGCCGAGCCACCCCGCAGTCTCCCTCCGGGAATTGCCCCGCCGCGCGGACGGCCCAGGCCTGGGCGGGCCACACCGCGTCCTCTCCGCCCGGCACGCACTGCTGACCCCTCAGCCATGCTCAAGGAGCCTCCTGAATGTCCGTCCCCCGGATGAAATCCGGCACTGCGCCCGCGTACCGTCCGCGCACGCTGCTCGCGATGGGCCCCGACCTGCTGCCCTTCCTGTTCGATGAACCCGCGCTGACCAGACTGAACGAACTGGCCGACCTCCCACCGGATGTCGTGCTGACCGACCTCGCCCGGCCCGAGCAGGCCGGTGCGCTGGCCCGGACCGAAGTCCTGCTCGCCTGCTGGGGTTGCCCGCCGCTGGACGAGCACCTGCTCGCGGCAGCGCCGCGACTGAGGGCAGTGGTGTACGCGGCCGGCTCCGTCAAGGGGTTGGTCACCGACGCCTGCTGGCAGCAAGGGATCCAGGTCTCCACCGGCGCTTGGGCCAACGCCCTTCCGGTCGCCGAGTACACGGTCGCCGCGATCCTCTTCTCCAACAAGCGGGTCCTGGACATCCGTGACCAGTACCGGACCGTCCGAGGACAGCACGACTGGCGCGCGCAGGTTCCCGACCTGGGGAACTACCGGCGCACGGTCGGCATCGTCGGTGCCTCGCTGATCGGACGACGGGTCATCGAACTGCTCCGGCCCTACGACCTCCGCGTCGTCGTGTACGACCCCTACCTGGCCGACGCGGAGGCTCATGCGCTCGGCGTGCGCAAGGTCCAGCTGGACGAACTGTGCAAGGTCTCGGACGTGGTCACCCTGCACGCCCCCCTCCTGCCCTCCACCGAGGGGATGCTCGACAAGGACCTGCTGGCCCTGATGCGGGACGGCACCACGTTGATCAACACCGCCCGCGGTGCCCTGGTCGACACCGACGCGCTGACCGCCGAGCTCGTCAGCGGGCGGCTGCGCGCAGTGGTCGACCATCTCGAACCCGAGGTGCCGCCCGCCGACTCGCCCCTGTACGACCTGCCCAATCTCCTGCTGACCCCGCACATCGCCGGCTCCTTCGGCAACGAGCTGTACCGGCTGGGCGACGCCGCGTTGGACGAACTCGCCCGGTACGCGAATGGGTTGCCGTTCGCCCACGCCGTTCGCCCCGAGTTGCTCGACCGCACCGCCTGACCTGCTCGTCCACCCATCCGCTCGTGCACCCGACCGCTCGTCCGCAAGGAGTCACTCGTGCCCATGCAGCCCTGGTTCACCGATGCCAAGCTCGGCATCTTCATCCACTACGGCATCTACGCTGTCGACGGCGTCACCGAGTCCTGGGCCTTCTACCACGGCCAGGTCTCCCACGAGCAGTACATGAAGCAGCTCGAGGGCTTCACCGCGGCGCACTACGACCCGGACGTGTGGGCCGAACTGTTCGCCCGCACAGGCGCCCGCTATGCGGTGCTCACCGCCCGCCACCACGACGGCGTCGCCCTGTGGGACACCGCCCAGGACGGCCTGAGCGTCGCCCGGCACACCCCGGCCGGCCGCGACCTGGTCACCGGCTACGTCGAGGCGATGCGCGAGCACGGACTGAAGGTCGGCCTGTACTACTCGCACTCGGACTGGAACCACCCCGACTACGCCAGCGTGATCCACCCCGACATGCCGCCCGAGGAGGCGACCGCTCACCCCTATGTCGCGCCGCGCGACGGCCAGGAGAGGCCGCAGGCATGGGAGCGCTACCTGGCCTACCGCACCGCCCAGGTCCGCGAACTGGTCACCGCCCACCACCCCGACCTGCTCTGGTTCGACGGCGAGTGGGAGCGGTCCGAGGAGCAGTGGCGCCTGGACGAACTCGCCGACGCCATCCTCTCGGTGAGCCCCGACACGGTGCTCAACGGGCGCATGCTCTCCCAGGGCGACTACGCCACCCCCGAGCAGGGCCTGCCGGTCACCACTCCGCCCGGGCCGTGGGAGCTGTGCCTGACGATCAACGACTCCTGGGGCTTTCAGCACCACGACCACAACCACAAGTCGGTCCGCCTTCTGGTGCGGTACTTCACCGAGACCATCGCGATGGGCGGCAACCTGCTCCTCGACGTGGGCCCGCGCGAGGACGGCACGATCCCCGACGAGCAGGTCGCACGCCTCGAAGGGCTCGGCGACTGGATCGCCAGACACGCGGACGCCGTCTACGACACCCGCGCCGGCCTGCCGGCCGGACACCACTACGGGCCCAGCACCCTGTCCGCCGACCGGCGCACCCTCTACCTGGTCTGCCTGGACGCCCCCACCGAAGGCGTCTCTGTGCGCGGCGTGCGCAACACGGTCAAGCGCGTCACCGTCCTCGGCACCGGCACCGCGCTTGCCCACCGCACGGTCGGCGGCCTCGGAGCGGTCCCCGGCGTGCTGTGGATCGATGCGCCCCACGGGTCCGACGTCGACCGGCACGCCACCGTCCTCGCTCTGGAACTCGAGGGCGAACTCGACCTCTACCGGGGATTCGGACGCGACTGAGACCCGCCCGTCACCGAACAGATAAGGCCGTCTCTGAAGCGCTCGACGGTAGCGGCTCAGCGAGTTCCGTCGAAGAGCCGCGCCGCACACTCCCGAACGCTGTCAGTCCGACCGCAAAGAGGAATCCGCATGTCCGAGTCGATCGCGGAACAGATCAGGGCCGCCGCCGATGCCCGCCACCTGACCGCGCTGGTCGAGGAGATCCGCAAGGCCGCCGGGGAGCTTACGGTGACCGCCCTGCCTGTCCACCCCACCTGGTCGCAGTACCGGCTGTTCGCCGACATCGGCGAGCGGATGACCTACGAGCCGGTCTTCTTCATGCGTCGGCGCGCACTCAACGCCCTCGCCGCGGCGGCGATGATGGATCGGGAACCAGCTGTCCTGAAGGCCCTCGCCGACATGCTCTGGTCCGTCTGCGACGAGTACACGTGGGCGGTTCCGGCCCACTCCTACCTCATCGACACACCCGATCGCGACATGACGCGGTGCGTGGACCTGTTCGCCAGCGAGACCGCACACACGCTCGCCGAGATCGTCACCGGCCTCGCCGACCTGCTGCCGCAACCCGTCACCGACCGGGTCCGCCAGGAAGTCGAACGCCGGGTCCTCGAGCCCTACTTCGACGACCCGCACCCCTGGATCTGGGAGTCGGCACGCAACAACTGGGTCGCCGTCTGCGCCGGAGCGGCCGGGATGGCGGCCCTCGCCCTGCGGCAGGGCCTGAAACTGGATCGCGCCTTGGAGCGCTGCCGCGCCGCCATGGACGAGTACCTCTCCGCCGTGGACGAGGACGGCGGCTGCGTGGAAGGCGTCAACTACTGGATCTACGGCTACGGCTACTTCACCTACTTCGCCGAGGCGCTGCGCGACCGGACCGGCGAGGACCTGCTCGATCAGCCCCTGGCCCGTGACGCGGCCGCGTTCCCGGCTGCCGTCCAGCTCGGCCCCGAGCGTTTCCCGGCCTTCGCGGACGGCGCCGCCCATCAGCTCATCCCCGCGGGAGTGCTGTGCCGGCTGGAGGCACGGCTCGGCGTCGCGGTGCCGAACGGGAGCCGGATCCAGAACCTCGACTTCGATCACTGCTACCGCTGGGGACACCTCTCCCGCACCCTTGCCTGGACCCGTCCCGAGATCCTGCGACGGCCGGCGAAACGGATCGGCGGAGCCTGGCTGGAGCGGGCCCAGTGGATGATCGACCGCCGCGACGTCGACGGCCTGGCCGTCGCCTTCGCAGCCAAGGGCGGCCACAACGACGAATCCCACAACCACAACGACCTGGGCACCTTCGTCCTGGAAGCCGAGGGCGAGGAGCTGCTCGCCGACCTCGGCGCCGGTGAGTACACCGCCGAGTACTTCGGGCCGCGCCGGTACGAGTTGCTGCACCCATCGTCCGAGGGGCACTCAGTCCCCGTCATCGACGGCCACGGGCAGCGCGCAGGGCGCGGCGCCGCCGCCCGCGTCCTGCGCGCCGAACGCCACCTGTACGGAGCCGATTTGGAACTCGACCTCTCCGCGGCCTACGACGGCGAGACCGGCCTCACCCGCACCTTCACCTGGCAGGCGCACGGAACCCTGCAGCTCACCGACCAGTTCTTCGGCACCCGCAGCGTGCAGGAGATCTTCGTCAGCCGACTGCGGCCGAACATCGGCGACGGCACCGTCGCCTGGCACGGCAGCCACGCCGCGGCCCTGCTCACCTTCGACCAGGCGATGTGGCACCCGGAGCACGAACAGCTCGTCGTTCCCCGACACCTGGGCGAACCCGAGGTCGTCCACCGCCTGCGCCTCACCGCACGATCCGAACTGGACGCCGCCACCTTCGAGTTCACCATCCACCCCGCCCTGGCCCAGGCCCGGAGCGGCGCACCCGGCTGACCGCCGGCGGACATCCAGTGCGCCGCCAACTCCTCGGCCAGGGCCTCCTCTCAACTGAGCTCAATGGATGTTGGCGAACACGTGCTCCCAGTCCGCGAGGGCCACGGCGACGGGCGACGTGGCGCCGATCAGCGCTCCGGCCGTGCGGACGGCCTCCAGCGCTCGTCGTCCACGCTTGGCGGAGCGAGGGCTCTCCGGGTCCTTCGCGGCGTCCGCCATCTCGTCGACGTCGTCGAGGAGATCGGCACGCTGCTCGTCCGAGAGCGCGGGTTCCTCCTGGATCGCCCTGCTGAGTGCCTGGATCTTCGTCGCCAGTGCGTCGTCACCGCGGAGCGAGACCGCCGAGATGGTGGAATTGATGTTCTGGATCTTCTCGGCGATCATCACCGAGGCGGCCGCGTGGAAGTTGTTCACGACCTTCGGCTTGTCGCCCATACCGGAACGGTCCGTGTACTCAGGCATGTTCTGGGAAACCTCCGTCAGATAGTTGAGGACGAGAGCCATGTAGCTGAGGCAGAGCCGTCGCCGGACCTCATGGGAGACGGCTCCGTCCGGCCACCGGCTGATCTCGGCACTGCCCTCGATCACTCGGCTGAACCGGTCGCCCACCTCGTCGGTCAGAAAGCCGTCCAGGACCCCGGCGCCCATGGTCCAGTCGGAAGGCCGCACCCGCGCCGACGGGTCGCACAGTCGGGTGAGCCGTTCGGCCTTCTCCAGCGTGAACGCCATGAGTCTCTCGTCGACTGCCGAGGGCGCCACGTGCTCCTCGAATCTGGCGTCCTTCGGCGGATGCCTCGGCTGGGGCGGTGGCGTCTCCGGCAGCCCGGCGAGCACCACGGAACTCTCGGCGAGCCGGCGGTGCAAACCGGACAGGATCCGCGGCCATGCGCCTTCCGGCATCACCGCGTTCCCGGGACCGTCCCAGGTGGCGTCCCTCGACCAGGCCTTGACCTCTCGTCGGGCGTCCGCGATCAGGCTGTCGATCTTGCTGAGCTCCCGTACCGCATCGGGGCGGAGCGTACGCAGATGGCCCTGGCGGGCTACCGCCCACGAGGCGATCCGGGCGACGAGGCGTGCGGCCTCAGCGGTGAGACGAGCCCCCGGCTGTCGCGGAAGCCAGCCCAGCTCACCTCCCCTTCGCCGAAGGATTCCCGGCTCGCACCCACCGTCGACCAGGGAGTCGATCTCCGTGGCATAGGCGGCGGCTTCGAGACCGAGGGATCGGACCAGCGCCGTCACCGTCGTGCCGAACAGACGGAGAGCCTGATCGTGGTCGGGGAGATGCAGGAACTCCCCGCGGTGGAGGGCCACGCGTCGCGTCGGGATCGCCCAGTCCGCACGCTCACCGGCGGGGACGACCGCGGGCTCGGCGGGCTCAGCCGACTCGGGAAAAGCAGGGCAGGTGTACGCGCTGCGCCAGGCCAGGAAGTCGGCGCTCTCCACGTCGCGCCTGCACTGCAGTTCCTGTCGCTGCTCCCGGTCACGGAGCTCCCGCTCGCGCTGCTCCCTCGACGCCGCAAGCCGCTTCCTTGCGGGGGCGCCCTGGCGCCACCACCCCACCAGCAAGATCACCGCCGTCATGACGAGGTACCCGGTGGCGGCCCTGTCACCGTTCGCCTCGCCGACGACCAGGGCGACGACGATCAGCCCCACGAACCAGAGCACGCCCCCGACCAAGCATCCCAGGAATCCCAATGCGCCCCCGTTCCCCCGTCTGCCGCGCCACCGGCACCCGCCCGTCTTCCCAGCGAACATGGTAGGCCAGACATCAATTCCCCTGAAGCGTCAACTAGATCGACCGTGTCGCAGCCGACCGCCTCGACTGTTGCGGCAGAGCACGCGCACGTCATTGCCACTGCGTGCGGCGGGGCCAGTCGTTCGCGCGGCCTCCCCGCGAACACCTCCCCGCCCCGGAGCGGCCCCGCCACACTCCCGACCAGCAGGCCGCTGACCAGGGAGGACGGAGAACTCTGACTGGAGTGACTAGGGTGGCGCCAAGCAATGACCTGGACCGACAGGGGTGGGAGAAATGGCGGGGGTAGAGCGCGAGTGGGAGCGTATTGAGGCATTCGTCCTGCGACGTGGTCTGGGCCCGCTGCCCGGCGGGGCCGAGGAGGAGGCGATCACGGCCCTGGAGGAGCGGCTCGGGACGACCTTCCCAGTCGATCTTCGTGACTCCTATCTACGTCACGATGGCGGCCCGGTCCCGATTGCCACCCACGGCGGCAGGCTCGCCGTCGTGGAGCTGCTGCCCCTGAGCGCGATCGGGGCGGAGTATGCGTTCTTGGTGGAGGAGTCGTTCGGAGCCCTGGCCGGGTGGATTCCGGTAGAGGCTCAGCCTGACGGTTCCCACCTGGCCGTCGGCAAGGACGGCCAGGTGGCCGTTGCTGAAGCGGGCTGTGAGCCGGACGATGTGGACCATCCGTCGTGGGCGGCATGGCTGTCCTGGGTCGCCGATGGACTGGACGCTCCGACCGGGTGATTCGAGTCGATGCTCGGCGAATGGCCGGTGCCGGAAGACGCAGCATTCGGGTCCTTGAGCCCGTTCGTACAGGGAGAGAAGAGCAGTGATACCCAACTACGCCCCTCAGACGGGACAAGGCAGGCGGGGCAGAAAGAGCTTCAGGGACGAAGCCACGGTGTCGCGCGGGCTGCTCTTCCTCGCGGTGGGGACGTTGTTCCTGGCGATCTCGATCCCCATGCTGCTGGCCTCCCTGCAGTTGCAGGGGACGCCAGGCACGCTGACGGTGTCCTCGTGCGCGACGGGCGGAGGATCGCATCCAGTGATCACGTGCACCGGGGATTTCCAGCTGAACAGCGGTGGCACCGTGCACACCGGGGCCTGGCTCTCGGAACAGCAGCTCTACCCCGTGGGGACCCGGCTGAAGGTGCAGCAGGGCGCGAACGGGTCCTTGCAGGCGGTGTCGGGCAAGGATCAGCTGGGCCTGGCAGCCTTCGCCGGCCTTGGCGCAGTTGGTGCCCTGACCGGTGTGTTCACCGTGCTGGCTGCCTTGGGAAAGCACCGACGGCCACGCATCGGACAGCGGTCGGCGACAGCCCGCAGTTAGCACTCGCTGCATCAGGATGTGCCGGCAGACTGGCCGGTGCTGGTGAGGGTGGCGCCGGGGCCGGACGTGTCGGTTGGGAGCTTGCGCAGTAGGGCAGGGGTGAGGCGGCGGTAAGCCGCTGGTTTGATCGGGTTGAGCCAGTGCGAGGCGCGCACCAGCACGTTGATGTTGAGGCCGAGGTCGCCGAGCACCTCGTCGACGTTGTGCATCGAGAACGGGATGATCTTCGTTCCCTTGCAGTGGTGCCCGTCGGTCGCCGTGTCCAGGAACGCCAATTGGTCGATGACCGCCTGGCGCACGTTCTCCGTACTCGGCAGCGGTATCGCTCGCGCGATCGCCGCCGCGATCCACAGGGCCGCCATCTCCGCGTTGAGCGGGCTGAAGAACGAGGAGTTGTAGCCATTGAAGTACAGCCCGGGGATGTCCGGGGGCATGATCTGGCGGTAGAGCATGAAGTTCCCGCGCTCGTCCAGCAACCGCTCCTGCAACTTGGCGGAGAGGAACGGCACGGCCTGGGTGAAGCCGGTCGCGCACACGACGAGGTCGGCCGGGAGCGTCGTTCCGTCTGCGAGCTGGGCGAACGGCTTGCCGTCGCGGGCGAGCAGTCGGGTGATCGTCTGGTCCCGGCGCACCCCGATGCGGCCGTCGGCGACCGCTTCGAAGAAGCCTTCGGTCGCGAGCCCGATGGCGCCTCGGACGATGCCCTCCATGCTGCCGCGGGGGACCAGGGCCAGTCGCCGGAGTCCGAACTGACGTACCGAGACGGACCCGATGGAGTCGACCATCCTCCGGCGTAGACCGTTGCCCGGACCGTGCAGGAACTTCTCGAACCCGCGCAGCCGCAGATACCGGAAGAGTGCTTCGCCCATGCGGGTCAGCAGCAGCATCTTGAAGTTGAGGAAGCCGCCGATCCTGCGCGGCACTTTCCACAGCAGTTGCCGCGCGATCACATCGGTGCTCTCGGCCACCTCGCTGATCGCCACCGCGACGTCGCACGCGGACTTTCCGTAGCCCACGACCAGGACGTGCTTGCCCCGGGCGTCCTGGGCGTCGTTGAACTCGGTGGCCGCGCACAACCGCCCGCCCGCAGCAGTGAATTCCTCCGCGCCCGGGTAGGAGGGAATAGCCGGTTCGCAGAACACCCCGTTCGCCACGACGAGTTGGTCGAAGTCCTCGGTGGAGTGAGTGCCCGCGCTGTCCGTTGTCTCGATCGTCCAACCGTTGCCTGTCCAAGCGCTGTCGGCGCTGTCGGCGCTGTCGGCGCCGTCAGGGCCCGCGTCGGTGCGCGGGCGCGCGGCGGTCACCTCGGTCCTCAGCCGCAGGGTGCGGTCGAGACCGAACGCGGTGGCGTATGCGGCCAGGTACGCCTGGACCTGCTCGCCGCTGGGCCACTCCGGGCATTCCTTGGGCATCGGGAAGTCGGAGAGCGAGTACTGGGCCTTCGGGCTCTGAGTCGTCAGTCCCGGGTAGCGTCGTGTCCGGCTCCACACGCCTCCGACGTCGGGCGTTCGGTCGAACACCTGGATCTCGTGTCCGGCCTGCGTGAGCACTTTCGCGGTGGCGAGGCCGGCGACGCCGGCGCCGATGATGGCGATGCGCATGGTCAGCCGACCTCGGGCGGGAGTTGGAGCTCGATGCCGAACTCGGCCATGATCTTCTTCATCAGCGAGACGTCCTTCGGGCCCGGGGGCATGTCCGCCAGCGCCTGGTAGTACTTCTCCAGGCCGGCGGGCGAGACCACGGAAATGACGCGCGACTCCTCGCCGTACGGGTTGCGGAACGCGTGCACCACGTTGCGGGGCAGATAGAGGTAGTCGCCGTGCTCCAGCACGAACTCCTCGTCGCCGAGGCGGACATCGAGCCGCCCGGCCAGGCAGATGAAGGACTCGTCCTCGCGGGTGTGCAGGTGCGGGGGAGGGCCGTCGACCCGGGGCGGAATCGTGTACTCGAACAGCGAGTAGGCGTCGTGGGTGGACGCGCCGTCCGTCTTCATCGTGATGCCGAGCCCGATCGCTGCGATCGCGTGTCCCTCACGCGAGGGCAGCAGGTAGCCACCACCGAGAGTCATCGTCGTCTCCTCAGGTCACGCACCGACAATCAGGACACCGCACCGACAAGTCGTCGGTATGGCAGGGATCACAGCATTCGGTGCCGCGAGTGCGGGGCGCAAGCATGTGTCCCGCCCAGTGGGACTGTGCGTGTTCGGCGCGCCTCAGCGACGGTGCGAGTAGGCCCTGGAGGCGGCCGCCGCGGCGAGCCGGACTGCGGGCCCGATCCGGTCCGCGCGCACCAGGCCGGTGGGGCCGGTCACCGACAGGGCAGCCACCACCTCGCCGAGCGGTCCGAAGACCGGGGCGCCCACGCAGCTCACTCCGATGTTGCCCTCCTCGCGTTCGATCGCCCAGCCCCGGGACGGGATCGCGGTCAGCTCGCGCAGGATCGCGACCGGGCTGGTGAGGGTGCGCGGCGTCCTGGCGGGCAGGTCGGCGGCGAGGACCGCCTCGATCGTGCCGCTGTCGCTGTAGGCGAGGATGGCACGGCCCAGGGCCGAGCAGTAGGCCGGGACCCTGCCGCCGACTTGGGAGAGCATAGGCATCGGCCGGTGACCGGTGATCTTCTCGACGACCAGGACCTGTGTTCCGTCGAGGACGCCGAGTTGCACCGTCGTCCTTGTCGCATTGTGCAGGTCCTGCAGGAACGGCAGTACGGACTCGCGCAGTTCGTGCCGGATCGGGGCCAGGCCGGAGAGCTCGAACAGGCGGTTGCCGATGCGGTAGCGGTCCTGGGGCTTGTCCAGCCAGCCGAGACGGATCATCCGCTCGGCCGTGCGGTGCGTGGTCGAGCGTGGCAGGCCGCACCGGGTCACCAAGGCCGCGAGGGTCAACTCCCGGTGCTCGGAGTCGAAGGCGCCCAGGATGGCCGCCGCGCGGTCCAGCCCGCTGGGACTGCCCTTGTCGCGGCCGGCGTCCCGCTCAGCGGGACTCATCGTTGGCTCCGGGGTCCATAGCGGCCAGGCTAGACCCATCGCGGACCACCACGCGAGGCCGGAACCCTACGGAGGCAGCCATCAGCAAGCGAACCGCTCTCGTCGGCGGCGGCAGTGCGGGCATCGGCTACGCCGCGGCTGAGCACCTGGCGCGCTCGGGACACCGGGTGGTCGTCACCGGCCGCCGGGCCGATCCGCTCCGAACAGCCGCGTCCGCGCTGCGGGAAAGCACCGGATCCGTTGTCGAGGCGCTGGTCAACGACGTGTCAGATCCGGACGGCGCCGCGGCGGCGGTCACCTGGGTCGAGGAGCGCCACGGCGCGCTCGACGTCCTGGTGCTCAACGCGGGCGGACCGCCGCCCGGCCGGATCCTGGACGTCGGCGACGTCCAGTGGCAGCAGGCGTACGAACTGCTGCTCCTCGGACCCCTGCGGCTGGCACGACTGGTGCTGCCCCGGATGGCCGCGCGGGGCTTCGGCCGCGTCCTGTTCGTCACCTCCTCGGCCGTGCGCCAGCCGCAGCCCGACCTCGCGGCCTCCGTCGTCCTCAGATCCGCGGTCACCGCGGCCGCCAAACTGCTCTCACGGGAGTTCGCGGCGCAGGGCGTGACGGTCAACTGCGTGGCACCCGGCGCGACCGACACCGAACGCCGCAGACAGATCCTGGACAACCGCGCCCGGCAGGACGGCAGGAGCTACGCGGAGTTGGACGCCGCGGATGCCGCGGCCGTTCCGGCCGGCCGGGCCGGGCGTCCCGAGGAGATCGCGGCCGTGGTGGCTTTCCTGGCCTCCGAAGCCGCAGGCTACGTCAACGGCACGGTGTTCACCGTAGACGGCGGACGAACGGAGACCATCTGATGGCGCAATCCGGAGAAGAATTCTCCATGGCCGAGTTCCTCGGCGCGATATCCGACACTGTCCGGCCGAGCAGCGCACGACCGATCGTGGTGACCGCCGCCGAGTTGGAGACCCTCCCGGCGGGGCAGGTGCACAACCCGACCACGTTGTCGATCGCGGGCAGACTGCCGACCGCCACGTTCGAGATCTTCCGGCAGACGATCCCGCCGGGCCTCAGCTCCGACATGCAGCGCCATCACCACGAGACCGTCCACTTCGTCATCTCGGGCGAGGGCCACAGCGAGGTCGAGGACGAGACGTGTTCCTGGTCTGCCGGCGACTTCGTCTACACCCCGCCGTGGACCTGGCACCGCCACTACAACGACTCCACCGAGCACCCGGTGGAGTTCCTGACCATCGAGAACTCGCGCCTGCTCGGCCTGTTGGGGGTCGGCCGGCGCCAGAGCGCCGGCCTGGCGACCGTCGAGGAGGCCCGTGACCGCTTCCGTGGGGACACCCGGCAGGACCACCCGCAGCCCCAGGGGCCGGCAGCTGAGGAGAACACGGCATGAGCGACCTGCCCGCGCACATCAGCATCTGGGGCGAACTCGCGGACCTCGAGCACGAACTGCGGTACGTCGACGTCGGCGGGGTCCGCACCCGCGTCCTGCGGGCCGGGTCGTCCGGCCCGGACCTGGTCCTGCTGCACGGCACCGGCGGACATCTCGAGGCCTATGCCCGCGATGTCGCCGGTCTGGCCGAGGACTTCCGTGTCACCGCCTACGACATGGTCGGCCACGGCTGGTCCGACCTGCCCGACCAGCCCTACACCACCGACGTGCTGTCCGACCACCTGGTCGGGCTGATGGACGCCCTGGACATCGACGCCGCGCACCTGTCGGGCGAATCGCTCGGCGGCTGGGTGGCCGCCTGGACGGCGGCACACCACCAGGACCGGGTGAACCGGCTGGTGCTCAACACCCCAGGGAACATCGCCGACAAGCCCGAGGTCATGGCGCGGCTGCGCGAGAGCACCATGGCCGCCGTCCTGGACCCCAGCGACGACGTGGTGCGCCGCCGCGTCGAATTCCTGTTCCACCACAAGGAGATGGTGACCGACGAACTGGTCGGACTGCGCCGCGCGGTCTACAGCCGCCCCGGCTTCGTCCAGGCCATCACCAACACGCTCGTCCTGCAGGATCCCGAGGTACGCAAGGACTTCGCCTGGGATCCGGTCTGGGTCGGCCGGATCGCCGCGCCCACACTGCTGCTGTGGACCGATCACGACCCGACCGGTGGGCTCGACGAGGCCGCGCTGCTCCTGAAGTGGCTGCCCCGTGCCCGCCTGCACGTGGTCGAGGACGCCGGCCACTGGCCGCAGTGGGAGAAGCCCGAGGAGTACCTGCGCGTCCACCGGGACTTCCTGCTCACAGAGGTGGGACCGGCATGAGCGAGCTCATCGGCCTGGTCGGCATGTCCCACTCCCCGTTTGCCACCATGACCCCGCCACACGGGGCCGAGCAGCCGGGCGGCCGGTTCATGGCCGACGCCGCCAAGGTCGCCCGGGCCGTGGCCCGGCTGGCCCCGGACGCCGTCGTCGTCATCGGCCCCGACCACTTCCACGCGAACTTCTACGACGCGATGCCGCCGTTCGTCCTCGGCGTCGAACAGGCGGCCGGCTTCGGCGACTTCGGCAGCAGGTCCGGACCGCTGCCCGTCGCCACCGAGCTGGCCTGGTCGGTCCGCGACGCGCTCGCCCAGGCCGGATTCGACCTGTCGCTCTCCTACGCGCTGACCGCCGACCACGGCCTGGTGCAGAGCTACGACATGGTCTGCGGCACGGCCGGTATCCCGCTCGTGCCACTGATCGTCAACACCGCAGCACCGCCGCTGCCGAGCATGGAGCGCTGCGTCCAACTGGGCACGGCCCTCGGCGAAGCCCTGCGCGCGTCGCCGTTCGCCGGGCGGGTCCTGGTCATCGCCAGCGGTGGACTGTCGCACTGGCTGCCCCCGAACGATCCGCGCGACCCCTCGGTGCCCGACGAGCGGCGCACCGCGGTGATCCACGGGCGCATGGACCCGCACGCCTACGACGCGGTACGCGTACCCCGGATCCGCGCGATGGGCGGCGACCCCAACGCTCACGTCAACCTCCTCTGGGACACCTGGTTCCTCAGACAGCTCAGCACCGCCGACCCGGCACCGGTCGTGGCACTGGGCGACGCCGGTCTCGAAGAACAGGCAGGCAGCGGCGGACACGAGATCCGGACCTGGCTCGTCGGACTGGCCGCCGTCGCCAGACCACTGGTCTGGACCAGCTACGAACCGGTTCCGCAATGGATCACCGGCATGGGCATCGGCACGACCTTCGAGGTGGACTGACATGACGCCGGCTTCCAGGACACTCCACGCGGGCGCCACCGAGGCGCTGCGGCAGCTCACCGAAGCCCGGGCCCGGCACCGCCCCCACGCTCCGGTGCGCGACCTGCTGCCAGCCGGTGACATCGACGCGGCCTACGCGGTCCAGGCGGCGTGGGTCGAGCAGTGCGAGGCAGCCGGAGCCCGGGTCGTCGGCCGCAAGATCGGTCTGACCAACCCGGCGGTACGCGCCCAACTGGGCGTGGACCAGCCCGACTTCGGCGTGCTCCTCGACAGCATGGAAAGCCCGGACGGCGCGTCCGTCGACATCAACCGGACGCTGCAGCCCAGGATCGAGGCGGAGATCGCCTTCGTCCTGGCGCGGGACCTGTCCGGCACGAATATCGGAGAGGCCGAGGTCGCGGCCGCCACCGCGTTCGTCGTGGCGGCGCTGGAGATCGTCGACAGCCGGATCGCCGAATGGGACATCGACATCGTGGACACCGTGGCGGACAACGCCTCCTCGGGACTGTTCGTCCTCGGCCCGCGCGGCCGGGAACTCGGCACCCTCGATCTGGCCGACTGCGCGATGACGATGTGGCGCGAGCGAGAGGTCGTCTCGAAGGGGACAGGTGCGGCCTGCCTGGGCAACCCTCTGACCGCCGTCGCCTGGCTGGCCAGGACCGCACAGCACTACGGCCAGCCGCTGCGAGCCGGGGAGATCGTGCTCTCCGGCGCGCTGGGGCCCATGGTGCCCGTCGCGCCCGGCGACTGCTTCCGTGCCGAGTTCAGCGGCATCGGTGAGGTCAGCGCGACATTCACGGAGGCAACGGAGGCACCGGAATGAACCCGACCGCGCAGACCAGGGCCAAGGCCGCCGTGATCGGCTCGGGCAACATCGGCACCGACCTGATGATCAAAATACTGCGGCTGAGCGAGCACCTGGATCTCGCGGCGCTGGTCGGCATCGACCCCGAGTCAGACGGCCTGGCCCGGGCCGGACGGCTCGGCGTGCCGACGACCGCGGCGGGCGTCGCGGGGCTCATGGCCATGCGCGACTTCGACGACATCCAGGTCGTCTTCGACGCCACCTCGGCCAAGGCCCACCAGGCCAACGCCCGCGCCCTGGCGCCGCACGCCAAGCGGCTGATCGACCTCACCCCGGCGGCACTCGGCCCGTTCGTCGTCCCGGCGGTGAACCTGGAGGGCCACCTGGACGCTCCGGACGTCAACCTGGTCACCTGCGGCGGCCAGGCCACGATCCCCGTGGTGGCGGCGATCTCCCAGGTGGCACCCGTGCCGTACGCGGAGATCGTCGCCTCGATCGCGTCAAGATCCGCAGGGCCCGGCACCCGCGCCAACATCGACGAGTTCACCGAGACCACGGCCGCCGCGATCGAATCGGTCGGCGGCGCGGGCCGTGGCAAGGCGATCATCGTGCTCAACCCCGCCGAGCCACCGCTGATCATGCGCGACACGGTCCTGTGCCTCGTCGACGCCCCCGATCCGGGCGTCCGCGACCGGATCGCCACGTCGGTCGAGTACATGGTCGCCGAGGTCGCGGCCTACGTCCCCGGCTACCGACTCAAGCAGCCGGTACAGATCACACCCGTTACCGACCATCCGCAGACCCTCATCGGCGAGACCCCGGCAACTCATCAGGTCACCGTCCTGCTCGAGGTGGAAGGCGCAGGCCATTACCTCCCGCCCTTCGCGGGCAACCTGGACATCATGACCTCGGCGGCCCTGCGCGTCGGCGAACGGATCGCCGCACGCCTGTTGGAGGCGAAGGAATGACCAGGCGGCTCTTCATCCAGGACGTCACCCTGCGGGACGGCATGCACGCCGTCCGCCACCGCCTCCGGCCCGAGACCGCCGCCCGGATCGCGGCCGCACTCGACGCGGCCGGCGTCGACGCGATCGAGGTGGCGCACGGCGACGGGCTCGTCGGCACAAGCCTCAACTACGGCCCCGGAAGCAACACCGACTGGGAGTGGATCGAGGCCGTCGCGGCCGGCCTCACCCACGCCCGGCTCACCACGCTCCTGCTGCCCGGCATCGGCACCGTCAAGCAACTCAAGCACGCGTTCCGGCTGGGCGTGCGCTCGGTGCGAATCGCCACACACTGCACGGAGGCTGACGTCGCCGCGCAGCACATCGCCACCGCGCGCGAACTGGGCATGGACGTGTCGGGATTCCTGATGATGAGCCACATGGCCCCGGCCCCCGAACTCGCGCGACAGGCCGCACTCATGGAGTCCTACGGAGCGCACTGCGTCTACGTCACGGACTCGGCCGGCCACCTCACCATGAACGGGGTACGTGAGCGGGTCCGCGCCTACCGCGAAGTCCTCGACCCCGCCACCGAGATCGGCATCCACGCACACGAGAACCTGTCCCTGTCGGTCGCCAACTCGCTCATCGCAGCGGAGGCCGGAGCCACGCGCATCGACGCCTCGCTGGCCGGACACGGCGCGGGGGCCGGCAACTGCCCCATCGAAGCCTTCATCGCCGTCGCCACACTCGAGGGCTGGGAACACGGCTGTGACCTGCACGCTCTCCAGGACGCCGCCGACGACCTCGTCCGACCCCTGCACGACCGGCCGGTCAGGGTCGATCGCGAAACGCTGACACTCGGCTACACCGGGGTCTACTCCAGCTTCCTGCGGCACGCCGAGACCTTGTCCCGCACCCACGGTGTCGACGCCCGCACCCTCCTCCTGGAGGCCGGTCGGCGCGGCCTCGTGGGGGGCCAGGAGGACATGCTCGTCGACATCGCCCTCGCACAGCCGCCCCGGCACCTCGACGCCCAGCTCACCGAGCGGCCCTGACCGAGCGGCCCTGACCGAGCGGCCCTGACCGAGACAATCGCGCACGCCTTCCCCTGCACCCTGGTACACGCTTGCCCGCGACGGACCCCCGGCTGTGCACGATCGCCGCCGTCTCGGGCTGGAGGTCGTCGAGCCGCGCGGCAGTGCGCTGGTCCGGCACAGGCCGTGGGCCACGAAACCGACTGCGCGGGCAGGGTTTGCCTCCGCCGGACTGGACGGCGTCATCATCTCCGCGCCAGTGCAGACGCCGACCCTTACCGCGCCCGGTACACTATCTGGCCGTTCTGCTTGCAGTTGTCGCACGTCCAGTTCATCAGGTACCGGTAGGTGTGTGCCGTCCCGTCCTCGCTCCGCTCCCACCTGGCAGTACCGCCGTCCCAGCGGACAGCATCCCGGTTGTCGGACTTGCAGTTGGGGCAGGGCCACCAAAGGGCCCCCGCCTCGGCTAGGGGCTTCTCCTCGGCCGCCATCCCAGCACCTCCTCGCCCCACTTCCCAGCGTGCGCGTCGCCTGCACCCCCCGCACCCCGAAGGAGCAGCACCCCATGCGTAAGATCCCCACGGTCTTCAAGCGCGACCCCGAGGACCGCGCCCACGTCCTGCCCGAGGTCAACCCCGACTGCCAGTGGGTCTTCGACGGCGAAGGCGAGCCCACCCGCAAGCTCGACGGCACGTGCGTGATGCTCGACGAGGCCGGCGACTGGTGGGCTCGCCGTGAATTCAAGCCCGGCAAGACCCCGCCGCCGAACTACGTCCCCGTCACCACCGATGAGGTCACGGGCAAGACGATGGGCTGGGAGCCGATCGAGCAGTCCGCCTTCGCGAAGTTCCACGCCGAGGCACTGGAGGCCGCTGGCGCGGTGCCCTGGAAGGCGGGCACGTACGAACTGATCGGCCCGAAGATCAACGGGAACCCGGAGCGGGAACGCCGCCACCGCCTCGTCGCCCACGCCGACGCCCAGCGTCTCCCCAGCCCGGAGCTCACGTTCGAGGGCATCCGTGCCGCGGTCCTCGCCTACGGCCGTCTCGGGGCGGAAGGCATCGTCTGGCATGGCCCCGATGGCCGTTACGCCAAGATCAAGGCGCGTGACTTCAAGGACGGTGCGTGATGCCTGAGCGGATCCAAAGGAGGCGAGTCCGCGGCTGGCGCATGCCGGAGGGAACACGGTTCGTCGGCCGCCCCACCCCGACCGCCCACGGCAACCTGTTCGGGGTCGGCCAGGATGGCGACGGTGCTCGGCTCTACCGTCGAACTCAGCGCACCACGCCCGTGCGGGCCGCATGCAGAGCGCGACGGGCCGGCTGCTCCGGATGTAAACGGAGCAGTCGGCCCGACTTCATACGTCCCCATTTCCGCGGCGTGGGCTGGCTGCCACGATGGCGAGACCAGTAGCCATACGGGACGGGGGAGCGAACATGCCCGGTTGGGGCGGCGGAGGCGCCAACAGCGACGACGCGAACAACACCCCAGGGCCTGACACCGAGCAGGCCCAGGAGCAGCCGACCGCCGAGGAGCAGTCGGTCGCCGGAGAGGCGGCGCCGGACCGCGGCATCACCGACCCCTCGGAGACCAGCGGCTGAACCAGCAAGCACAGCCCGACAGGCCGGGCCAGTTCCGACACACGGGAGCGGTCCGGCCTAGAAGCGTCGCCCCCACTCCTTCAAGTTGACGTCATGGATGCCGTCTCGCTCTTGAGGATGCGCAGCGACTGGCCGAGTGCCCTGGCGGAATCTGGAAGCCGCTTGGCTCCGAAGAGCAGCAGAGTCGTCGTCAGGTCAGGACCGGTGACGGTTCGGTTTCGGCGGTCCGGCCCGCCGGGTGGATGGTCCTAGGCGATGCGGTCGAGTCGGTCGGGGTGGACGGCCTGCGCCATGGGCAGGCCGTCCGTGTAGCGGGCGAGTTCGTCCAGGGCGCGGTCACCCAGGCGGTGCAACTCGTTGCCGAAGGAGCCGGCGATGTGCGGGGTGAGCAGGAGGTTGGGCAGGTCGTACAGGGGCGAGTCGGCGTCCGGGACTTCCGGTTCGAGGTGGTCGAGGACGGCCCGCAGCCGGCCGGAGACGAGTTCGGCGGTCAGGGCGTCGGTGTCGACCAGGGAGCCGCGGGCGGTGTTGATGAGAGTCGCGCCGTCGCGCATCAGCGCCAGCCGGCCCTTGTTCAGCATGCCCTGGGTGGAGGGGAGTTCCGGGGCGTGCAGGGTCACGACATCGCAGGCGGAGCAGAGCTCGTCCAGGCCCACGGCCCGGACTCCGAGCTGCGCGGCCTCGTGGTCGCTCAAGTAGGGGTCGTGGACCAGGATCTGCAGGTCGTGGGGGCGCAGGAGCTCGATGACGCGCCGGCCGATGAGCGAGGCGCCGACGATCCCGATCGTGCGCCGGTAGTTGCCGAGGTCGTGGAGTTGTCCGCGCCAGTCGTGCATACCGCGCACGCCGCGGTACTGGTCACGGATGGCCAGGACGTTCTTGTTGGAGAGCAGGATCGCGGCGACGGTGTACTCCGCGACGGGCAGAGCGTTGGCTGCCGCGCCGGAGGAGATCTGGATCCCGCGTTGCCAGCAGGCGTCGGTGACCAGGCCCTTGACCGACCCTGCCGCGTACACCACCGCCCGCAGGTTCGGTGCGGCGGCGAGAAGCCGTTCGTCGAGCGGGGGGCAGCCCCAGCAGGCGAGGAGGACTTCGGCCCGCGCGAGGGCGGCGGCCTGATCCGGTTGGTCGAGGTCCTGGAGGATCAGGCCGGGGGTGGTGTCGGTGAGTTCGCTCAGGCGGGCCAGTGCGGCTTCGTCGAACAGGCTGGGCAGCAGCGCGGGGTCCATGGCGAGCAGGGTGCGCGGACGGTGCGGTGCCGCGGTGCCGGACTTCAGCCGGGGCACAGACATACGGTGGGCTCCTTGTGATGTGGATTTGAGGCCCGACGTGTTGCGCACGAGCCTGTGGGGCACAGGGCGGGCTGCAGGGGCCTGCTGGTTGCGTCGCCACGTTCGTTCGGCACGGGCCGCGGTGTGGACCTGGACCAGCGGTCAGCCGTGCCCGGCTCCCCGGTACAGCTCCAGTTCGCCGTCCAACTCCACGGCGAGGACGGTGATGTGCGGGTCGGCGGTGGCCGGTGCGTCGATGCTCAGGACGCCGGGCACGTGCTGGAAGCCACCGAAGGTGCGGTGCGCGAGCACCTCGCCGGTGCCCAGCACGGAGACCCGCTTGACCGCGTTCACCAGGCCGCGCACGGTGACGAATGTGCGGGGGGCATCGAGGCAGTGGAGGTAGAGGGTGCGGCGGTCCTTGGAGAGAGTGGAAGGACCGTAGTGGTGGCCGGCCGGCAGGCCGCGCTCGGTGCCGTAGACAGCCTCCGCGTTGCGGCGGATCCAGGCACCGAGCCCCTCCAGCCGGGACGTCTGCTCGGGGGTGATGGTGCCGTCCTCCTTCGGGCCGACGTCAAGGAGCAGGTTGCCGCCCGCGGAGATCGTCTCGGCGAAGGTCCGCACCAGCAGGCCCACCGACTTGTGGTCCCGGTCGAATCCGCGATAGCCCCAGGAGTTGTTGACGGTGTAGCAGAGCTCCCAGGGCCCGTCCGGGGGCGTGATCGGAACGCCCTGCTCAGGGGTGGCGTAGTCGCCGTAGCCGAGCATCCTGGCGTTGAGGATCATGTCCTGCTTCATTCCGAGCAGTTCGTCGCGCAGCTCCTTCATCCGCCACTGCCGTTCCGAGCGCTCCCACTGGCCGTCGAACCAGAGCAGGTCGGGGTTGTATCCGGTGACCAGTTCGCGCAGCTGCCCGCGGTGGAAGGCGAGGAAACGCTCCCACCCCTCCGGGTCCTCCTTGCCCTCCGGCGGCATGGTGTACGGGTTGTCCGCCATCCAGGGACGCTCGGGATCCTGGTGACGCAGCGTCGGGTAGTCGGGGTGAGACCAGTCGAGGTGGGAGAAGTAGAAGCCGACCTTGAGGTCGTGGCGACGCAAGGCGTCGGCGTAGGGAGCGAGCAGGTCGCGTCCGGCCGGGGTGCGGCTCGCCACGGACAGGTCGGACTGGGCGGTGTCCCACAGCGCGACGCCGTCGTGGTGCTTGGCGGTGAGTACCGCGTAGCGGGCGCCGGCCCGGGCGAACAGACCGGCCCACGCCTCGGCGTCGTAGTTCTTCGCGGTGAAGCCGTCCAACTGCTTCATGTACTTCTCGTAGGGGACGTCCCCGCCGTAGAAGGACCACGACTCGGTGATCCCGTCCACGGCGTAGATTCCCCAGTGCAGGAAGATCCCGAGCTTGGCGTCGGCGAACCAGGGCTGCATGGTCATACGGGGCACTCCTCGCTGGAACATGGTGACGTGCGGTGGTGCCAGGGCGGATCAGAGCGGGGTTTGATCCGCGCAGGCCGATGCGGGCTAGCTCTTCTGCGCGGCGGTGTAGCCCTGGGCGAATTCCGTGGCCATCTGGTCGATCTTGAACTGGCTCTTCAGCTGCGCCACGGTGCCCGCCCAGCTCTTGAGCGACTGCTTGCCGCTGACCACGTCGGCGACGGCCGAGTTCCCCGCCTGGGTGAAGCCGTTGATCTCCGCACCGTAGGTCGCCGATCCCGACTGGTAGGGCACGGACGGGTCGGCGACGACGATCGGCAGCTGGGTCTTGAAGGCGTTGTAGATGCTCTGGGCGATCTGCGGTGCGCCGGGCTGGAAGAGCGGCTGAGGCTGCTGGGCCAGGTACTTGAAGGGCACGTTGGTCACGTTCTCCACTTGGCCCAGTGCGGTGGGCAGGGAGGGGGAGCCGTCGGCGCCGCGGGTGAAGTGCACTCCCTCGATGCCGTAGTTGAGCAGTTCCCACTCCTTGCTGCCGAAGGGCGCGGCCAGGAAGTCGAGGATCCGCAGCAGCATCTTGATCCGGGCCGGCGAGGACTTCTTGATCGTGACACCGTTGAAGACGACGTCGCCGCCCCACACCTTCGGGTTGCTGCCATAGGGGTTGAGGATGTCGACGTCGAAGGCGCCGTTGACCTGCGCGAAGGTGGTGGATATTCCGCCGAGGCCGGTGAAGACGGAGTCCCAGGTCTGGCCCAGGAGCTTGGCGGTGCCCTCGGCGCCCGTGGCGGTCAGCGCGTCCAGGCTGTACAGGCCCTTGGCGTAGAAGTTCTGCATGGTCTCCAGGCCCTGCTGGAACTCCGGAGTGTCGAACATATGGGTGAAGGTCCCGCCCTGGAGCTGCCAATTGCGCGGGGCGCCGGCTGCGCCTACGTGGAAGGGGTAGCCGAAGGGGACGGAGCCGGGGGTGCCGAGGACGGAGCGTCCGGATCCGGTCATGGACTGGGCCGCGGCCAGGAACTGGTCGGGGGACAGGTTCGTGCCCCAGGCGCCGGCGGCCTGGAACCGGGTGCGGTTGGCGAGGTAGCCCTGCAGCGGGGCGTTGTAGCGGTAGATCGGGACGGTGAGGATCTTGCCGCCGATCCGGCCCGCGAGCTCCCAGCCGCGGGTCGGGATGGAGGCGAGGTTGGGGTAGTCCTTGATCGCGTCGCCGGACAGGTACGGCGTCAGGTCGGCACACTCGGCCTCGATGAAGGCCGCGGGCAGTGAGTTGGTGCCACCGATCAGGTCGGGCAGGTTGCCACTGGCCTGCATAGTGGTCTGTGCGGCGGCGAAACTGGTGCCGTTGTCGACGACGAAGTTGGGCTTGAAGTCCACGCCCAGCGCCTTGCCGACAGCGGCCAACAGCTGGTTGGAGGAGTCGAGCTTGACCGGGGCGCCGTAACTGAAGGTCAGCGCGGTGACGGTTGACCCGTCACCGGGAGTCCCGGTAACCGACGGCTTCAGCGGCAGCGCCGGGTAGTGCAGCACACCAGGTGCGCCGTTGTTGGGCAGCGCAGGCAGGTCGTATCGCACGGCGGCGCTGGGCACGTAGGTCGGCCATGCGGCGAGCTTCTTGCCGGCGTTGGAGACCGAGCCGCTGGAATCGCCGGAGCCGCACGCGGCGAGCAGAGGAGTAGCCGCGGCGGCTGCGATGCCGACACCGGTCCATCTGAGCAGGGAGCGGCGGGAGAAGTCACTGGACATGGGGGTACCCCTGTTCGGCGCAAGTGGAATGGTGCAGAGGGTGGGACAGGCAGGTGCGGGGAGGGGAGGGGAGGCTTGTCGGGCGGGCCGATGGGCCGGTGGGTCGGTGGGCCGGTCAGGACTTGACTGCGCCGGTGAGCACGCCGCGGGAGAAGAAGCGCTGCAGGAACGGGTAGGCCAGGGCGATCGGGACCACCGCCACCACGATCGTGGCCATCAGGTCGGCCTGCGCGTTGATCTGGAGGGTCGCCAGGCTCTGGCCGCTGGAGTCGGGGCTGTTGCCGCCGATGACGAGCATCCGCAGCAGAGTGCCGAGCGGCCACTTGTCGGCGCCGCTGAGGTAGAACAGGCCCTTGAAGTAGTCGTTCCAGTAGGCGACGCCGTAGAAGAAGCCGACGACAGCGACCACCGACCTGGACAGCGGCAGCACGATGCGCAGCAGGATGCGGGCCTCGCCGGCCCCGTCCAGCCGGGCCGCTTCGTACAACTCGGTGGGCAGGCCCTGGAAGAAGCCGCGCAGGACGACCAGGTTGAACACGTCGATGACGGTCGGGAGGACCAGCGCCGAGTAGTTGTTGACCAGGTGCAGCTGGCTGACGATCAGATAGCTGGGGATCATGCCGGGCGGGAAGAGAAAGGCGACCAGCACGCACTTGAGCACCAGGCGTCCGCCGACGACATTCGGCCGTGACAGTGCGTAGGCCAGCAGGATGGTGCAGGCCAGCGACGTGGCGGTGCCGATCAGGACGAGCAGGACGGAAACCACGGTGGCATGGCTGATCAGGCCCGATCTGGTGATGTCGCGGTAGGCCTGCAAAGTGGGATGGTCGGGCCAGAGCGTGTAGCCGCCGCCTCGGTTCACCTCGTTGAGCGGGGACAGGCTGGTGGAGAGCACGATCCAGAACGGAAGCAGCACCGCCACGACGATCACGGCGAGAGCCAGGCCCTTGGCCGCCTGGGTGAGCGGCCTCGGGCTCTCCTGCCAGGACGGACGCTGAGTGGGGGCAAGGAGGAGGCGGCGCACGGACGCGACTGCTGAAAGGCTCACTGGTAGACCCCTCCCTCGCCCAGCCGGTGGGCGACCTTGTTTGCCGCCAGCACCAGAACCAGTCCGACCACGCCCTTGAACAGCCCCGCCGCTGCTGCGGTGGACCAGTCGTTGTCGACCGTCGCATGGAAGAACACATAAGTGTCCAGGACCTCGGCGACCTGGTGGCCGAAGACGTCCCGCTGCTGCATGACCTGGTCGAACCCGACCGTGAGCACGCTGCCGATCCGCATGATCAGGACCAGCACCAGTACCGGCCGCACTCCGGGCAGCGTCACATGCCAGAACCTGCGCCACGGGCCCGCGCCGTCCATCGCGGCGGACTCGTACAGCTGCTCGTCGACCTGGAACAGTGCGGCGGTGAAGATGATGGTGGCCCAGCCGCAGTCCTTCCAGATCACCTCCGCGACCATCAGCGGCTTGAACCATGACGGGTCGCCGAAGATCGTGAGCACCGGATGGCCGCCGCCGGACACGGCGTTGTCGATGACACCGCCCGGGCCGATCATCTCCTGCACCAGGGCGACGACGATCACCCAGGAGATGAAGTG
This sequence comes from Streptacidiphilus sp. BW17, assembly GCF_041262485.1. NCBI lineage: Bacteria > Bacillati > Actinomycetota > Actinomycetes > Kitasatosporales > Streptomycetaceae > Streptacidiphilus > Streptacidiphilus sp. BW17. Next base: position 5,262 of record NZ_JBGCCR010000052.1, on the reverse strand, counting down.
CGGCAGGAAGACCACGCTCTGGATGAACTTGCGGATCCGCCCCGAGAGCAGGCTGTGCAGCAGCAGCGCCAGCGCCAGCGGGACCGGGACGAAGAACACCAGCTGGAGCAGCGCCAGTTCGACCGTGTTCAGAGTCGCCGACCAGAACGTGGGATCCGAGAACAGGGCCTGGAAGTTGGCCAGTCCGACGAACTGGCTGTGCATGACCCCGATGTAGGGGACGTAGTTCTCGAAGGCGATGACGTTGCCCGCCATCGCGGCGTACTGGAAGACGAGGAAGTAGAGCACTCCCGGGAGCATCATCGCGAGCAGGACCTTGTCCCGCCGTATCCGGTGCGACAGACGCGGCCCGGACGTCCTTTGGGACACTGTCGCTCGTGGGTCGGCGGGGGTGGACTCTTTCGCGCCGACCTGATGGTCGGTGAGTGCCATGTGACCTCCTTTCAACTGACATTCACGCGCGCAGCGATGCCATCCGAGAAGATTCATCAGATGTTTCTGCGGCGACGACGGCTAGCATGTAAGTCGAACGAAGGGGTGTCAATGCAAACCCCCCAGTTCAGAAGCAAACAGAAGTGGCTGACGACACGTCCGGCCGCGCTACCGATGCAGGGGGTGGGCTGTGCTGTCACCAGAACGCCGGGAGATGCTTCTCGCGGAGCTGCGCGCCAAGGGATCGATCAGGACGAGTGACCTGGTCAAGCTCCTGGGAGTGTCGGACGTGACCGTCCGCAAGGACGTCGACGACCTCGTCCGCGCGGGCCTGGCGCAGCGGTTCCACGGCGGCGTCACCCTGCCGCGGGCTGACGACGGCCCCGCCCGCAGCGGGGCGGATGTCCCCCTGCAGCTGGGCGTCCTCCTGCCGGACAGCGGCTACTTCCGTGCGGTCCTGGGCGGGGTGGGCGAGGCCGTCGCCCGCTTCAACGCCCGCCAGTCGCTGGTGATGTCGCGCTACAACGACCTGCGCGACATGGCTGCCATCAGGTCGCTGGTGCAGGCCGGCTGCCACGGCTTGGTGCTGGTCGGGCCGACGGACGAGGACGGCTATGCGCTGTTCCCTGACGAACTGCTGGCCCTGCCGGTGCCCGTGGTCCTGGTCGAGCGCCGGCTCGACCCCGACAAGGTCCTGGACCGTCTCGACCATGTGATCAGTGACCACGTGGCCGGGGCGCGGCTCGCGGTCGAATACCTCGCCGGACTGGGGCACCGCAGAATCGCCCTGGTCACCAAGGCCGTCGGCCCCACAAAGCGCCGGGTCGTCGACGGGTACCAGCGCGCGAGGAGGCAGTTGGCCCTCGACGTCGACCTGCCCGTCTTCGAGGTGCCCCAGATCGGGCCGGAGGAGAACGGTGCGGACCAGAGGATCGCCGACACCCTCGACGCCCTGTGTCGGCAGGGTGTTACCGCGGTGGTGGTGCACAGTGATCCGGAGGCCGTCATGCTCTCCCAGTTCGCCCAGGCCCGCGGGCTGCGGATCCCCCAGGACCTGGCGATCGTCTCCTACGACGACGACGTGGCCGGCTTCGCCGGGATCCCGTTGAGCGCCATCGCCCCGGCCAAGCGCGCCGTGGGCTCGATGGCAGTGGACACCCTGGTGCAGCGGATCCGCCACGGCGCCGCCGTACCGGTCCGGCACGTCACCCTCCAGCCAGGTCTGGTCGTCCGCGACTCCTGCGGAGCTCCGTCCCGCCGTCGCCGTCCACTACCGATACCTTCTGAAGTCTTTTGAATTGTTCGGTAAGCGGCGGTGGTATTGACGCCGGATCAGCAAGCGGAGCATCTTCGTCCCCGTCAGACATCCGACCTATGGACGAGGGTCGCAATGAAGTGCTTCGCATCGGGCCGACTGAGAACTATGCTCGCCACCCCGCCATCGCGGTTCTCACCGGCGCACTGCCCATGACCACCGATGCCGCGTCCGTCCACCCGCAACGGCGTTCACGCTGTACGACAACAGCAGCTACAACGACGCGAATCTGAACTCCGACGTGGGGATCGCGCCCTCGGGTGTGGTCTACGACAGCTGAGCGAACCCGTCGCCCCCGCACCTGGGACGTGGGGCGACACGTCCAGAAGACAGCCACGTCGATCCGCACCCGCCGGCCCCACAGCGCCGTCACGCGTAATTCCGCATTCCCGCCGCTGGTCGACACCTGTCCCGACCATCGGCCTCCGACCCATGCATCCGCTCCGCGAGTGAGGACCCTTTCGTTGCTCCCCATAGCCAAGAGGCGACTGTTCGTTCTGGCCACCGCGATAGCCGCCACGGTGACAGCGGCCCTCCCTGCTCTTCCCGCATCGGCTACCCCCGCGGTGTCCGGCACTGGCTCCGCCTTCCGTCTCTTCGACAACACCGCGTACACCGACGTCAACGTGCAGCGGAACGAGGGGATTGCCGCGTCGGGCGTGGTGTACGACTCGTGGAGCATCAGCTGCGCGAACACCACGGCGTTCAGCTGCAAGATGCCCCCGAAGAGCGACTACCAGGCAAAGATCAGGTTCATTGCGGCCTCGGTCCCGGCGTCCTCTCCGATCACGTTGGACTTCGAGGGCATCGACGCCACCGCGGGCACACCCGCCGAGCAGGCCACCAACGACTTCCAGGCCTGGCAGACGCTCCTGCAGTGGACCCGGGAGGTGATCCCGGCCTCGCAGCCGCTGGGGGCGTACGACTACGACTGGTCCATGACGCCGGCCGAGATCGGCCAGAACGCTGAACTGCACCAGGAGGGCCTGACTTTCTTCGCGCCCTCGCTGTACACCTACAGCACCGACCTCAATGCCGCGGACCTGGCCGCCTGGACCACCCGGCTGGACGAGGCGGTCGCCAACGACCAGCAGATCGCCCCCGACCAGCCCGTCTACCCCTACATCTGGCCACAGTGGGACCACGGCTCGGACGCCTTCATGGACGGCGCCTCCTGGGCCGAGGAACTGGACTACCTCAAAGCCCACGTCCAGGGCGCCATCATCTGGGGCGGCGGTCACGACCTGGGGTCGGACAGCTGCGGCTGGGTCGACGCCACCCGCACCTTCACGGCCGCCACCACCGGAAGGGCAACGGACAGCGGACCGCTGACCGCGGCCTTCCAGCTCCCCGGCACCTGCCTGCTGACCCGTGGTCAGACCACCTCGGTGCCGCTCACCGTCACCAACACCACCACCTCCACCACCGGACCCACCACGCTCGGCGTCTCCGGGTCCCAGGGCATCGTCGCCGTCCCGGCCCAGCGCACCGTCCCCGCACTGGCAGCTGGTGCCTCATGGTCCACCACCGCACAGGTCCACGTCGGCTGGGACGCTTCTCTCGGCGACACCGTCCTCACCGCACGCCTGGGCGCCGGCGTGCAGCACAGCACCGCGATCGTCCAGGACCCCGACCTGGCCCTGGGCAAGCCCGCAACCCAGTCCTCCACCGACGGCAACGACACCGCCGACCTCGCCGTCAACGGCGGCAACGACGAAGGACTCGCCGGCGGCTCGTTCAGCGAGACAGGCGCCGACCCGCAGGCGTGGTGGCAGGTCGACCTCGGCCACGACCAGCACATCGGCGCGATCGCCGTCACCGGGGCCAGCGGACAACCGTCGGTGAAGAACTACTACGTCATCGTCTCCGACAACCCGGACGCCACCGCGCCGACGACCCCGATCCCGCCCAACCAGTGGCTCCAGACCCGGCCTGGTACCTGGGTGATGAGCGTCTACCACTCCACTTTCCACACCGTGGAGTACAAGGGAGACACCACCATGCGCGGGGCGAGCGGCCCCACCGTCATCCCGACCGGACTCGCCGGGCGCTACGTCAAGGTGCAGCTCGCCGGCGCCGGCCCGCTGGCTCTCGGCCAGGTCCAGGTCCGCCCCGGCACCCCCGACGGGCCGTTGATCGAGGACACCCAGCGTGTGGCCAACGGCGGCTTCGAGACCGGATCGCTCGCACCGTGGACCGCGTCCGGCACCGCTTCCGTCGCCGCTCCCGCGTTGGCCGGCAGCTTCGCGCTCCAACTCGGCGCCAACTCGTCCACCGAGCAGGTCATCACCGTCAAGCCGGACACCACCTACACGCTTAGCGGCTTCGGCGAACTCTCCGACGCCGCAGACCAGGCAGTACTCGGCGTGAAGGGCTACGGCGGCACGCCGGCCAGTGCCGCGATCACCGGCACCACGTGGGACCAGGGCACGCTCACCTTCACCACCGGCCACCACACCACCCACGCGGTCGTCTTCTACAACCACACCGCCGCCACCGGCACCGCGTCCCTCGACGACGTCACCGTGACCGAAACCGGCCACTAGGCCACAGGTCGGGCGCTCCGGCGTCAGGTGACATGACCTGCCGCCGGAGCACCCCGACCCCGAACCCCTTCACCGACAACCAGTCCCCACGCCACTGCGACGCCCCCATTCTCTGGAGACATCCATCGTGCCGTCATCCTGGCCCCGTCGTACCTTCCTGCGTTCCACCGCCGTCGCGGGCCTCGGCCTTGCCCTCGCCACCACCTTCCCCCACCGGGCCGCTGCCGCAACGACCACGGACCCCTTCGCCACCGTGCGCGCCCAATGGGCGGACTTGACCAGCGGCGGCGCCATCGACGCGACGAATCCCGTGTACGCGACGGCCCTGGCCAACCTGAGCGCAAAGGCGACCACATACCTCTCCCTGCTGGAAGCCTCTTCGACTTCCGCCCAGTTGTTCAGTGACCTCGCGCTCGGCACCAACTCGGCCAACGTCACGGCGAGCTTCAACCGGCTGGAGACCCTCGCGCTGGCCTACGTCACACCCGGGACTGCCTACAGCGGCAATGCCTCGGTGCTGGCGGACGTCATCGCCGGCCTGGATTTCCTGACCGCGTTGGCGTACTCGGCTTCCGGCGGCCTGCCCACCTACGGGTACGGGAACTGGTGGGACTGGGAGATCGGCGCTCCGCAGTCGCTGCTGGACACCGCGAACCTCGTCTACTCCTCTCTGACGGCCAATCAGATCGCCAACCACTGTGCGGCTGTCGACCACTTCGTCCCCGATCCGACGCTCTTGCCCCAGGCGAGCGGCACCACTGTCTCGACCGGGGCGAACCGCCTGGACCTGTGCCGCGTGGTGATCATCCGCGGCGCCCTCGGCGAGGACGGGTCGAAGATCGCCCAGGGCGTGGCGGGGATCTCGCCCACCCTTGCGTTCACCGCGGGTCCTCCCGGCTCCTACGCGGACGGCCTGTACGCCGACGGGTCGTTCCTGCAGCACGGTGGCACTGGATACACCGGCACCTA
>NZ_JBGCCR010000051.1:0-31838 GCF_041262485.1 Streptacidiphilus sp. BW17 | reverse complement strand
GTACTGCAGGGGGGACCCTGTGGGAGAGTAGGACGCCGCCGAACAATCTTTCCAGTGAAGCCCCCTGACCATGTGTCAGGGGGCTTCACTGCGTTTCACTAGTGTCACCTGTCCCACCTGTCACACTCGTTGTCAGGCCCGTCACCCGCTCGTTGCTCGAACGAGTGGCGGAAGTCTCGCCGACTGTGCCCCAGGTCACGTTTCAGAGATGAGAGCATGGAGACTATGAAGGGACGCGTCCTGATCGTCGATGACGACACTGCTCTGGCCGAGATGCTTGGCATCGTGCTGCGGGGGGAGGGATTCGAGCCGAGCTTCGTTGCCGATGGTGACAAGGCCCTGGCCGTTTTCCGTGAGGTCAAACCCGACCTCGTACTCTTGGACCTGATGCTGCCGGGCAGGGACGGGATCGACGTCTGCCGGCAGATCCGTGCCGAGTCCGGCGTACCGATCGTGATGTTGACCGCGAAGACGGACACCGTCGACGTGGTCGTGGGTCTGGAGTCCGGTGCGGACGACTACATGACCAAGCCGTTCAAGCCGAAGGAGCTCGTCGCCCGCGTGCGCGCGCGTCTGCGTCGTGCCGAGGAGCCGAGCCCGGAGCAGCTGGCCATCGGTGACCTGGTCATCGATGTGGCCGGCCACTCGGTCAAGCGTGACGGCCGCAGCATCCCGCTCACGCCGCTGGAGTTCGACCTGCTGGTCGCGCTGGCGCGCAAGCCGTGGCAGGTCTTCACCCGTGAGGTGCTGCTGGAGCAGGTCTGGGGCTACCGCCATGCCGCGGACACCCGCCTCGTCAACGTCCATGTGCAGCGACTCCGGTCGAAGATCGAGCGGGACCCTGAGCGTCCCGAGATCGTGGTGACCGTGCGCGGTGTCGGCTACAAGGCGGGACCGAACTGAGATGACTGGTCAGACGCCCGCCGTCCTGCCCGACCAGGACGGCGGGCAGTCGACCGGCACCGACGAGAGCCGGAACGCTGCGGACAGCCGGGACACCGCGGACGGTCGGAAGAGCACGGACGGTCGGAGAAGCAGGAGCGGTCGGGCCGCCACGGACGGCAGCACTCGTGCGCTGCTCGTCCTGGTCGGCCGACGCCTGCGCAGCCCTTTCCGGCGTGCTGTGGGTCTGTACCGTCGCTCCATCCAGCTGCGTGTCGTGGCGACCACCCTGGTGCTGTCCGTGGGCGTCGTCGCCTTGCTGGGCATCGTGGTGATGAACCAGGTTCGCAACGGCCTGCTCCAGGCCAAGCTGCAGTCCGCGCAGACGCAGGCCGACAGTGGCTTCGCCGCGGCCAAGGCCGCGACCAGCAGCCTCGGGACCGACACGCACAAGGCCGCTGCGGGCTCGGCGACGGCCGGCGGTCCGACCTACTCGGTCGACGTCGGCGACGTGATGACCGAGCAGGTCCACTCGCTGGCGGCCAGTGGCGCGGGCTCCTACTACGTACTGGGCATGCTGCCCGGCGACACCGTGGCGAGCGACACCAGCCCCGCACTGCGGGCGGTGCGCGACACCGGCCACGTGGATCCGCAGACGATCCCGGCGGAGCTCCAGACGCGGGTCGCCGCGGCCAACGGCACCCCGGAGGGCTCCTTCTCCACCGTCACCTACCTCAACGGCACGCCGAGCGAGCCGGGGATGGTGGTGGGCGAGCAGATCGCCGTTCCGGACGTCAGCTCGTACCAGCTCTACTACGTCTTTCCGTTCACGCAGGAGACCAAGACACTCAGTCTGGTCTCGGGGACGCTGGCGACCGCCGGGGTCTTCGTGGTGATCCTGTTGGGAGCCATCTCCTGGCTCGTGGTGCGCCAGGTGGTGACGCCGATCCGGATGGCCGCCGAGATCTCCGAGCAGCTCGCCTCCGGGCGGCTCGAGGAGCGGATGAAGGTCTCCGGTACCGACGACATCACCCGTCTTGGAGAATCGTTCAATCGGATGGCGGGGGCGCTCCAGGCGCAGATCCGGCAGCTGGAGGAGCTCTCCCGGGTGCAGCGTCGCTTCGTCTCCGACGTCTCGCACGAGCTGCGGACACCGCTGACGACCGTTCGGATGGCCGCGGACCTGCTCTACGAGTCCCGCGAGGACTTCGACGACCCGGCGGCTGCCCGCTCGGCCGAGCTGCTGCAGAACCAGCTGGACCGTTTCGAGTCGCTCCTCGCGGACTTGCTGGAGATCAGCCGCTTCGACGCGGGCGCGGCCATCCTCGACTCGGAGCCGGCGGACCTGCGCGACGTCGTCGCCCGGGTGATCGAGGGCGCCGACCCGCTGGCCAAGCGGAAGGGCAGCACCATCCACGTGGTCGGCGGGGACGAGCCCGTCGTTGCCGAGGTGGATCCGCGGCGCATCGAGCGCATTCTGCGCAACCTGGTCGTCAACGCCCTGGAGCACGGCGAGGGCCGGGACATCGACGTCCGGCTCGCCGCCGGCGACGGCGCTGTGGCCGTGGCCGTGCGTGACCGGGGCATCGGGCTCAAGCCCGGTGAGGCGGCCCGCGTCTTCAACCGCTTCTGGCGCGCCGACCCGGCTCGGGCGCGTACCACCGGCGGCACGGGCCTGGGTCTGTCCATCGCGCTGGAGGACGCCGCGCTGCACGGCGGCTGGCTGCACGCGTGGGGTGAGCCGGGCGGAGGCTCGCAGTTCCGGCTGACCATCCCGCGGAACGCCGGGGCGGAGATCTCGCGCTCGCCGATCCCGCTGGAGCCGGGGGACTCCCGGGGCAACCGAGGTCTCGACGTGTCCGGCAGTCCCTACCGGCGGGCCCGTCCGGCCGGGGCGACGGCGGTGCTGGCGGCAGGAGCCACCGGCGGCCGTGCCTCGGGGCACGTGCGCGCTGCGGGTGCGGGAAGTGTGGGCGGCGTGGGTGGCGTCGGCGAGACGGACCTGTCCGGGCAGCAGCCGAGCCTCGGCCCGGGGCTCGGCGGGGTGCTGGGGTACGGTTCGGTGATCCCCGCGCTGCCGGGTCCGGCCCGGCAGGGACCGGCGAGCAATCCGGCGGATCTGGGCACGGTCCCCGGGCTCGCGCTCGGTTCCGGCGGAGCGCAGGTGGTCGTGCCCAAGGAGGCGTGCGAGTCGGCGACCGCAGCTCCGGCGGAGGACGCCGCACCGGTCGGCTTGGCAGGCAGCGAAGCCCCGTCCCGCAACGGCGGCAACGATGGAGAGAAGTGAGATGGGCCAGGCGAACAGCCGTCGTCGCACGGTGAGCATGGTGGCGGTGACCGGCAGCGCGCTGCTGGTCGTCGGATGCGCCGCCATGCCCTCCAGCGGGCCGATCCCCTCCGTCGGGGGCCAGCAGACCGGTACCGCGCAGGACTCGACGGTGCAGCTCATCGCCGTGCCGCCGAAGGACAACGAGTCGCCGTCGGCGCTGCTCACCGGGTTCCTCGACGACCTCGCCAGCGACGAGGCGGACTACACCAACGCCCGTAAGTACCTGGCACCGGGCACGTCCTGGGAACCCGGGGCTCAGCTCACGGTGCTGGACCAGCGCGGCTCGCCGTCGCAGACGTCGGACAACGGCAAGCAGGTCACTGTCTCGGTCACCGGCCGTCGGATGGCGACCCTGGACGCGCACGGCTCGTACGCTCCGGGCGACCAGCAGACGGTCAGCGAGAACTTCGTCTTCCAGAAGAACGCCCAGGGCCAGTGGCGGATCACCTCGCTGCCGCAGGGCATCCTGCTCACCGAGCAGGACTTCCCCGGGATATACGAGTCGGTCAACCTGTACTACCCGGCCGACGGCGGCACCACCAGCGGGGGCCGCAGTCCGCTGGTGGCCGATCCGGTCTACATCCGCAGCCACATCGACCCGATGACGTACGCGGCCCGCCAACTGCTGGCCGGGCCGAGCAAGTGGCTGTCGCCCGTGGTGGCCAACGCGTTCCCGCCGGGTTCCTCCATCGACCTGGACACCAGCGGCTCCCAGATCAAGGCGTATCTCACGCTGGGCCAGGGCGCGCAGTGGGCCGACGTGTCGTGCCAGGCGATGGCCGCGCAGCTGTACGACACGCTGAGCGAGGTCGACGTCTCCGCCTCGGGTGAGCCCTCCGTGGCGGTGCAGTCCGTCGCGCTCTACCAGGGTCACAACGGCCCGGAGCAGTGCAGCGCGGACGGCGGCAACCTCTACCAGGCGATGAGTCCGCTCGACCCGTCCGGCACGGTGTACTACCTGAACGCCGACCGTCATCTGGTCAGCGTTCCCCCGTCGGCCTCCGGTTCCGGTGGCTCGGCGGACCCGCAGCCGGTGTCGGGTGCGCTGCTGTCGGCCGCCGCGTCCGCCGCCGGCGGCGGGATCGGCAGCTTCGCGGTGTCGCCGCGCAGTGACGGTGCGGTCGCGACCGTGACAAAGAACGGCGGTGCGGTCTACGTCAGTTCGCTGCACGCGTCCACGGCGCCGACCGAGCCGGTCCTGACCAGCGCGTCCGGTGGGCTCTCCTCGCCGAGCTGGGACGGCACGGGCACGCTGTGGGCGGTGGACTCCGACCCGAACAACCCGTCGCTGCGGGCGGTCGAGAACGGCCACGAGGTCCCGGTGAACGTGACCGGCCTGCAGGGGACCGTCAAGCAGGTCCGCGTCGCCACGGACGGAGCCCGGATCGCCCTGCTGGTCGAGGACCCGAACACTTCGGACACCACGGTGGTGATCGGGCGGGTCCATCGGCTCGGCACGGAGGCGTCGCCGCAGCTCGCGATCGACGGACTGCGGACGATCGCCCAGTCGATCAGCTCGGTCTCGTCGATGGCGTGGACCGACGGCGACAGCCTGGTCGTCCTGGGCCTCCCGTCGACGACGCGCACCCTGACGCCGATCTCGGTCGAGATCGACGGCTCGCCCTCGGGCACGGACGGGGGGATCCTCCCGGCGCTCAACGGCATCGGCGACATCACGGCCTTCCCAGGGCCGACGCCGCGACTGGTGGCCTCATCGTCGGAGTCGGTCTTCCGGATGCTGGCCGCAGCCAGCTGGGCCCCCGTCGGTGACGGCACCTCCGGCACGGACAAGGGCAGCGCTCCTCGCTTCCCGGGCTGACACCCGGCTCCTGCCGGGCCTTCAAGGGCCTTCCGCGGTGCTGCACGGCTCCGGGGTGGGATCAGCTCAGTCGCGGAGCTGCGTCGCTGCGACGACGGCGCCCGCGAGGACGTCCGCGCCCGCCTCGGCGAGGGCACGGGTCGCCTCCGAGAGGCTGGCGCCGGTGGTGACGAGGTCGTCAACCACCAGGACGTGGCCCTCGCGGAGCGTGGTGCGGTGGGCGTGAACGGTGAGTGCGCCGCGCAGGTTTCGTTGTCGTGCCGCCGCGTCGAGGCCGGACTGGTCGGCCACGGCCCGGCCGTGACGCAGCGCGGGAACGACCCGGGTGGGGATGCCCGCGGCGCGCAGCGCTGAGGCCGCCGCGCGGGCGACGCGCACCGTCGGATTGTGGCCACGGGCGCGCGTGGTGTGGGTCGTACTCGGCATCGGGACCAGCAGCAGCGGGCGTTCCGTGCTGGGTGTGGCAGGGAACGCGGCGCGGGCGGCCAGGGCCAGTGCCTGGCCCAGTGGGGTGGCCAGCCGCAGCGCTCCGCGCTCCTTGTGCGCGAGCAGCACCTGGCGGGCCGGGCCGCCGTAGCGGACCGCCGCGTAGATCTCGGGCAGCCCCGGCGGCGGATGCGCAGGACGCGCGCGGAGTGGCTCGGCGGCGGTCAGGTGCCGCCGGCACTCGTGACACAGCTGCGTGCGGGCGACGCCGCAGCCGACGCAGGCGGCGGGGAGCAGCAGATCGAGCGTGGCGTCGAGCAGCCGGACCGGGAGCGGCGGCTTCGGCACCGGCGTCGACGGCGACACGGCCACTGATTCCGTGGCCGGAAATGCCGCTACGAATGGCTCCATCGGCGACTCCGAGAGAAGGTTGAAGGGAGTCCTCAGAGTGCCGCGTGCACCTCGTTGACGAGGGACATTTACGTGATGTTCATCCGAACGGGGGTAGGAGCCGCGCGGGGGCTGTACAAGCCCCGTGAGCGCGGCGAGTTTGGGAGGTCAGGACGTATGGCTCCTCAGTCGGGACCTTCGCCTCGATGTCGGACGGGCGGAACCCCGGGAACCGTTGTTCCATGGGGTTCCCACCGTTCCGATTGGGGATGAAGGGGACTGAGGGGCGGTACCGCCCGACTCCGAGCGGGCGGCGCTGCGTTCTCGATGGGCCCGGCGGACCTTCGGGTCCCTGGGCATGAAGCGCGAAGGATCGGAGTTCTGCGTGGACATCGTCGTCAAGGGTCGCAAGACCGAGGTTCCGGAGCGGTTCCGCAGGCACGTCGCCGAGAAGCTGGAGCGGATCAACAAGCTCGACGGCAAGGTGATCAGCGTCGACGTCGAGGTCTCTAAGGAGCGCAACCCGCGCCAGGCCGAGCACTCCGACCAGGTGGAGATCACGCTGCACAGCCGTGGCCCGGTGATCCGGGCGGAGGCCAGCTCCTCCGACCCGTACTCCGCTCTTGACCTGGCCTCGGCCAAGCTGGACGCGCAACTGCGCAAGGCCGCCGACCGGCGGCGGATCTGCAAGGGCCCGCGGGCGCCGCTGAGCGTCGCGGCCGCGACCGCCGCCCTGTCGGACACTCCCGGGCAGGCTACCGCCGAGGAGCTCAGCCCGGAGCTCAGGAAGACGATGCAGGGATCGGTGGAGGTGGAGGGCGACGGGCCACTTGTGGTCCGCGAGAAGACCCACCCCGCCGAGCCGATGGCGCTCGACCAGGCGCTGTACGAGATGGAGCTGGTCGGCCACGACTTCTACCTGTTCGTGGACGCGGAGACCAAGCAGCCGAGCGTGGTCTACCGCCGCCACGCCTACGACTACGGTGTGATCCACCTGAAGGTCGGAGCGTAGATCTCCGCGGACGTAGTCTGCCTGCGGCTGACGCAGCTGACGGCTGACGTACTCCGCTCACGGAGGGACGACCACGGAGATCAAGGGTTCCCCCGGGCACACTTCCGGGGGAACCCGCTGTGGGCGGGTGATCGCGACATCCGCGAAGCGTGAAATCATGTCGCAGAAAGCCGCCCACCAAGGGGGAGGGACCGGATGGTGGAGCCGATCCGGGTACTGGTCGTGGACGACCACGCGCTTTTTCGGCGCGGACTGGAGATCGTCCTTGCCCAGGAGGAGGACATCGCCGTCGTCGGCGAGGCCGGGGACGGGGCCGAGGCCGTGGTCAAGGCAGCCGATCTGTTGCCCGACATCATCCTGATGGACGTGCGGATGCCGCGCCGGAGCGGCATCGAGGCGTGCACGGCCATCAAGGAGGTCGCCCCGAGCACGAAGATCATCATGCTGACCATCAGCGACGAGGAGGCCGACCTCTACGAGGCGATCAAGGCGGGTGCCACGGGCTACCTGCTCAAGGAGATCTCCACGGACGAGGTGGCCACCGCCATCCGCGCGGTCGCCGACGGCCAGTCGCAGATCAGCCCGTCGATGGCGGCCAAGCTGCTGACCGAGTTCAAGTCGATGATCCAGAAGCGGACGGACCAGCAGGAGCTGCTGCCCGCACCGCGCCTGACGGACCGTGAGATGGAGGTCCTCAAGCTGGTGGCCACCGGACTCAACAACCGGGACATCGCCAAGCAGCTCTTCATCAGCGAGAACACCGTGAAGAACCACGTCCGCAACATCCTGGAGAAGCTGCAGCTCCACTCCCGGATGGAGGCCGTGGTCTACGCGATGCGGGAGAAGATCCTCGAGATAAGCTGACCGGCCGGCCAGGACCGACCAGCCGACCACCGCCTGCGGTTCACTTCGCCAGCAGCTTCTCCAGCGGGGTGCGCAGGGACTCGTCGTGGAGCTGCTCGACCCGGACGGCGTCGCAGCCCACCCACTCGGCGGCCTCGCGCAGCGCCGCGGCGAGCGGTTCCACCGCCTTGGCGGTGGTCAGTGAGACCTGACGGGCCACCAGCGTGCCTTTCTCGCGGGCCGGGTCGACCCGGCCGACCAGTCGGCCGCCGGACAGCAGCGGCATGGTGAAGTAGCCGTGGACCCGCTTGTGCTTGGGGGTGTAGGCCTCGAGGCGGTGGGTGAAGCCGAAGACGCGCTCGGTGCGGGCCCGGTCCCAGATCAGCGAGTCGAACGGCGAGAGCAGGGTGGTCCGGTGACGACCACGCGGCTCCTGCGCGAGGGCGGCCGGATCGGCCCAGGCGCGGGTCCAGCCCGCCGTGGCACGGCCGCCGGTGAGACCGCTGTTCCGGCCGCCGTTCTGCCCCCATCCGGCGACGCGGACCGGGACCAGGCCGGACTCCGGCAGTGCAGCGGTGACCTGGTCGACCTTGAGCCGGTGGTAGTCGGCCAGATCCTTCTCCGTGGCCACGCCCAGGGCCGTACCCGACTGGCGGACCAGCTGCCGCAGGCACGCGTCGTCGTCCAGCTCGGTGTTCAACAGCTCGGTGGGGACGGCCTGCTCGGCCAGGGTGTAGACGCGACGCCAGCCGCGCCGCTCGGCGCAGACCACGACCCCGGTGTCCAGCAGCCACTCGACGGCGATCTTGGACTCCGACCAGTCCCACCAGACGCCGCCCTTCTTGGCGCCGCCCAGGTCGGTGGCCGTCAGCGAGCCCTCGGCACGCAGTTTGGCGATGATCTCGGCGCAGGAGCGCTCCGCGTCCTCCATCCGGTGCCAGCGGTGGCCGCGCTCCAGGAAGCGCCGCCGTCGGAAGGCGAAGAGCGGCCACTCCTCGACCGGCAGGATGCAGGCGGCGTGCGACCAGTACTCGAAGGAGTGGCCGTCGCTCCAGTAGGCCTGCTCGACCGCGTCGCGGCCCACCGCCCCGAGCCGGGCGTAGGGGATCAGCTCGTGGGAACGGGCGAGCACCGAGATGGTGTCCAGCTGGACCGAACCGAGGCTGCGCAGCATGCCGCGCACACCCGCCCGGCGGTCGGGCGCGCCGAGCAACCCCTGGGCGCGCAGGGCGATCCGGCGCGCCTGGTCGGCGGAGAGTTCGGGCAACTGCGACTCGGTCGTCATGTCGGGGAGCCTATGCCCGACCACTGACACCGCTCACTTGATCAAGTGATGGCAATCAAACTGGCGTTCAGAATCTCACTGGAGAGAGTGGAGATCGGCCAACCCGGTGGGTGCGCCGCTGTCGGCGCTCCTAGCCTGGTTTCCGCAGCGAGGGAGCTGCTTCATGGGGGTCCCGGAGGTCCGTCCTCCCGGGTGTTTCGACTTTGCACTGGCACGTCTGCTTTCGCACATCGCACATCTCGAACGTGGCACATCGCACTTCGACTTCACTCTTCACTGGATTCTTCGGCATGCCTGCCCGCTCCCCGGGCATCGGCGTGCCCGGGAGGGGACGACATGGGTCGCAGGACCCGTTGGGCCGCTGCTCTTACCGCAGCGGGGCTGCTGGCGTTCGCCGCGCCGACGGTCGGGGCGCAGGCTGTGAGCGGATCGCAGCGCATCGATCTCAAAGTCCTCGTGGTCGACGACGGCGGCCCCTCGGTCGCCGCCATCGTCAACGAGCTGGACCTGACCGGCACGCCGTACACGCGCGTGGTCCTCTCGGATACCAAGCGGCCGACCATCACCGCCGCGTTCCTGAGCGGCACCGACTCCCTCGGCCGTACCGAGGCGAAGTACCAGTCCGTGGTGCTGCCCAACAACGCGCCGTTCCCGGCAGGTTCGGCCGAGATGGCCGCACTCGTCGGCTACGAGCAGACCTTCGGCATCCGTCAGGTCGACGCCTACACCTACGCCCAGCCCGCCGTCGGGCTCAACTGGGCCACCAACCCCGGCTACATCGGCGCTCTGGACGGCATGAACGGCCAGGTCACCACGGCCGGTCTCAGCGGCCCGTTCCGGTATCTCAAGGGCAGCGTCCCGTTCGAGAACAACGACCCGAACGTCGTCGAGAGCTATGGCTACCTGGCCACCCCGCTGGCCACGCAGGCGGCCGGCGCCGCCTTCACCCCGCTGGTCACCATGCCGATCCCGGGCGCGGGCGGCACGCAGGGGGTGCTGGCGGGCGAGTACGACCACAGCGGCGTCTCCGAGCTGGTGCTCACCTTCGCCTACAACCAGTACCAGCAGCAGTACCGGCTGCTCGCGCGCGGCATCGTCGACTGGATGACCCAGGGCGTCCACATCGGGTTCGACCGCAACTACTTCGAACAGGACATCGACGACGTCTTCCTGCCGGACGACCGGTGGAGCAGCACCGCCAAGTGCACGCCGGGCGACGCCGCCTCCGCGTGCAAGGGCACCCCGGCGCCGTCGGAGATCCGGATGAGCGCGGCCGACGTCGCCTACGCCAAGCAGTGGGAGCAGGCGCACGGCTTCACCTTCGACTTCCTCTTCAACGGCGGCGGCAGTGACGACGCCACCCAGAACGGCACCGTCGACGACCCGTTGACGGACGCGCTGCTGGCGGACAAGAGCTCGTTCCGCTGGATGAACCACACCTACGACCACCCGTTCCTGGGCTGCGTCCAGAACACCGCGACCGTGCCCTGGTCCTGCACCGCGAGCACGAGCGGCGCGACCGAGTGGGTGAGCCAGCAGACCATCCAGACCGCGATCACGCAGAACGTCCAGTGGGCCAAGCAGCACGGCATCAGCATCGACCCGACCGAGCTGGTCACCGGTGAGCACTCGGGTCTGAAGACGCTGCCGCAGCAGCCGGTCGACAACCCCAACCTGGCCCCGGCGCTGGCTGCCGCCGGCGTCAAGTGGACCGGCAGCGACCACTCCCGTGAGCCGCAGCAGCGGGCCGTCGGCAGCGCGCTCACGGTGCCGCGCTACCCGATGAGCGTCTACTACAACGCGGGCACGGCCGCCGACGAGGTCGACGAGTACAACTGGCTCTACACCGCGACGGCCCAGGGCGGCAGCGGCATCTGCACGGCCAACCCGGCCACCACCACCTGCCTGCCGGCAGCGCTGAACGAGACGACCGGTTATGCGGACTACATCGTGCCGCTGGAGGCCCGGATCGACATGGGCCACATCCTCGGTGACGACCCCGACCCGCACTACGCCCACCAGTCCAACCTGGCCGAGGACCGCATCCTCTACCCGGTGCTGGACACGCTGTTGAGCGACTACGCCAACCTGACGGCCGCTGACGCACCCATCGTCGACCTGCGCGAGTCCGCCATCGGCACGGAGCTGCAGCAGCGCTCCGCCTGGCAGAGCGCCGTCTCCTCGGGGCGGGTCACCGCGTACCGGGTGGGCAACGTGGTCACGCTGCAGGCGCCGGCGGGGGTGAAGATCCCGGTCACGATGCCCGCCGGCACGACGCAGTCGCTGCTGCTCGGCACGGGCGCGGTCGGCACGTCCTACGCGGGCGAGCTCTCCGGCTGGATGAGCCCCGGCAGGCTGCAGTCGGCGGTCACGCTCCGACTCAGCTCGGCGGCCACGCCGATCGTGCCGCCGATGCGCGGCCCGGTGAAGGAGAACGCGGCGCAGGCCGCTCCCGCGGCGGCCACGCCGCAGCAACTCGCGTCCGTCGCAAGGAAGGTCCCGCTGACGTCATCCGGAGTCGCCAAGCTCCCGCGCGCGGCCGGGTAGCCGGATCGCGGGCGGCACCCAGGGCGGTGGCACCGCCGCGCCACGACCGCGTCCGGGACAGCGAACAGCGACTCGCCGTCCCGGGCGCGGTCTGCCGCCGGATTGCCGTCTGCCGCACCGCCTGATCTGCCGCACGCCTGACCTGCCGCGTCGCTTCGACGTTTGACCGCTCTGATGAGGGCCTGATGAACGCGCTGATGAACGCCCTGACTGCCCTGAGGGGGACACCGTTATGAACAGCCCGGTGGCGCTGGAGGTCACCTTGCTGACGGAGGGCACCTATCCCTACATCCACGGCGGCGTCAGCACCTGGTGCGACCAACTGGTCCGCGGGATGCCGGACGTCCGCTTCCACATCCTGGGGATCACCGGCAGCGGCCGGGAGCCGGTGATCTGGCCGCTGCCCGAACAGATCGCCTCGCACAGCACGGTCCCGCTCTGGGGACCGCCCGACGGGGGGCGCGCGCCGCGCGGACGTGCGCTGCGCCGCTTCCTCGCCGGGTACGAGCGCTTCCTGCTCTCGTTGCTCGACCCGGACTTCGAGCCCTACTTCGCCGACGAGCTGTACGAGATAGCCGAGTTCGCACTCACCGGAGGGTCGTTGACCGCCGCGCTGCGCAGTGAGGGGGCACTGCGTTCGCTGCAAGGGGTGTGGCGGCTGCCGTTCGTGGCGACCAGCCGGGACCGGCCCAGCTTTCGCGACGCCCTGCAGGCCACGGATCTGCTGGAGCACGCGCTGCGCGCGCTCGCGGTGCAGCCGCCCGCGCGCGGCGTGGTCCACGTCGCGACCGGCGGGCTGGCCGCGTTGCCCGGCCTGACCGCGCGCCGCTTCCACGGTGTGCCGCTGCTCCTCTCCGAGCACGGCATCTATCTGCGGGAACGGTTCCTCGGCTTTCGCGCCGCGCCTTTCTCCCGGCCGGTCAAGACACTGGTGCTGGGCTTCTACCGGATGCTGGCGGCGGAGAGTTACCGCTGTGCGGACGTGGTCGCGCCCGTCAACCGGTACAACCGCCGTTGGGAGGAGCACGGTGGGTGCGACCCGCGGCGCATCCGCACCGTCTACAACGGCGTCGACCTGCGGCAGTTCCCCGTCGCGGGGGACGAACCCGAGGAGCCGACGCTCAGCTGGGCCGGGCGGATCGACCCGATCAAGGACCTGGAGACGCTGATCCGCGCCTTCGCCCTGGTCCGGCTCGACCTGCCCCGGGCCAGACTGCGTCTCTTCGGCGATCCCCCGGCCGGGGGAGAGGCCTACCAACAGCGGCTGAAGGCGTTGACCGTCGAGCTCGGCGTGGCGGACGCCGTCGTGTTCGAAGGCCGGATCGACGCGGTCAAGGACGCCTATGCGGCGGGCTCGGTGGTGCTGCTCTCCAGCATCTCGGAGGGGTTCCCGTTCAGCCTGATCGAGGCGATGGCTTGCGGACGTGCCACGGTCTCCACCGATGTCGGCGGTGTCCGGGAGGCGGTGGGCGACACGGGCCTGGTCGTCCCGTCGCGTGAGCCCGAGGCCTTGGCGGCGGCGACGCTCGCCCTGCTTCGCGACCCGGTGGAGCGGGCCCGGTTGGGCGCGGCGGCACGCCGAAGGGTGGAACAGCAGTTCACCGTCGAGCGCACGGTGTCCGAGTTCCGGTCGCTGTACCGGGAGTTGGCGGGCGGCTCGATCGTCGACCCGACTGCCGAACCGACTCTCGGCCCGACTGCCGAACCGACTCTCGGCCCGACTGCCGACCCGACCGTCGGTTCGGCTGCCGCGTCAGGCTCGGGCGTTGCGACGCGGCGGGCGACGGACGCCGATGACCGGGTGGCCGCATGAGCGGGCTGGTGGAATTGCTGCCGGGCCTGCGGCTGGAACCGGTGTCCGGGCCGCGGTTGCCCACCGTCGCAGCGGACCCTGCCGACGAGTTGGCGGAACGGTTCGGCGAGCTTGTCGCAACTTCCGTGCACCCGCTGGAGGTTGTGGCCGCCATCGAGGCCGAGGGGCTCACCGACCAGCAGATCCAGCAGCGCTACGGCCGACGGGACGCGTTCGAGTTGGGCGAGGAGCTGTTCCGCCAGGCGCACGGCGAGCCTGGTGACGCCGGGGACCACGGGGCGGCGCCGAACGCGCGCGACGCGCCGAACGCCCCCAACGCGCGGAAAGCGCCGAAGGAACTTCCGCGCCGGCTCCACTCGGTGGGAGCGTCGGCGTGGGACGTCTCGGCACCGCGCTGTGCCCTGCGTGGAGTCCTCTTCGCCCTTCCCGGGCTGGCCTACCTGCTCTATCGCCCGCCGCACGGCCTGGACGGGAGTATCCGCGCAGCCCTGCTGCTGAGCTGGGGCTGGAGCCAGGCCGTGGCCCACCTTTCCTATCTGCGGCGTGGCCAGGGGGACCCCGTGGGCGCTGCCGCCTTCCTGGTCCGCGGCGGTGCGGCCGGGGTCGTGCTGGCTCCGCTGGCCGCGGCGGTGATGCCGGGCGCGACCGCGCCGACCGTCGCCTACGCGGCGGGTCAGGCGCTGTACTTCGCCGCCGCGACGACGCTGTTGGTCCTCGGACGCGAACGGCGGCTGCTGGGGGCGCTTACGCCGGTCGCGCTCGGTGCGGTGTGGGTGGTGGTGTCGCGGCGTCTCGGCGACGAGCCACCGCGCTGGGTGGGCGCGACGCTGATCATGCTGGCCCTGGGGTTGGCGCTGTGGTCCGGTTGGCAGGAGACCGTCCCGATGCTCCGGCCGGTGCGAGCCGACAACGTGCGACTGGGGCTGAGCCGGTCGGAGTGGTGGCAGGCGGCAGCGGCCGGCGTTTTCGGGCTGGGCGTCGCTGTACTGACGCTGGCTCAGATCGGTTCGACGACGGTCGCCCTGACGTTGAGCATGGGGGGAGCGGAGTGGTTTCTGGCCCGTTGCCGCGCCACCACCGAGCTGGCGCTCAGCCGGACCGGTTCGAAGCGAAGGTTCCACCGGCTTGTGCTGAGCGCACTGGTGCGCTGCCTCTGCGGTTATCTTTTGCTGGTTGCGGCGCTCGTGGCGGCGACGGCGCTGCTGTGGCCAGGGGCGGGCGGCCCGGGGGTGGTGGCCCTTGCGGCGTTGGCTGCGGCGATATGGAGCGCCCAACTACTGCAGTCCCTGGGTCTGTTGGGCCGTGCGACGATCGCGGTGGCGGCGGCGGGAGCGGCGGTCCTTGCCGCGCGGGCGGCCGGGGTCCCGGCCGGGGTGGCACAGTCGACGGTGAGCGCGGTGGCGGCGTTCGTCCTGCTCCTCGCCACCGCGCAGGCGGTGGGCACCGCCACGAGGCACAGATGACGAGGCGCGAGGCGCGCCTGCTCCAACTGGTCGCCTGCTGTCTCTGCCTGTTGGCCGGTTGCTCGGGCGCGCCCACCACCTCCGCGCCCGCTCCCGGCCCGACCCGACCGACCACTGCTCCACCGCCACCGCCGCCGCCCGTGCCTGTCGCGGGGGACAGCCGCTGGCAGCCCCCGCCGGGCTTCACCTGGCAGTGGCAGTTGACCGCGCCCGTCGACACCTCGGTCGTCGCCGACGTCTACGACATCGACGCCGTCGACAACTCCGCCCAGGTCGTCGCCGCCCTGCACGCCGCCGGGCGGAAGGTGGTCTGTTACGTCAACGTCGGTGCCTGGGAGCCCTACCGGCCCGATGCTGCGAGGTTCCCGAGCAGTCTGCTCGGCAAGCCGCTCGACGGCTGGCCGGACGAGCGGTGGTTGGACGTCCGTCGGCTGGACGTGTTGCGGCCGCTGATCGCGCAGCGCTTGGCCGTCTGCAAGGCGAAGGGTTTCGACGCCGTCGAGCCGGACCAGCTCGACGGCTACACCAACGACACCGGCTTTCCGCTCACCGCCGCCGACCAGCTGGCCTTCAACCGCATGGTGGCGGGCCTGGCGCACGCGCGGGGCCTGGCCGTGGCGCTCAAGAACGATCTCGACCAGATCCCGCAGCTGCTACCGGACTTCGACTTCGCGATCGACGAGCAGTGCGCCGAGTACCAGGAGTGCGACGAGCTGACCCCCTTCGTCGCCGCCGGAAAGGCGGTGTTCGAGGCCGAGTACAACCTGCCGACCAGCGCTTTCTGCCCTCAGGCACGACGGCTCCGGTTCAGCGCCATGCTCAAGCACCTCGCTCTGGACGCGTGGCGTGATCCGTGCTGACGCGATCCCCGCCGGGGTGTTCCCTGCCGGCGCGGTCCCTGCTGAGCAGGCCGCCAATCCAGGTGTCGGAGCGCTTGCCATGGTGGACGGTGCCGCCGCGCAAGGTGCCCTCGAAGCGGAAGCCCACCTTCTCGGCGACCGCGCGGGACCCCACGTTGCCTGCGACGGCCCGCCACTCCATCCGGACCACGCCCAGCTCCGCGAAGGCCCAGTCGCAGACGGCCGCGACCGCCTCGGCGGTAAAGCCCTGGCGCCGCTGCTCGGGAGCCGTCCAGTAACCGATCTCGGCGTTGCCGTCGGTGCGGAACTGGCGGCCGTGGATACCGACCGAGGCGACCAGGGCGCCGGTGTCCTTGCGGAAGACGCCGAAGTTCAGCAGTGTCTCCGTGATCCACCCCTGCGGGATGATCTCCCGGACGAAGCCCTCGGCGTGCGCGCGTATAGGGGACAGGAACAGACGTCATCGGCTGGAGTTGGGCGTCCTGGCACACTGCGGTGATGGTGTCGATGTCCGCCTCGGCGAACTGGCCCAGGAGCAGTCGGGGCGTTTCCAGCGTGGTCGGTTCCATTGCAGGAGTATCCCCGAGCCCTGGGTGATGATCGTCGTATTTTTCGGACGCCCGTAACCTGTCCGTTTTCTACCGCTGTTTCCATAAAACTCATGTCACTCTCACCGGCGACACCCTTCAGCGTGCTGACGGACCTCCCGGCCGAATGGACTCCTCGCATACGATGGGCACGCGGCGGGTGTATCCGCCCGCGAGCAAGGAGCCAGAAACCAGTCGCCCGGTCCGCCCAGGCAAGGAGCCAGCCCACGTGTCCGTCTTCGACAAGATCCTGCGTGCAGGCGAAGGAAAGATCCTTCGCAAGCTCTCCAAGATCGCAGAACAGGTCAACTCCATCGAAGAGGACTTCGTCAATCTGACGGACGCCGAGCTGCGCGCGCTCACCGACGAGTTCCGGGAGCGCCTCGCGGACGGCGAGAAGCTGGACGACATCCTCCCCGAGGCCTTCGCCGCCGTGCGGGAGGCCGCCAAGCGCACGCTCGGCCAGCGTCATTACGACGTGCAGCTGATGGGCGGCGCGGCCCTGCACTTCGGCTACGTCGCCGAGATGCGCACCGGTGAAGGCAAGACCCTGGTCGGCACGCTGCCGACCTACCTCAACGCGCTCACCGGCAAGGGCGTCCACCTGATCACCACCAACGACTACCTCGCCGAGCGCGACTCGGAGTGGATGGGCCGGGTGCACCGGTTCCTGGGCCTCGAGGTCGGCTGCATCCTGGCGAACATGCCGCCCGCCGAGCGCCGTCAGCAGTACAACTGCGACATCACCTACGGCACCAACAACGAGTTCGGCTTCGACTACCTGCGCGACAACATGGCGTGGTCGAAGGACGAACTGGTGCAGCGCGGGCACAACTTCGCGGTCGTCGACGAGGTCGACTCGATCCTGATCGACGAGGCTCGGACCCCGCTGATCATCTCCGGCCCGGCGGACGCCGCCACCAAGTGGTACGCCGACTTCGCCAAGATGGTGCAGCGCCTCAAGATCGACCGCGACTACGAGGTCGACGAGAAGAAGCGCACCGTCGGCATCCTGGAGGTCGGTGTCACCCGGGTCGAGGACTACCTGGGCATCGAGAACCTCTACGACGTCTCCAACACCCCGCTGGTCGGGTTCCTCAACAACGCCATCAAGGCCAAAGAGCTCTACAAGGCGGACAAGGACTACGTCGTCATGAACGGCGAAGTCATGATCGTCGACGAGCACACCGGCCGTATCCTCGCCGGCCGTCGCTACAACGAGGGCATGCACCAGGCGATCGAGGCCAAGGAGGGGGTGGAGGTCCAGAACGAGAACCAGACCCTGGCCACCATCACCCTGCAGAACTTCTTCCGCCTCTACGAGAAGCTCTCCGGCATGACCGGTACCGCGACGACCGAGGCGGCCGAGTTCCACCAGATCTACAAGCTGGGCGTCGTCCCGATCCCGACCAACAAGCCGCCGCTGCGCATCGACCAGGCGGACCTGATCTACAAGTCGGAGCCGGCCAAGTTCGCCGCGGTCGTCGAGGACATTGTCGTCAAGCACGAGAAGGGCCAGCCGGTCCTGGTCGGCACCACCTCGGTCGAGAAGTCCGAGTACCTCTCGCAGGAGCTGCGCAAGCGCGGTGTCCAGCACGAGGTGCTGAACGCGAAGAACCACGAGCGCGAGGCGCAGGTCGTCGCGCAGGCCGGTCGCAAGGGCTCGGTCACCGTGGCCACCAACATGGCCGGTCGTGGCACCGACATCATGCTCGGCGGCAACCCGGAGCACCTGGCCGCGGCCGAGCTGGCGCAGCGCGGGCTCTCCCCGGTGGACACCCCCGAGGAGTACGAGGCCGCGTGGGGCTCCGCGCTGGACAAGGCCAAGGAGGCCGTCAAGGCCGAGCAGGAGGAGGTCCAGGACCTGGGCGGCCTCTACGTGTTGGGCACCGAGCGCCACGAGTCGCGCCGCATCGACAACCAGCTGCGCGGTCGTTCCGGCCGTCAGGGCGACCCGGGCGAGTCCCGCTTCTACCTGTCGCTGGGCGACGACCTGATGCGCCTCTTCAAGGCCGGCATGGTCGAGCGCGTGCTGTCCATGGCCAACGTGCCCGAGGACGTGCCGATCGAGTCGAAGATGGTCACCCGCGCGATCGCGTCCGCGCAGACGCAGGTCGAGCAGCAGAACTTCGAGATCCGCAAGAACGTCCTCAAGTACGACGAGGTCCTGAACCGTCAGCGCGAGGTCATCTACGGCGAGCGCCGCCGCGTCCTCGAGGGCGAGGACCTGCACGAGCAGGTCGACCACTTCATGGACGACACCGTCGACGCGTACATCAGTGACGCGACGTCGGAGGGCTTCGCCGAGGAGTGGGACTGGGAGAAGCTCTGGACCGCGATGGCCCAGCTGTACCCGATCAGCCTGAAGATCGAGGACTTCGAGGACGAGACCGGCGACCGCTCCAGCGTCACCGCCGACGAGCTGGCGGACGCGGTCAAGGAGGACATCCACGCCAAGTACGTCGAGCGCGAGGACCAGCTCGGCGAGACGGTCATGCGTGAGCTGGAGCGCCGGGTGGTGCTCTCGGTGCTGGACCGTCGCTGGCGCGAGCACCTCTACGAGATGGACTACCTCCAGGAGGGCATCGGCATGCGCGCCCTCGCGCAGCGCGACCCGCTGGTGGAGTACCAGCGTGAGGGCTTCGACATGTTCAACGCGATGATGGACGGGATCAAGGAGGAGTCGGTCTCCTACCTGTTCAACCTCGACGTCCAGGTCGAGCAGCAGGTCGAGGAGGTCCCGGTCGAGGAGGCCGCGCCGGTCGACGCGGTGATGGCGGGCGGTGCCGCCGGGCAGCAGCACGTCGAGATCCGCGCGAAGGGCCTGGATGCGCCGCAGCGTCCGGACCGCCTGCACTACAAGGCGCCGACGATGGACACGGCGGACGGCGTGGTCGAGACGGACATCGACATCGACGCGGACGTCGACGACGAGACCGAGGTCGGCGACGGCCTCACCCGCGCCGAGCGCCGCAAGGCCGCGAAGGGCGGCCGTCGCCGCAAGAAGTAGTTGCACTACTAGGGGCGCGAGGAACTGCGCGAGCAGCCACCCTGTGGGGGTGGCACTGCTCGTTCGGCGAGTCACCACCAAGGGTGGCTTGTCGCGCAGTTCCCCGCGCCCCTTGGTGTTGCACCTGCCTGCGGCGGCAAGGCCTCCGCCTGGTCGCGCCCGCGCGGCGGAGCCGCCGTTCGGCAGAGCCCCGCGCCCCTTCGTGCTGCACCTGCCTGCGGCGGCAAGGCCTCCGCCTGGTCGCGCCCGCGCGGCGGAGCCGCCGTTCGGCAGAGCCCCGCGCCCCTTCGTGCTGCAACTGACCCTTCGTGCACAGGTTCTGGTCACCACCGGGACTCCAGGGCGGTGAAGCGCCAGGTGGCGAGCTGGCTGCGGGTGAGGGCGCGGCATTCGAGGCGGAAGGCGAGGGTCTCGGTGCGGTCGCCGACGCGGACCAGGGCGGTGACCTCCAGGACGTCTCTGCGCGGTGCGGAGTCGAAGACCCGCTGCAGGACAGGGACCGCGCCCTCGCCGCGCAGCGCGCCGAGCGCACGCAGCGTGCGGACGCGGTCGTAGACGTCCTCCGTCGCGAAGGCGAGCAACTGCTCCACCGGGCGGCGACCGGTGACCACCTCCAGCAGGCGTTGTGCGTACGCCGCCGCGAGGCGATGGTGCGGGGTGGTCCCCGGGACCGGCGGCCGGCCTGCCGCGTGGGTCGCTCGGGTCGCGCTCAGGCTGTGGATCCGGCCGAGGCGGACCGTCGGGGCGGCGGTCGTCGCGTGGTGGGGTGTCGCGGGCGTGGCGGTCGTCATGGGGCACCTCCGTGGCGTGGTGGGGAACTCGCGACCAGTGCTAATGCCGGGCACTGACAAGGACAAGCAGCCCTGCAACCCCGAGACCGCTTCGGGAAGATTCACTTATCCGAGTGATTCACCCGCCCTGACCTGCAACGACGGGTGCGCGTCGAGCTAAGGGCCGGTCACTGGGTGCGACGAAAAGCCACTCGATCGGTTACGCTGCGCGATCACCGCCGTGGCGTCCCGTTGACCGCTTATCCTGACCTCAGATCTCTCTCCTCCTCCCGGATCCGGAGCGCCAGCGATGCGCGTGTACGTGCCTCTCACCCTGAACGGACTCGCGCAGGCGCACGCCGACGGCGTCGTCGCCCCCGCCCCGCTGCGCGCCTACGCGGTCACCCCGGCGCTGCGCGAGTGGTACCTCAGCGACGACATCGAGGAGTTGGAGTACGCCGCGCTGATCCGCGCCGCGCAGGCCTCGTTGCGGCTGGTGGCCGCGGACGACGCAGCACCCCGGCGTCGGGTCGTGGTCGCTGCGGACGTGCCGGATGCGACGGTCACGCTGCAGGTCCAGGCGGAGCACGAGGACGCCGCCTCCCTCGGTGCGGTGCTGCTGGGCGAGCCGCTGGCGCTGGCGAAGGCCGCGTCGGTGCACGCGGACGACGACGATGCCGAGGTGGTCGAGGACGTCGCCGCCGCTGCCGCCGCGCTCGCGGCGGCGGACACGGGGGACGAGGACGCCCGGTTCACCGTCGACGGCGCCGAGGACCACGAGCTGCTCTGGTACGCGACGCAGGAGATCCCGGGACTGCTGGCCTGAGCACCCCTGGGCGCCCTGAGCGGACGTCTGTCAGAGGTGGGAGATAACGTGCAGAGCATGCACGCACAGCACGCACAGCACGCTCACATCGTCTGGGACTGGAACGGAACCCTCTTCGACGACATCGACGCCGTCGTCGGGGCGAGCAACGCCGCCTTCGCGGAGCTCGACGCGTTGCCGCCGTTGAGCGTGGCCGAGTACCGGGAGTGGTACCGGATCCCGGTGATCGAGTGCTATGCCGACCGGCTGGGCCGGATGCCCTCCCAGACGGAGTGGGAGCGGATGGACGCTGTCTTCCACGCGCACTACACGGCCCGCCGGGACGCATGCGGGCTGACCACCGGTGCGCTGGAGATACTCCGCGCCCGGCCGTCGCAGTCGCTGCTGTCGATGTACGGGCACACCGAACTCGTGCCACTGGTGCGGAGCTTCGGGATCGAGGGCCACTTCCGCCGGGTGGACGGTCGCGACGGCACGTCCGGTACGAGCGGCAAGGGCCAGTATCTGGTCCGCCATCTCGCCGCGTTGGCGGCCGAGTCGGCCTCGGTGGACCTGGCGCGCACGGTGCTGATCGGCGATGTGCCGGACGATGCGGCGGCGGCTGCCGAGGCGGGCATCAAGGCCGTGCTCTTCACCGGCGGAGCCGGTTCCCGGCGTGAGTTGTCGCGCGTGGGGGTGCCGGTTGCCGACACTCTGGCTGAGGCGGTGGCCCAGGCGGAGGCCCTGTGCGCATGATGACTGCATGTCAGATATGTATGCAAACGGCCCCATCCCGGGCGCTCTGGGCGCTCCGGGCATCGACGGCGTCACCCGGGTCCCCGCGCCGCTGAACGAGCCGGTGCACGGCTACGCGCCGGGCAGCCCCGAGCGGGCCCGGCTGGTGGCGAAGCTGGACGAACTCGCCGCGGCCAAGGACACCCCGCTGACCATGACGATCGGCGGAGCCCAGCGCCTGGGCGGCGGCGAGCGGATCGACGTGGTGCAGCCGCACCACCGCTCCGCGCGCCTGGGGGTGTTGGGCAACGCCACCACCGAGGACGTCGGTCGGGCGGTGGACGCTGCGTTGAAGGCCGCTCCCGCCTGGCGGGCGCTCTCCTTCGACGACCGGGCGGCGGTCTTTCTCAAGGCTGCCGACCTGCTGGCGGGGCCGTGGCGGGAGACGGTCGCGGCGGCGACGATGCTCGGGCAGTCGAAGACGGCGCAGCAGGCCGAGATCGACGCACCCTGCGAGCTGGTGGACTTCTGGCGCTGGAACGTCCACTTCGCCCGGCAGGTGCTGGCCGAGCAGCCGGTCTCCTCGCCCGGCGTGTGGAACCGGGCCGACCATCGGCCGCTGGAGGGCTTCGTCTGCGCGATCACGCCGTTCAACTTCACGGCGATCGCGGGCAACCTGCCGACCGCGCCCGCGCTCATGGGCAACACCGTGGTCTGGAAGCCCTCGCCGACACAGACGCTCTCCGCCTGGTACGTGATGCGGGTACTGGAGGAGGCCGGGCTGCCGCCCGGCGTGATCAACATGGTGACCGGGGACGGCGGGGCGGTCTCCGAGGTGGCGCTGGCCCATCGGGCGCTGGCCGGGATCCACTTCACCGGCTCGACCGGGACGTTCCAGCAGCTGTGGCAGCAGGTCGGCCGGAACATCGCCGGCTACGCCGCCTACCCGCGGCTGGTCGGCGAGACCGGCGGCAAGGACTTCGTCCTCGCCCACCCCAGCGCCGACCTCGCCGTGCTCCGGACCGCGCTGGTCCGCGGAGCCTTCGAGTACCAGGGGCAGAAGTGCTCGGCCGCCTCCCGCGCCTATCTGCCGCGGAGTGTGTGGCGCGCGATCAAGGAGGATCTGCTCGACGAGGTGCGGTCCCTGGCGGTGGGCGATGTGTCCGACCTGTCCAACTTCATGGGAGCGCTGATCGACGACCGCGCCTATGCCAAGAACGCCGGTGCGATCGCCCGGGCGCGCGACGACCACAGCCTCGACGTCGTCGTCGGCGGCCACCACGACGACGCCATCGGCTGGTTCGTCGGCCCGACCGTGATCACGTCGTCGGACCCGCGCCACGAGATCTTCGCGACCGAGTACTTCGGGCCGATCCTCGCGGTCCACGTCTACGAGGACTCACGCTGGGAACAGACGATGGACCTGGTCGACACCGCCGCGCCCTATGCGCTGACCGGCTCGGTGATCGCCCAGGACCGGGCCGCGATCGCCCGCGCCACCGCCCGACTCCGGTTCGCAGCCGGGAACTTCTACGTCAACGACAAGCCGACCGGAGCCGTCGTCGGCCAGCAACCCTTCGGCGGAGGAAGGGCGTCGGGCACCAACGACAAGGCCGGCGCGGCGCAGAATCTGCTCCGTTGGACGTCCACCCGGTCCATCAAGGAGACCTTCGTGCCGCCCACCGATCACCGCTATCCGCACATGGGGTGAACCGTCGCGAGTCTGCCCTTGGACAAGTCGTACAGCGAGTACCAAAGATCGTGACGTAGTGCACCGATCCGGCCCCTGACAGTGTCTCTTACCCCAGTTAGGCTCGAGCGGAACCACCAAGGCTTGCCCGACCATCCCGTCCAATGGGGGAAGATAGGGACAGACCCGGTGGATCAAGAACAAACCGCACATCCGTACCGTGCCACCCACCGAGTCACGCAACGGCGCGCGACAGGAGCCAAATAGTCATGCAGACCCAGCTGGATGCAGCGAAGGCCGAACTGCTCAGCAAGGCGGCTCAGGGAGAGGCGCTCGGCAACGGCGCCCTTGCCTCGTACCTGAAGCACTACTACCTGCACACGGCCCCCGAAGACCTGCTCGACCGCGACCCGGTCGACGTCTACGGGGCGGCGGCTTCCCATCACCGACTCGCAGCCAAGCGCCCGCAGGGCGCCGTCGAGGTCCGGGTCTACACCCCGAGCGCCGAGGAAAACGGCTGGTCCTGCGGCCACACCGTGGTCGAGATCGTCACCGACGACATGCCGTTCCTGGTCGACTCGGTCACCCAGGAGCTGACCCGCCAGGACCGCGGCATCCACACGGTGATCCACCCGCAGCTGCTGGTCCGCCGTGACATCACCGGCAAGCTGATCGAGGTCCTCGACGCCGACGCCTGCACGACGGCCGAGCGCCCGGCCGACGCGCTGGTCGAGTCGTGGATGCACATCGAGATCGACCGCGAGACCGACCGCGACGACCTGCACGCCATCGAGAACGACCTGCGCCGCGTCCTCGGTGACGTCCGCGAGGTCGTCGAGGACTGGGGCAAGATGCGCGAGTCCGCGCTGCGCCTCTCCGACGAGCTCCAGCAGACCCCGCCCACCGGCCTGGGCGAGCAGGAGGTCGCCGAGACCTGGGACCTGCTGCGCTGGCTCGCCGACGACCACTTCACCTTCCTCGGCTACCGCGAGTACGACCTGGTGCAGACCCCGGACGGCGAGGACGCGCTGCACGCGGTCGCCGGCACCGGCCTCGGCATCCTGCGCTCCGACCCGAAGGCCGGCGACTCCTCCTCCTTCGGCCGCCTGACCGCGCCGGCCCGCGCCAAGGCCCGCGAGCAGAAGCTGCTGGTGCTGACCAAGGCCAACAGCCGCGCCACCGTGCACCGCCCGTCGTACCTGGACTACGTCGGCATCAAGAAGTTCGACGCCCAGGGCAACGTCGTCGGCGAGCGTCGCTTCCTCGGTCTGCTTTCCGCCGCCGCCTACACCGATTCGGTCAACCGGGTCCCGGTGGCCCGCCGCAAGGTGAAGGAGGTGCTGGCCGAGTCGGGCTTCAGCCCGGAGAGCCACGACGGCCGCGACCTGCTGCAGATCCTGGAGACCTACCCGCGCGACGAGCTCTTCCAGACCCCGGTCGCCGAACTGCTCTCCATCGCCCACTCGGTGCTGTACCTGCAGGAGCGCCGCAAGCTCCGTCTCTTCCTGCGCCAGGACGAGTACGGCCGCTACTTCTCCGCGCTGGTCTACCTGCCGCGTGACCGCTACACCACCCGCGTCCGGCTGCGTCTGATGGACCAGCTGATGCAGGAGCTTGGCGGCTCCGCGATCGACTACACCGCCTGGAACACCGAGTCGGTGCTGGCCCGGCTCCACTTCGTGATCCGCGTCCCGGCCGGCAGCGAGCTGCCGCACTTGACCGACGCCGACATCGAGCGGCTGGAGGCCAAGCTGGCCGAGACCGCCCGCTCCTGGGCGGACGGCTTCAGCGAGGTGCTGGTCCGCGAGTGCGGCGAGGAGCGTGCCGCCGAGGCCGCGCGCCGCTACAACAACGCCTTCCCCGACGGCTACCGCGCCGACTTCACCCCGGCCACCGGCGTGGCCGACCTGCGCCAGCTGGAGTCGCTGACCGGCCCGGGCGACTTCCGGCTCAACCTCTACCAGCCGGTCGACGCCGAGGGCGACGAGCGCCGCTTCAAGATCTACTGGGAGGGCGGTTCGGTCTCGCTGACCGAGGTGCTGCCCGTCCTGTCGCGCCTGGGCGTCGAGGTGCTCGACGAGCACCCCTACGAACTGCGCCGCACCGACGGCTCGGTGGCCTGGGTCTACGACTTCGGCCTGAGGCTGCGTGCTGAGATCGCCGACACCATCACCGACGAGAGCCGCGAGCGGTTCCAGGAGGCCTTCGCCGCCGTCTGGACCGGCAAGGCCGAGAACGACGGCTTCAACTCCCTCGTCCTGCGCGCCGGTCTGAGCTGGCGTCAGGCGATGGTGCTGCGCTCCTACGCCAAGTACCTGCGCCAGGCCGGTGTCGCCTTCTCGCAGGACTACATGGAGGACGCGCTCCTCAACAACGTCCACGTCACCCGCCTGCTGGTGAACCTCTTCGAGGCCCGCCTGTCCCCGGCCCACACGCACAGCGCGGCCGAGCTGACCGAGGGCATCCTGGAGGAGCTGGCCGGTGCCCTGGACCAGGTCGTCAGCCTGGACGAGGACCGCATCCTGCGCTCCTTCCTCTCGTTGATCAAGGCCACCCTGCGCACCAACTTCTTCCAGCGCGACGAGACCGGCGCGCCGCACGCCTACGTGTCGAAGAAGTTCGACCCGCAGGCCATCCCGGACCTGCCGGCCCCGCGTCCGGCCTTCGAGATCTGGGTCTACTCGCCGCAGGTCGAGGGTGTGCATCTGCGCTTCGGCAAGGTCGCCCGAGGCGGTCTGCGCTGGTCCGACCGTCGTGAGGACTTCCGCACCGAGATCCTCGGCCTGGTCAAGGCGCAGATGGTGAAGAACACCGTCATCGTGCCGGTCGGTTCCAAGGGCGGCTTCTTCGCCAAGCAGCTGCCGGACCCGACGGTCGACCGCCAGGCGTGGATGGAGGAGGGCATCTCCTCGTACAAGACCTTCATCTCCGGTCTGCTCGACATCACCGACAACCTGGTCGCGGGCGAGGTCGTCCCGCCGAAGGACGTGGTCCGCCACGACGCCGACGACACGTACCTGGTCGTCGCCGCCGACAAGGGCACCGCGACCTTCTCCGACATCGCCAACGGCGTGGCGGGCGAGTACGGCTTCTGGCTGGGCGACGCGTTCGCCTCCGGCGGCTCGGCCGGGTACGACCACAAGGGCATGGGCATCACCGCCCGCGGCGCCTGGGAGTCGGTCGAGCGCCACTTCCGCGAGCTGGGTCACGACACCCAGGCGGAGGACTTCACCGTCGTCGGCATCGGCGACATGTCCGGCGACGTGTTCGGCAACGGCATGCTGCTCAGCGAGCACATCCGGCTGGTGGCCGCGTTCGACCACCGCCACATCTTCGTCGACCCGAACCCGGACGCGGCGAGCTCCTTCGCCGAGCGCAAGCGGATGTTCGACCTGCCGCGCAGCTCCTGGGAGGACTACAACACCGAGCTGGTCTCGGCCGGTGGCGGCGTCTTCTCGCGCCGGGCCAAGTCGATCACCATCACCGCGCAGATGCGCGAGGCGCTGGGCATCGAGGCGGGCGTCTCCCGGATGACCCCGGCCGAGCTGATGAAGGCGATCCTGCTCGCCCCGGTCGACCTGCTGTGGAACGGCGGCATCGGCACCTACGTCAAGTCGACTGCTGAGAACAACGCCGAGGTCGGCGACAAGGCCAACGACGCCATCCGCGTCAACGGCGGCGACCTGCGGGTCAAGGTCTTCGGCGAGGGCGGCAACCTGGGCGCGACCCAGCTCGGCCGCATCGAGTTCGCGTCGCTGGGCAACAGCGGCGAGGGCGGCAAGGTCAACACCGACGCCATCGACAACTCGGCGGGTGTGGACACCTCGGACCACGAGGTCAACATCAAGATCCTGCTCAACCAGATCGTCAACGACGGTGACATGACGGTCAAGCAGCGCAACACCCTGCTGGCCGAGATGACCGACGAGGTCGGCGAGCACGTCCTGACGAACAACTACGCGCAGAACGTGGCCCTGGCCAACGCGGTGGCGCAGGCGCCGAGCATGCTCAACGTGCACCAGCGGCTGATGCGCAAGCTCGCCGGCGACGGCCACCTCAACCGGGAGCTGGAGTTCCTGCCGTCCGGCCCGCAGATCCGCGAGCGCGCGGCGGCCGGGCGCGGCCTGACCCAGCCGGAGCTGGCGGTCCTGCTCGCCTACATGAAGATCACCCTGGCCGACGAGATCCTGGCCTCGGACCTGCCGGACGACCCGTACCTGCGCGGCAAGCTGCACCGCTACTTCCCGCCGCAGCTGCAGCAGAGGTTCGAGAGCCAGATCGACGCGCACGCGCTGCGCCGGGAGATCATCACCACGGTCGTGGTCAACGAGACCATCAACCGCGGCGGCATGTCCTTCGCCTTCCGCCTCCGTGAGGAGACGGGTGCGACCTTCGAGGAGATCGTCCGCACGCACACCGCGGCCCGCGCGATCTTCGACCTGAAGGGCATCTGGCAGGCCATCGAGGCCCTGGACAACCAGGTCCCGGCGGATGTCCAGACGCGGATGCGCCTGCACGCCCGCCGCCTGGTCGAGCGTGCCACCCGCTGGCTGCTCAACAACCGCCGTCAGCCGCTGGACATCCAGGAGACCATCGACGTCTTCCGCGAGCGGGTCCGCCTGGTCTGGGGCAAGCTGCCGGAGCTGCTCCAGGGCTCGGACCGGCAGTGGTTCGAGCGGGTGCGCGACGAACTGCTGGAGTCGGACGTCCCGGAGGAGCTGGCGGTCAAGATCGCCGGTCTCTCCTCGGCCTTCCCGACGCTCGACATCATCGAGACGGCGGACCGAACCGGTGCCGACGTCCTGGACGTCGCGGAGATCTACTACGACCTCGGCTCGCGCCTGCAGATCGCCGAGCTGCTGGACCGGATCGTCGAACTGCCGCGTACCGACCGGTGGCAGTCGATGGCCCGTGCGGCGATCCGCGAGGACCTCTTCGCGGCCCACGCCACGCTCACCGCGGACCTGCTGGCCCACGGCGAGCCCGGCGCGACCCCGGAGCAGCGCTTCCAGGCCTGGTCCGACTCCAACGCCACGCTGGTCAACCGGGCCCGGACGACGCTCGACGACATAAGGACGTCGGAGTCGTACGACCTGGCCAACCTCAGCGTCGCGATGCGGGTCATCCGCACGCTGCTGCGGACCGGGTCGATGCGCTGAGCAGTGATGGACTGACGCACTGAGTGCGTGAACGTGTGGGGCCCGCGGCGAATCGCCGCGGGCCCCACACGTCTTTTCGGGAAGACCGGTGCAGCCAGAACCCGAGCCAGAACCGAGCCCGAACCTGATCCCGGGCCTGAGCAGAACGCGCAGAAAGCCGAGTTATGCGCACTGCGCCGACTTAATCGCGAAACATGGATGTCACCTGCTCGCAGCCTTAGCGTCATAGCCCTCAGAACGATGGCGAGGACGAAAGGAGCGGGGCGCGATGGCAGCGGGAATTGAACTCGCCAATGTGACAAGGCGCTTCACGTCGCCGACCGGCAAAGTGTTCACGGCGATCCGCGAGGTGAACTTCACCGTGGAACCGGGGCAGTTTTGCGCCGTGGTAGGCCCTTCGGGCTGTGGCAAGTCGACAACTCTGGGCATGGTGGCGGGTCTGGACAAGCCGAGTGTCGGCTCGGTACGGGTGGACGGCGCCGAGGTCGACGGGATCACCTCGGGTGTCAGCTTCATGTTCCAGCAGGACGCCCTGCTGCCGTGGAAGACGGTGCTCGACAACGTGGCCCTCGGCCCGGTCTTCCGCGGCGTGGGCAAGAAGCAGGCGCAGGCCGCCGCGCGTGACTGGTTGCGCCGGGTGGGCCTGAAGGGCTTCGAGGACCACCACCCGCACCAGCTCTCCGGCGGTATGCGCAAGCGCGTCGCCATGGCTGCCGCGCTCATCAACGAGCCGTCGATCCTGCTCATGGACGAGCCCTTCGGCGCCCTGGACGTGCAGACCAAGGCGATGATGTCCAACGAGCTGCTGGGTCTGTGGGAGGAGCTCAAGCCCTCCGTCCTCTTCATCACGCACGACCTGGAGGAGGCGGTCGCGCTCGCCGACCGCGTGGTGGTCATGACCTCCAGCCCCGGCACGATCAAGGGGATCTACGACATCGACCTCCCCCGTCCGCGCGGCGCTGTCCAGGAGATCCGCTTCGAGCCGCGCTTCCTCGAACTCCACCACCAGATCTGGGAGTCCCTCAAGGACGAGGTGGAGCGCGCCCACGCCCGTTCCGGCCATGCCGAGTCTGCCGCGTAAGGAGACGGTCCACTCATGAACAACACATCGCAGGCAGACGGAGGGCGACTCGCACCGCCCCGGGACAACGAGCGCGGCGTCCAGTCGTCCGAGCAGGTCCAGTCCGCGCTCCGCTCGGAGATCGCCAACGACGAGGCGGCGATCAAGGCCAGGGCCGTGCGCCAGGTCCGGATGCGCAAGATCAAGGTCCGGGTGTCCCAGCTCCTGCTGGGAGTTGTGATTCTCGGCGGCTGGCAGATCCTCGCCCAGCAGAAGATCATCGACCCGTTCTTCTTCGGCACCCCCACCGGCGTCGTCTCGCAGCTGGTGGACTGGTTCGAGCACGGAACCGAGTTCGGCTCCATCTGGACGCAGATCGGCGTCACCATGGAGGAGGCCCTGCTGGGCTTTGTCTACGGCGTCCTGGCGGGCGTGGTGCTCGGCGTCGTACTCGGCCAGTTCAAGTTCCTCGCCGACGTGATCGGGCCCTACATCAAGATCGTGAACGCGGTTCCGCGCATCGTGCTCGGCTCGCTCTTCGTGGTCTGGTTGGGCCTCGGTACCCCCGCCAAGGTGCTGCTGGCCGCCGTCCTGGTCTTCTTCGTGGTGTTCTTCAACGCCTTCCAGGGCGTGCGCGAGGTCGACGTCGTCTTCCTGAACAACGCCAAGGTCCTCGGCGCCTCCCGGCTCCAGATCATCCGTCACGTGGTGCTCCCCTCGGCGCTCACCTGGATCACCGCCAGCCTCCACGTCGCCTTCGGCTTCGCCGTCATCGGTGCGATCGTCGGCGAGTTCCTCGGCGCGCAGCAGGGCCTGGGCCTGGTGATCTCCAGCGCTCAGGGGCACTTCGACCCCAACGGTGTGTTCGCCGCGATGGTGATCATCGGTGCCATCGCCCTCACCGCCGAGTTCGGCATCAGCTTCATGGAGAAGAAGCTGCTCGCCTGGCGCCCGGCCGCCCGCCAGGAGACCGCGGGCATGTGAGCCCCGCCGGTTCGTGCCCCCGTCGGTTCGTGACCTTCCGTCAGTTCGCCGGCCCCTCGGTTCGCCAGCCCCGTCGGTTCGTAAGGCCCCTTCGGTTCGCCTCCCCACCCGGCATCCCCACCCGAAAGGCAGTGACAAAGATGTCCTCCAAGAAGTTCTCCGTGAGATCCCGCCGCAACCTGGCCCTGGTGGCCGCCGGTGGTCTGCTCGGTACCCTCGGCCTGTCGGCCTGTGGCTCCTCCGGCAGCGCCGGCTCCGCGCCCGTGGTCAACGGCATGCCCACCGTCACGATGATGGTCGGCGGCATCGACAAGCAGATCTACCTGCCGTACGAGCTGGCCCAGAACCTGGGCTTCTACAAGAAGTACGGCGTCAACATGCAACTGAGCACCGAAACCCAGGGCGGGATCGGCGCCGAGGACGCGATGGCCTCCGGCCAGGTCGACTTCGCCGGTGCCTGGTACGTCCACACCTTCGACTTCCAGTCCAAGGGCAAGGACGTCATCTCCGTCGCCCAGCTGAGCGCCGCCCCCGGCGAGCGCGTGATGTGCAACAAGAACTCCGGCGTCACCACCCCCGCCGACTTCAAGGGCAAGAGCATCGGCGTCACCGACCTCGGCTCCGGGACCGACGACCTGATCCAGCAGCTGGCCTCGCACTACGGCCTCAACACCAGCGACTACCACCGGGTGGGTGTGGGCGACGGCGCGACCCTGCTCTCCTCTCTGCAGCAGGGCCGGGTGGCCTGCGCGATCACGACCCAGCCGACCGTCAACGCGGTCGAGAAGGCCGGGGCCGGTGTCTCCGTCCTTGACCTCTCCAGCCCGCAGGGCGCCACCAAGTGGCTGGGCGGCACCTGGCCCGCGGCAGCGGTGCTGGCACAGTCCGACTGGGTCAAGTCCAACCAGGCCACCGTGCAGAAGGTGGTCGACGCGCTCGTCGCGACGATGCACTGGATCCACACCCACACGGCCGCGGACATCGCCAACGA
Organism: Streptacidiphilus sp. BW17; assembly: GCF_041262485.1. NCBI lineage: Bacteria > Bacillati > Actinomycetota > Actinomycetes > Kitasatosporales > Streptomycetaceae > Streptacidiphilus > Streptacidiphilus sp. BW17. Next base: position 378 of record NZ_JBGCCR010000051.1, on the reverse strand, counting down.
GCTGCCGCAGTCCTACGTGAGCAACGGTCTGACCTCCAAGGCGGACTACGTCTCGACCCTGCAGCAGGACCTGAGCCAGTTCCTCCCGGACGGCATGATGCCGGCGAACGGCCCGGCGACCGTCCAGACCACGGCGAAGATCGAAGGCGACAACCTCAGCGGTGTCTCCATCCCCGGCACGTACACCAACCAGTACGTGATCGCCGCGAACAAGGCGCTCGGCTTCGGCACCAACGGCTGAGCGGTAACGCGAAGCTCGTGCCATAGGGCGAGTCGCACCATCCAGGGGCGCGGGGGGGGGGGGGGGGGGGGGGCGGGCCCCCCCCCCCCCCCCGGGGGGCCCCCCCCCCCCCCCCCCGAACAAACAAAGAGGCGGGA
>NZ_JBGCCR010000050.1:0-36178 GCF_041262485.1 Streptacidiphilus sp. BW17 | reverse complement strand
GGAATTGAGGGGTCACGGGGATCCGAACCAGAAGACGAACCCTGGGACTCCGGGGACCCACCCCACCCATGGACGCCATCTCCGTCTTCACACCCACCCCCGAACATCGAGGCGTCCATAGAACAATTATGACACCGCACCACCCCAGGGCCAAGCCGAGGCCATCACTCACACGAGTGAAAAACCCCAGCTCAGACCCGGTTTGTACCCCCTACCGCGGCACGAGCGCGACGACTCGGCCCTCGTGTCCGAACCCGTGGATCAGGTCCAGTCGAAGCCGAAGGTTGCCGATGCGCGCGAGCACCAGCCCGATCACACCAGCGGCTGCCGCCGACACCAACCCGCACGCCAGCAGGCCGATTCGGGGGCCGTACTGCTGCGTCAGCCAGCCGACGACCGGCGCGCCCAGCGGCGTGCCGCCCGCGAAGACCATCATGAACAGGCTCATCACGCGGCCGCGCATCTCCGGGGGGGTGCGCAGCTGGACCATGGCGTTCGCAGCGGTGTTGAAAGTGAGACCGAGCAGGCCGACGACCGTCAGCAGGACGGCGAAGGTCCAGTAGTCCGGGGCGAAGCCGGCCAGTGCCTCAAGCAGGCCGAACCCGAGGGCCGCGCCCACCAGCAGGCGCAGGCGCGGACGGGAACGGCGCGCCGCCAGCAGGGCGCCAACCAGCGAGCCCACTGCCAGAGCGGTGTTGAGCAGACCGTACAGGCCGGGACCGACATGGAAGACCGAGTAGGCGAATCCGGACAGCACGGTCGGGAAGTTGAAGCCGAAGGTGCCGATGAAGCCCACCAGCACGATGGGCCAGATCAGGTCCGGACGCTCCGCCACGAAGTGCAGACCCTCCTTCAACTGGCCCTTCTCGCGCGGGAGTCGCGGCGTGCGCCTGAGCTCGCTGCTGCGCATCGCCATCAGGCCGAGGATGACCGCGCCGAAGGACGCTGCGTTGACGGCGAAGGCGTAGCCCGCGCCGACAGCGGCCATCAGTGCGCCCGCGATGGCGGGGCCGATCAGCCGGGCCGTCTGGAAGTTGGCCGAGTTGAGGCTCACCGCGTTGGCGAGGTCGTTCTTGCCGACCATCTCGACCACGAAGGTCTGCCGGGCCGGATTGTCCACGACCGTCACCAGGCCCAGCAGGAAGGCGAAGACGTAGATCTGCTCGGCGCGGACCGCTCCGGCGAGGGTCAGTGCGGCGAGGGCCGCGGCCAGCAGGCCCATCGCGCCCTGGGTGAACATCAGCAGCTGCCGCTTCGGGAAGCGGTCCGAGATCACACCGCCGAAGAGGCCGAAGAGCAGCACGGGCAGGAACTGCATGGCCGTGGTGATGCCGACCGCGAAGGTGCTGCCGGTGAGGCTGAGCACCAGCCAGTCCTGTGCGACACGCTGGATCCACGTCCCCGAGTTGGAGACGACCTGACCGGCGAAGAAGTAGCGGTAGTTGCGGTTGCGCAGGGCGGAGAACATCCCGCCGCGCTTCCCGTCCGCGGACTTGCCGATGGACTTGCCCATGGACCTGCCTGCGGAGCTGTCGTCGCCGCCAGCAGTGTTCCTGCTGTCGGCGTTGCCTGGGTCGCCGGCGTTGTCGGCGCCGTCGCCGACCTCGTCGGTGGTGCTGCTGGTACTGCTGGCGCCAGTGCTACTGGCGCTCGTGCTGGTGCTGCGGTTGTTGTCGTTCGTCTTGGCTTGGGTGGTCTCAGTCTCTCCGTGCGACGAAATCAAGGCGTGCGTCCCCTGTGCGATTGTTCTTCTCTTCTCCTCCGCATGCCTCAGAGCTGCGCGAGACGTTCGAGGACGGGCGCGGCGGCGCGCAGCACCGCCCACTCCTCCTCGGTCAGGCCGGACGCGAGATCGGCGAGCCAGGCGTCACGCTTGGCCCGGCTCTGGTCGAGAATGCTCTCGGCCTGCTCGGTACTGCTCACGACGACCTGCCGGCGGTCCTGGGGATGCGGCTCCCGCCGTACCAGGCCCTTCTCCTCCAGCATCGCGATGATCCGCGTCATCGACGGCGGCTGCACATGCTCGCGCTTGGCGAGCTCCCCCGGGGTGGCACTTCCGCACCGCGCGAGCGTGGCGAGGACCTGCATCTCGGTGGGCGTGAGGGACTCCTCCACCCGCTGATTGCGCAACCGTCGGGCCAGCCGCATCACAGCGGAGCGCAGTGTTGCCACTGCGACCGCGTCGGCTCCAGCGTCGTCGGCACCACTGGCACCATTCGACTCCCGCAACTCAGGCATATTGATTACCTTAGCTCATTACCTTTGCTAACGAAACGCGATTGCGCCCGCTGTGACCCAGGCAACTCCGCCCAGCGGACCCGCCGACGCGAACATAGCCTGGAGAGAAGGGAATCAGCCGAATGAGGTGATCGGCATGCTCTCGGAGAACAAGCACTGGGCCTCCGGAAACTGGCAGGTCAGTGACGGCAAGACAGAGGAGTTCATCGAGCGCTGGCGCGCCTTCCTCACCTGGACCCGAGACGAGAACAAGGGCTTCCTTGGCGCGCGCCTCATCCGCGACCTGGCGAACCCGAGCCACTTCGTCTCGTTCGCTTCATGGGAGGACCTGGCCACCCTGCGTGCCTGGCAGGGGCGGCCCGAATTCGCAGAGAGCGTCGCCGCCTGCCGGGCGCTCTGCGACGACGTGCGCAGCGGCGTCTACGAGCTGGCTGTGGACGTCTGATCCGCGCTGAGCCGCACCGGGGACCTGGCGGGCGAACCCCGAAACGCCAAGAGGCGGTGGCCCGGTCAGGGTCCACCGCCTCTCGATCGGTTCGAACCGCCATTGACGTTCGAACCGCGAAGCTCACTGCGCGAGAGTCACTGTGCTCAGCTCACTGAGCGAGCCCCAGCGAAGGCATCAGGTAGTAGAACGTGAACACCGCCGCCACCGCGTACAGCGGGATCGGGACCTCGCGCCCACGACCCGTCACCAGGCGCAGTAGGCAGAAGACGATGAAGCCGATCCCGATTCCATTGGTGATCGAGTACGTGAACGGCATGATGATCATCGTCAGGAACGACGGGATGGCGATGGTGAAGTCCGCCCAGTCGATCTGGCCGATGCCGCTGGACATGATCAGGAAGCCGACCACCAGCAGCGCCGGGGTGGCGGCCTGGGTCGGCACCATGGTGGCCAGCGGGGTGAGGAAGAGGGCCGCGACGAAGAAGAGGCCGGTGACGACGCTGGCCAGGCCTGTGCGGGCGCCTTCGCCGACGCCCGTCGTGGACTCGGCGAAGCAGGTGCCAGCGGAGCTGGAGGTGACACCGCCGGTCAGGGTGGCGATGCCGTCGATCATCAGGACCTTGCTCATGCCCGGCAGGTTGCCCTGCTTGTCGAGGAGGTGGGCCTCCTCGGACACCCCAAGGACCGTGCCCATGGCGTCGAAGAAGCAGGACAGCAGCACGGTGAAGACGAAGAGGATCCCGGTCAGCACACCGACCTGGCTGAAGCCGCCGAAGAGACTGACCTTGCCGAGCAGGCCGAAGTCGGGCGTCGCCACCGGGTTGTGCGGGAGGACCGGGACGGTCAGGCCCCAGCTGGCGTCGGGGACGTGAGCCACCTTGTCAATGACCATGGCCAGCACCGTGGCGACCACGATGGAGATCAGGATCGCGCCCGGGACCTTGCGGACGATCAGGATCAGGGTCAGCAGCGCGCCGATGACGAAGACGAAGGTCGGCCAGCCGTTCAGGTGACCGTTGCTGCCGAGCTCCAGCGGGACCGTGGTGTGGGCGGCGTCCGGAATGCGGGTGACGAAGCCGCCGTCGACCAGGCCGATCAGCGCGATGAAGAGGCCGATGCCGATGGCGATGGCCTTGCGCAGGCTGAGCGGGACCGCGGCCATGACGCGTTCGCGCAGGCCGGTGGCGACCAGGAGCATGATCGCGATACCGGCCAGCACCACCATGCCCATGGCGTCCGGCCAGGTCATCTTGGGGGCGAGCTGGAGGGCGACGACGCTGTTGACGCCCAGGCCCGCGGCGAGCGCGATCGGGACGTTGGCGAAGACGCCCATCAGCAGCGTGGTGAACCCACCGGTGACCACAGTGGCGGTGACCAGCTGGCCGCTGCTCAGGTGCTGGCCGAACTTGTCCGTCGCCGAGGACAGGATGATCGGGTTCAGCACGATGATGTACGCCATCGCGAAGAACGTGGCCGCGCCGCCGCGGATCTCCCGGGCGAAGTTGGATCGCCGTTCGGAGATCTTGAAGTAGCGGTCCAGCGCGTTGCGCGGTGGCTGAGATCCGGGGTCAGCGGGCGCGGTCGTGGCGGAAGCCGACGAGGTCATGGGGGCAGGGTTCCTAGCGCTTCGGTCGTCACGGCCCGGAGGTGCTCGCCTCGACGGGCGAGGTCACTCGGGCAGGGCGGACCGCTCTGTCGTTCGAACCCGTCCAGTATCAAATAAACAAAATGTTTTGGCTATCTGCGCGCGTAGATTAGAGGAACATCTAAAGCGGTACGCTCAGGACTGTGAAGATGCCCGGGCTCGTGAAGAAGACGGCGAAGCTGCCCGCCGCGCCGCCGATGGAGGCGAACGACGTCGCCATCGTCACCGGCGGCACGGTGCTGTGGCTGCTCGGCTTCCTCGTGCTGATCCCGTTCCACAGCTCGCTGGCGGCGCACGGCAAGGGCGACTGGCCGTGGATCTGCCTGGCCGGGTTCGCCCTCGGACTGCTGGGCATCTGGTACTGCCGCAGGCGGCGCGACGCGATACGCGCCGCTCGGGAACGGGACGCCGCGCGGGAACGGGACGCCGGGCGGGAGAGCGCCGAGCGGCGCGCCCCGCAGGCGCAGGAGGAACCCCCCGCCTAGGGTCGGCGCTATGACCAGCACGCTCCCCACCCGCACCGGACTCAGCACGGCCGAGGTCGCGGAGCGTGTCGCCAGAGGTGAGGTCAACGACGTACCGCTGCGCTCCAGCCGGTCGACCGGAGAGATCGTCCGGGCCAACGTCTTCACCCGGTTCAACGCGATCATCGGGTCGCTGTTCGTCGTCATCATGGTCGTCGGGCCGATCCAGGACGGGCTCTTCGGCTTCATCATCGTGGCCAACACCGGCATCGGGATCATCCAGGAGCTGCGGGCCAAGCAGACCCTGGACAACCTGGCGGTGATCGGCGAGGCCAAGCCGCGGGTCCGCCGTGACGGGGTCACCCGGGAGCTGAGCAACGGCGAGATCGTGCTGGGCGACCTGGTCGAGCTGGGGTCCGGCGACAAGATCACCGTCGACGGCGCGGTGGCCGAGGCCGACGGGCTGGAGATCGACGAGTCGCTGCTGACCGGCGAGGCGGACCCGGTGCTCAAGCATCCGGGCGACCCGGTGCTCTCCGGCAGTTTCGTGGTGGCCGGGGGCGGCGCGTTCACCACCACCAAGGTGGGGCGGGCGGCCTACGCCGCGCAGCTGGCCGAGGAGGCGAGCCGGTTCACGCTGGTCGAGTCGGAGCTGCGCAGCGGCATCAACACCATCCTGCGGTACATCACCTACCTACTGGTCCCGACCGCGATCGGACTGGTGATCAGCCAGCTCTACGTCTACGGCAGCGACTTCCGCGAGGCGGTCCGGCGGATGGTGGCCGGGATCGTGCCGATGGTGCCCGAGGGGCTGGTGCTGCTGACCTCCGTCGCCTTCGCGATCGGCGTGGTGCGGCTCGGGCGCCGGCAGTGCCTGGTGCAGGAGCTGCCCGCGATCGAGGGGCTGGCCCGGGTGGACACCGTCTGCCTGGACAAGACCGGCACCCTCACCGAGGGCGGCATGGACGTGGAGCGGCTGACGCCCCTGGACGGCGCACGTCCGGAGGCGGTGGAGCGGGCGCTCGGCACGCTCGGCACGGCCGATGCGCGACCCAACGCCAGCATGCAGGCGATCATGGATGTCTACGCCGCACCCGAAGGCTGGCAGGTGCGGCAGGCGGCCGCGTTCTCCTCGGCGCGCAAGTGGTCGGGTGCCGAGCTGGCGGAGCCGGACGGGCAGGTCGCCACCTGGCTGCTGGGCGCGCCCGACGTGCTGCTGCCCGCCGGGCATCCGGCGCTGGCCGAGGCGGACGAACTCGGCACGCAGGGACTGCGGGTGCTGCTGCTGGGGCGCACGCCCACCTCCCTCGACGACCCGGATCCGGCGCGCGACCTGGTGCCGCAGGCGCTGGTGGTGCTGCGGCAGCGGGTCCGGCCCGACGCGGCTGAGACGCTGCGCTACTTCGAGCGGCAGAACGTCTCCGCCAAGGTGATCTCCGGCGACAACGCGCTGTCGGTCGGCGCGGTGGCGGGCTCCCTCGGACTCCCCGGTGCGGACGACCCGATGGACGCCCGGAAGCTGCCGAAGAGCAACACGAGCGAGCTCGCCGACGCGGTGGACCACCACTCCGTCTTCGGCCGGGTCACGCCGCAGCAGAAGCGGGACATGGTCGGCGCGTTGCAGTCGCGCGGGCACCATGTCGCGATGACCGGCGACGGCGTCAACGACGTGCTGGCGCTGAAGGACGCGGACATCGGCGTGGCGATGGGTTCGGGCAGCGAGGCGACCCGGGCGGTGGCGCAGATCGTGCTGCTGGACAACCGGTTCTCCACACTGCCTTTGGTGGTGGCCGAGGGACGCCGGGTGATCGGCAACATCGAGCGGGTGGCCAACCTGTTCCTGGTCAAGACCGTCTACGCGGTGCTGCTGGCGCTGGCCACGATCATCTGCCGGGTGCCGTACCCGTTCCTGCCGCGGCACTCGACCGTGCTGAGCGCGCTGACGATCGGCACGCCCGCCTTCTTCCTGGCGCTGGCGCCCAACAACGAACGGGCGCGGCCGGGGTTCGTCAGGCGGGTGCTGCGCTTCGCCGTTCCGGCCGGGATCATCGCGGGGGCGGCGGCGTTCACCTCCTACATGCTGGCGCGGTCGGACCCCGCCACCGGCCAGGTGGCGGACACCAGCACGGCGACGCTGACGCTGTTCATCGTGGCGCTCTGGGTGTTGGCGATCATCGCCCGGCCGTACGCGCTGTGGAAGATCGTGCTGGTCGCGGCGATGGGGGCCGGATTCGTGCTGGTGATGACGGTGCCCTGGGCGCAGAACTTCTTCCAGCTCCAACTGGTCGGCGTGCGCGACCCGTTGACGGGGGCGCTGATCGGCGTGGGGGCGGGCGTGCTGCTGGAGATCGTCTGGCGGTTCGTCAAGAACGCACTGCCGCAACCGCGCCGCTGATCCCTGCTGCCCGAAAGCCCAACAGCCGCAGAGCAGCCACCCAGCAGCCGCCGAGCAGCTGCCCGACACGGAATTGGTCCAGACCTCTGGTTCGCCTGCCCCGGGGCCGGTACCGTGCAGCAGATGAGCACGGGTGCGGCAAACACGAGTGCGTCAGACATCAGCAACACCACCGGCACCAGCACGGCCCCGATCGGCGTGCCCGCACAGCGGATGCACCGCCGGATCGTGCCGAAACGGTCCACCTGGCCGTACCTCCTGCTCGGGCTGGTCTTCCTCGTCGGCTACTCGGTCATCGAGATCAGCCGTTACACGCACTTCGCCTCGATGTCCTGGGACCTCGCGATCTTCGAGGAGGAGGTGAAGCAGTACGCGCACTTCCAGGCGCCGATCGTGCACATCAAGGGCGCGCACGCGAACATCCTGGGCGACCACTTCAGCCCGATCATGGCCCTGTTGGCCCCGCTGTGGTGGATCTGGCCGTCGGGGGTGATGCTGCTGCTGGCGCAGTCGGCGCTGTTCGCGAGCTCGGTGACGATCGTGGCGGCGACGGCGGGGCGGTTCGTCTCCCGGACCAAGGCGCTCTGCCTGGGCTTCGGCTACGGGCTGTCGTGGGGGATGCAGCGGGCCGTCGACTTCGACTTCCACGAGATCGCCTTCGCGGTGCCGATCCTGGCGGTCGTGCTGCGCAACATGCTGCTGAAGCGGTGGCACCGGGCGGCGTTCTGGGCGCTGCCGCTGACGCTGGTCAAGGAGGACCTCGGCTTCACCGTCGTGGCGATCGGCGTCGTGCTGTTCCTGCTGCGGCAGCGGGCACTCGGCGCGCTGCTGGCCGTCTTCGGCGCGGGGATGGCACTGCTGACCGTCTACGCGGTGATCCCGCACTTCAGCGCGACCGGCAGCTACGGCTACGACAACAAGCTGCCGAGCGGGTCGTGGACGGGCTGGGTCACCGGTTTCCTCAGCCCGGCCGACGTCAAGCTGACGACGCTGGCGTTCCTCCTCGGCGTGACCGGGTTTCTGGCGCTGCGGTCGCCGTTGGTGCTGATCGCCGTACCGACGCTCGGCTGGCGGTTCGTCTCGGTCAACCCCGACTACTGGGGGCAGGACTGGCACTACAACGCGGTGCTGATGCCGATCCTGTTCCTGGCGCTGGTCGACGCGATCCGGCGGATCGAGGAACGGGGCGGGGCGCGGGGCGGGGAACGAGGCGAGGATCCGACCGAGGCGCGGACCCCCAAGCGGGGCACCGCCGCGCCGGAGTGGCTGCGCGGGTACGCGGCGCGTGGGGTGGTGCCGGCGGTGACGGCGGTCTCGATCGCGCTCTGCGCGACGATGACGCTGCCCGCCAAACAGATTTTCATGCCGTCGACGTACCGCTCGACCGACCACACCGACCTGATCGGCCAAGCGCTCGCCGAGGTGCCGAACGGGACGACGGTCGAGTGCAACATCACGCCGATGGCGCATCTGGCCGCGCGCACCGACGTCTACTGGCTGGGCGGGAGCCAGGCGAGCCCGCCGCAGTACATCGTGCTGGACCTCTCCTACGGCTGGGCGCCGTCCCCGCCGTCGGACCTGCCCGGGTACGCGGCGCAGCTGCACCCGGGCGCGACCTACCGGATCCTCTTCGACCAGCAGCAGTTCGCGGTGCTGCAACTGGTGACCTGAACCGGCGTCACAAGGGGGGTTGCCGGGGCTACCCCTCGAAGTCCCGTGCGCCGGAGAGCTCGTAGGCGCGGTCCGGGTCGCCGAGCAGGGCCAGCACCTCGAAGCGGCGCACCCACTGGCCCGCCGACCAGGCCAGGCCCGCCGCCAGGCCCTCGGGCGTGGCGGCGTGGAGGGTGCCGAAGGGGACGACGGGCGCGAACTCGTCCGACTCCTCCTCGGTCTCGCCGTCGGGCAGTCCAGCGGACGCAGGCAGTTCGGGGGCCTCGCTGGCGGCGTCCCAGCGCCACTCCACGGCGGCCTCCTCGCCCTCGGCGCCGACGACCAGCAGCTCCTCGTGCTCCTCGTAGACGGCGGGGCAGCCGGGGAGCAGCTCGCGGATCTCGGCCGGGACGCGGCGGACCGTGCCCTCCGTCAGCACCCGGCCGCCCGCGACCTCGCTGGCCAGCGACACGTGCAGCCGCTCGGCCAACGCCGGGGCCAGCTCGGGGGCGACAGTGATCAGCGGGAACTCGTCCAGCAGCGGGACCAGGTCGGGCGCGTCCACCACGACCGCGTCCGCCACGTCGACGATGACGGTGTGCGCCGGACGGCGGTGGGTGGCCGGGTCGAGCGGCGGCAGGGCGCGGACCTCGTCGGGGAGCGGGATCCGCTCCAGCGGGACGCCCGACAGCGCGGTGTAGAGGCCATGCAGCTGACGGTGCGTCACCGGGCGTTCGGCGTCGGTGAGACGCTCCAGCACATCGTCGGGGCCGTCGGACTCGGTGAGCAGCGCCGCCAGCGTGGTGCGGACACCGAGGGCGTGCAGGAAGACCTCGTCCAGGTCGGTGCGGGCCTCGTCGTAGAGGCCGCGCAGCAGCCGGTCTCCCCCGGCGGCGCGCAGACCGGCGGGGCGGCGGCCGTCCAGGACCGGACGGTCGCGCAGCCACCAGGCCGCGTAGGGGACCACCTCGGCGGTGCCGCCGTCGGGGAGCAGCAGCCGGACCTTGTCGACCACGGCGGAGCGCAGCGGCGGAGCGGCGAGCAGGGCGAGCGCCCGCGGCCAGTCGCGGTCGTCGACCAGGTCGAGGTCGCGAACGGCGAGCAGTTCGGCGGCGACCGGCGGGACGGAGGGGACATCGAAGGCGAGGTCTTCGTCCTGGAACGGATCGGTGACCTCCTCGGCCCAGTCCGCCAGGCCGTCGGGGGCCTCGTCGAGCAGCTGGCGCGGCTCACCGCCGAGGGCACGGTCGGCGGGGGCGGTCGGGTCGAAGCGGTCCAGGTCGTCCGGGTCGAGCACGGCCTCCTCGGCCCGGAGCAGGCCGAAGGTGTGGGTGACGCCGACGGCGCGCAGCACCTCCGGGCCCCAGCGCTCGACGCACTCGTCGTCCGGGAAGGTCACGCTCTCCTCGTGCGCGACGGCCGCCAACGGGCTGCCGGGGAGCAGGAGTTCACCGGCGGGGGTGAAGCCGCCGTCCTCGTCCGGCAGCGCGAGGCGGGCCAGCCAGGGGTACCGACCCTCCGCCATCGAGCCGTCGCCGAGGGCGGCCTGGACGACGCGCAGAACCGCGTCGGCGAGCTCCTCGGCCTCGTCCTCGTCGTCCAGGTCGGCGGAGCGCTCGACGGCAGCGCGGACCTCCGGGGTCTCCAGCACGCCGGAGGGGGTGGCCAGGCCGGCGCCGAGCTTCTCCAGCAGCGGGTGTGCGGCGTCGGGGTGGGCCAGCCGCAGGTCGAGCACGGCCAGGTCCTCGGCGCTGACCTCCGACTCCCCCGGCCGGCCGACGGGCACCAGCACCCGGCGCGGGCCGCGGACCATCCGGCCGTCGGCCAGCGGGACCGGGAGCGCGCCGAGCGCGTCCCGGTCGGCGGCGGCCAGCGCGCCGTAGAGGTTGCGCCACCACTCCGGCTCGCGGTCCAGGTTGGCGAGTTGGTCGACGGTCTCGGCCAGGGCGACCCGGCGGACCTGCAGCGCGCGCAGCTCCTGACGGCGCTCCAGACCGGCCGGGAGCAGGCCGGGCAGGACGGCGGCCAGGGCGCGGACGATCCCGTCGTCGGCGCCCTCCAGCAGCACCGCGTCGCGCGGGCGCAGCGCGATCTCGTCCTCCGAGTCGGCGGCGGAGTCGGCGCCGGCGGCGGGCAGGCTGTGCTGGTTTCGGCTTGCCTCCGGCAGGAAGGGCGTCTCGGGCAGGCGGTCCAGGATGGCGCGACGCAGCCGGGCGTCCAACTCGCCCTTGCCGAGCGGGGCCGGAACCAGGCGCAGCGAACCGAGGCTGGCGCCACGACGGCGGACCAGCTCGACGTAGGCGTCGGCGGCCTGCTCGACCAGGAAGTCGGTCAGCGGGCCAGGCGCGACATGACGACGCGTCGAGTCCAGCGGGAAGCTGGCGATCAGCAGCGCCGGCAGGCCGAGCGGCTCGTCGCTGGGCGTGGGCGCGTGCAGGTAGGCGGCGGTGCGGACGCGCAGCGGGTCGCCGCCCGCATCGACGGGGACGGCCCAGGTGAGCGACCAGTGCGGGCGGTGGCGCTCCTCGACCGTGCGGTCGGCCAGCAGGGACGCGTCCAGCGGGCCGCCCTCGCTGACGACCTGCCAGCGGGTCTCGGAGCCGTCGTCGAGGATCACGACCTCGACCGGCGCATCGCCTGCCGCCTCGTCCTTCGACTCGCCCGCGCCGGATGCCTCCAGGCGCTGCAGCACCCGCACACCGGCGTCGGTCTCGATGACCACCTCGGTCAGACCCGGCAGGGCGAGCAGCAGCGCGTCGTCGGTGTCGTCGAGGAGACGGCGGGCGAGGTCCTCGGCGGCGGCATCGCGCAGCGGGAGGAGCACGACGGTGTCGTAGCCCTCGGGCGGGGTGCCCTCGGCGGGCAACGGCAGGCGCAGCAGCGGGACATGGCCGTCGCGGCGACGCAGCTCCTCCGCCAGCGCGGGCTCGGCGTCGGCGGCGGAGGCGGCCTGGTCGGCCAGGGCGCGGGCCTCCGCCAGCGACCAGCGGACACCGCCGGGGACGCTGATCACGCTGGGCTCGTCGGTGACCGCCAGCACGGCGGCGAAGCCGACGCCGAACCGGCCGACCGCCCCCGCGTCGTGCTCCTCGCGCTTGGAGGAGGCGCGCAGGGTGGAGAGCGACTCGACGCCCTCCGCGTCCAGCGGCACACCGGTGTTGGCGGCGGCCAGCACGCCGTCCCGCAGCGTCAACCGGAGGCGACCGCCACCACCCGAACGGGCAGTACCCGAACGGCGGGCGGCGTCGGCGGCGTTCTGCGCCAGCTCGACGACCAGCCGGTCGCGGTAGCCGCCGAGGGCCAACTCCTCCTCGGCGTTGGCGTCCTCGCGGAAGCGGGCGGGCGCGGCGGCCCAGGCGTCCAGCACGCGTCGGCGCAGCGCGCCGGTACCGAACGCGTCGGTGGCGAACCCATCCGAAGCGAACGCATCCAAGCCGGTCATCGCCGTCCTCCCGTAACGCTGCACGTGCGTGCTTGCCGTTAGAGCGCATTCTGCCTGGTGCGGGTGACAACGACGAAAACACGGCGCGGGGTCCCTCTTTGATCAAGAGAGACCCCGCGCCCTGCTGTTCGAGCCTGCTGCGGGCTGTCGGAGCCCGCTGCGGTCGGTCAGACGCCCGCGTAGGAGTGCTTGCCGTTGATGAAGATGCTCACGCCGTAGGCGTTGAACAGGTAGCAGGCGAAGGCGACGAAGACCAGCACCGCCGCCTTGCGGCCCTTCCAGCCCGCCGTGGCGCGCGCGTGGAGGTAGCAGGCGTAGGCGACCCAGGTGATGAACGCCCAGGTCTCGGTGGGGTCCCACTCCCAGTAGTGGCCCCAGGCGGCCTCGGCCCAGATCGCGCCCGCGATGATGGTGAAGGTCCACAGCGGGAAGACGAAGGCGTTGATCCGGTAGGACCACTTGTCCAGCGTGGCGGCGGCCGGAAGGCGGTCCATGACGTCGGCCCACCAGCCGACGGCCTTGGCCGGATCCTGCGCCTTGCGGCTCTCGTGCACGTCCTTGACGAAGAAGAGCACCGCCGCGATCCCGCCCGCGTAGAGGGCGCCGCCGCAGATCATCGCGCCGGAGACGTGGATCCACAGCCAGTACGAGTGCAGCGCCGGAACCAGCTGCTCGGAGGCGGTGTAGAACTCGGTGACCGCGATGCCCAGACCGACCAGCGCGCCGAAGGTCAGCGGCAGGCCCATCCAGCGGACGTTCTTGCGGGCCGCCAGCAGACCGACGAAGAGCAGCCCGGCGACGACCGTCATCGCGCAGGTGAACTCGTAGAGGTTGCCCCACGGCGGACGGTGCGCCGAGATGCCGCGGGCGATCACCGCGCCGAGGTCGAGCAGCACGGCCAGCGTCGTCAGCGAGACCGCGATCCGGCCGAGGCGGTCGGCACGCTCGTCGCCGCCGGACGCGCCGACGCCGTCGACCGGCGGGGCCGCGTCGCCGCGGGTGACCACGTCGACGGAGCCCGCCTTGGCCGCCACGGTGCGGGTCAGCGTGGTGGTGCCGCCTCCGGCGCGGGTGACGGTGACGGCGACGGTCGGCGCCTTGCCGGCGTCGGCCGCGGTGCGCTCGGCCTCGGCCACGGTGTCCGCGACCGACGAGCCCGCCTTGCCGGCCAGCGCGGCGGACTGCCGGGCGATCCGGCTGCGGCCGCCGAAGGTCCACTCGCAGGCGTAGGCCAGGAAGGCGAGCAGGAAGACCGCCATGGCCGAGTAGATGAGGTCGTTGGAGATGCTGGCGAACCGGGTGTCGATCGCCGCGTCAGCGAGGAACACGTTCACTCCTTGGGCGTGGTGCCGGCCGCGACCGTGTCCGGCTCGTCTGTTACGGCTGTTTCGTCCGCAGGCGCGGTGTCCTGCAGGTCGAGGGCGAGTGCGGCGAGCTCCTCGGCGATCCGGGCGGACTCGCTGCGGGCCAGGCCCGCCAGCTCGACGACGGTGGTGCCGTCCTCGGCCGTGACCGCGCGGACCCAGATCCGGCGGCGCTGCACGAACAGCGACCCGATCAGGCCGAGCACCGCCGCCATCGAGCTGAGCAACGCCCAGCTGCTGCCGGGGTTGGTGGCCACGGTGAAGTTGGCCCACTGCTGGACGCTGGTGAAGGTGACCGTGCCGCCGCTCGGCAGTTTGAAGCCCTGGCCCGGCTTGAGCGCGAAGGTCAGCGGCTGACCGTCGAGCTTGTACTGGGTCATGTGCTTGGTATCGAGTTCGTAGATGCTCTGCGGCGCACCGGAGTTGTCGCCCAGGTCACCGTGGTACGCGTTGACGTAGATCTCCGGGTCGGCCAGGTCGGGGAAGACCGAGTGCGGGCCCATCGTCCTGATCGAGGCCGGGTCGGTGGCCGCGGTCGGGGTGAAGATGCCGGAGAGGCCGATCTGGGTGGCGTTGCCCTGGTTGTCGACGTAGCCGTCGTTGACCTTGATGGCGCAGGTCGAGCTCAGGTTGCTGTCCTGCGGCAGGCAGGGCGTCGGGCCGTTGTAGATCACGTCGCCCTTGGCGTCGGTGACCTGGAAGACGGGCGCGTAGCCGTGCGCGGTCAGGTAGACGTTGCTGCCGTCCACCTCCAGCGGGTGGTTCTCCTGGACGACCGCGTTCTTCGTCTTCGTCGGGTCGGTGCCGAGCCAGTACGAGACGTTGGCCTGGAACATGGTCGGGTTGCCCATCTGCGGGCCGCTCGCCTGGTACGAGGCCTCGAACTTGTCCAGCTTGAAGCCGAAGGGCGTCAGGTCGTCACCGGTGTAGAAGGTGCTCGGCATGAAGTCGTCGTACTGCGAGACGTTGTTGCTGAACGCCTTGCCCTCGATCACGACCACGGTGCCCATCCCGCCGAACAGCTTGCTGAAGGCGAAGGCGATCAGCATGCCGAAGAGCGAGATGTGGAAGAGCAGGTTGCCGACCTCGCGCAGGTAGCCCTTCTCCGAGGTGATCGCGTCACCGCTGCGGGCCACCCGGAAGCGGCGACGGCGCAGCAGCGTCTCGGCGGCGGCCAGGGTCTGCTCGCTGTCCGCGCCGCGCGAGCGCCAGGTCGCGTAGACCGGCAGCCGCACCAGGTGGCGCGGCGCGGCGGGCGGCGCGGAGCGCAGCACGCCGACGAACTGCCAGGTGCGCGGGACGATGCAGCCCGCGAGCGAGACGAAGAGCAGGATGTAGATCGCGGAGAACCAGAACGAGCTGTAGACGTGGAACAGCCCGAGCTTCTGGTAGATCGGCGCCAGCGTGTGGTGCTTGGTGACGAACGCGGCGACGTTGGTCGGGGACGCGGAGACCTGCGGCACCAGCGAGCCGGGGACGGCCGCGAGGGAGAGCAGGAAGAGCAGGATCAACGCGGTGCGCATCGAGGTCAACTGCCGCCAGCCCCAGCGGATCCAGCCGACGAAGCCGATACCGGCCGCGCCGCCCGCACCGCTGCCGGCGTCGAGCTCGCTGTCGTCGACGGGCGCGGAGCTGAGGCGTTCGGCGGCCCGCTCGTCGGCGGTCTTCTCCCCCGTCTGCTCCTCCGGCGTCCGCTCTTCGGCCGTCCGACCGTCGGTCGTCATCAGAGTCCCACCTGGTAGTTCGCGGTCCAGTACTGCAGCTGGTTGACCAGATCGGTCCAGAGGCCGGTGATCAGCAGCGCGCCGACCAGGACCAACATGCCGCCGCCGAGGCGCATGACCCACTGGTAGTGGCGCTTGATCCACCCGAACGCGCCGATGGTCCTGCGGAAGGCGAGCGCGGCCACGATGAACGGCACGCCGAGGCCGAGGCAGTACGCCACGGTCAGCAGCGCACCGCGGCCTGCGCTGGCCTGGTTCCAGGAGAGCGCCTGGACCGCGCCGAGCGTGGGACCGACACACGGCGTCCAGCCGATACCGAAGACCACGCCGAGCAGCGGCGCGCCGATCAATCCCACCACCGGCTTGCGATGGCTGCGCAGTTCACGCTGGCTGAAGCCGGGCAGCAGGCCCATGAAGGCCAGGCCCAGCAGGATGATCAGACCGCCCGAGATCTCACTGATCAGCGACGCGTGCGCCCTGATGGTCAGTCCGAAGAAGCCGAAGAGCGCGCCCATCGAGACGAACACGGCGGAGAAGCCGAGCACGAACAGCAGTGCGCCGAGCGCCATCCGGCCGCGGCGGCGGCCGTCGGCGTCGGCGAGGTCGGCGGCGGAGAAGCCGGTGACGTAGGAGAGGTAGCCGGGGACCAGCGGGAGGACGCAGGGCGAGAAGAACGACACCAGCCCGGCCAGCATGGCGACCGGGATGGCGAGCAGCAGCGCGCCGTGGAGTACCTCGCCGCTCACGACTTCTCCGCGATCACCGGGGCGACGAGCTTGCTGAGCTGGTCGCTGGTGAGCGGTTGCAGGGCACGCACCGCGATCCGGCCCTCCCGGTCCAGGATCAGGGTGGACGGGATGGCCTGCGGATTGAGGCTGCCGGCCGGGAACTGCAGCAGCAGCGAGCCGTCCTCGTCGTAGAAGCTGGGGTAGGTCAGGCCGTGCGTCTTGACGAACTGCTGGGCCTGGTCGATCTGGGTGTCACGGGTGTTGATCCCGACGAACTGGACGCCCTTGGACTGGTCGGCCTGGAAGACGCTCTCGAAGTCGTCCGCCTCGGCGCGGCACGGACCGCACCAGGAGCCCCAGACGTTGAGCACGACGACCTTGCCGCGGTAGGAGGCCAGGTCGAGCGCCTTGCCGTTGAGGTCGGCGCCCTTGAGGTTGATCGCCGAGCCGCGCTGCGCGGCGGGCACGGAGACGGACTCGCCGGTCCCGGCCACATAGCCGCTGTCGCTGCTGCCGCTGGTCTCGGCAGGGTTGGTGGAGCTGCAGGAGGTGAGTGCCAGCACACCCGTCAGCGCGGCGGCAGTGGCGGCGGCGACGCGGAACGCAGAGCGTGCGGAACGGCGAGCGGGGCGGCGACTCATGTGAAGAGTTTCGCATGGGCGTTTAAGTCGATTTCACCGCCCCCACGACAACGTCGTGGCAGGCCCTTGACCTGCCACGACGCTTCGTGTATCGGATATTTAGTCGATCTTTATGCGCGCCCTTGTGTGCTACGCGCCGAACGACTTGTTCGTCAGCGGGCCCTTCTTACCGGTCAGATGGGCCGGGAGCAGGTCCCTGGCGGGCTCGCTGTAGCCGATGGAGACGATCTTGTCGCCCTCGTAGGTGAAGGTCGTCAGGCTGGCCAGCGAGCACTGGCGACGGCGCGGGTCGTGCCAGAGGCGCCGGTGCTCGGCGAAGCAGCGGGTCACCCAGATCGGCAGCTGGTGGCTGACGCAGACCGCCTCGTGCCCGCGGGCGGCGTCACGGGCGGCGTTGAGCCCGCCCATCATCCGCACGACCTGCTCGATGTACGGCTCACCCCAGGACGGCTTGAAGGGGTTGGTCAGGTGCTTCCAGTAGCCCGGGTTGCTGAGCGCGCCGTCGCCGACCCCGAAGGTCTTGCCCTCGAAGATGTTGGCGGCCTCGATCAGGCGCTCGTCCTTCGCCACGGTCAGCCCGTGCGCGGCGGCGATCGGCGCGGCGGTCTCCTGGGCGCGGTCCAGCGGGGACGCGACCACGTGGGTGATGTCACGTCCGGCCAGGTGGTCGGCGACCCGGTCGGCCATCTTCCGGCCCAGCTCGGAGAGGTGGTAGTCGGGCAGGCGCCCGTAGAGGATGCCCTCCGGGTTGTGCACCTCGCCGTGTCGCATCAGATGGACGACGGTGATGTCGTTCTTGCTCACGTCAGTTGCTCCTGCTGCTCCTGGACGATGGGGCGGTCGGGCGGTCGGGACCGTGACTCGGGGGTGACTACGCGGTGGCTTCCGCGGCCGCGCGGGCGGCGGACGGGAGCGCGGCGGCGATCCGCTCGAGCGCGCGCTCGTCGTGCGCGGACGAGACGAACCAGGACTCGAAGGCGGACGGCGGCAGGTAGACGCCCTGGGCCAGCATGGCGTGGAAGAACGCCGTGAAGCGGAAGGACTCCTGCGTCCGTGCCTCGGCGTAGTTGGTGACCGGCCGGTCGGTGAAGAAGACCGAGAACATGTTCCCGGCCGTCTGCAGCCGGTGCGCCACGCCCTCCTTGGCGAGCGAGTCGCTGACCAGCGAGGCGACCTCGGCGGCGACCTGGTCGACGGTGGCGTAGACGGCGTCGGTGCAGGCGCGCAGCTGGGCCAGACCGGCGGCGGTGGCGACCGGGTTACCGGAGAGCGTGCCCGCCTGGTAGACCGGGCCGGCCGGGGCGAGGTGGGCCATCACGTCGGCGCGACCGCCGAAGGCCGCGGCCGGGAAGCCGCCGCCCATGACCTTGCCGAAGGTCATCAGGTCCGGCTTGACGTCGGCCGTCCACCCTTCGTTCGCCGATTCGAAGCCGTACCAACCGGCCTTGGAGACGCGGAAACCGGTCATCACCTCGTCGGAGACGAAGAGCGCTCCGTCGGCGCGGCAGAGCTCCTGCAGGCCCTTGTTGAAACCGGGCTTCGGCGGGACCACGCCCATGTTGCCGGGGGACGCCTCGGTGATCACGCAGGCGATCTCGCCCGGGTGCGCGGCGAAGGCGGCGCGGACCGCGTCCAGGTCGTTGTAGGGCAGCACGATGGTGTCCCCGGCCTGCGCACCGGTGACCCCGGGCGTGTCGGGCAGCGCGAAGGTGGCCAGGCCGGAACCGGCGGCGGCCAGCAGCGCGTCGACGTGACCGTGGTAACACCCGGCGAACTTCACGACCTTGGCCCGACCGGTGAAACCGCGGGCCAACCGGATCGCGGACATGGTTGCCTCGGTGCCGGAGGAGACCAGGCGCACCTGCTCGACCGGCGCGATCCGGTCGACGATCTCCTCGGCCAGCTCGACCTCGCCCTGACCCGGCGTGCCGAAGGACGTGCCGCGCGCGACAGCGTCCTGAACAGCGGCGATGACCTCGGGGTGGGCGTGCCCCAGGATCATCGGACCCCAGCTGCAGACCAGGTCGACGTACTCGCGCCCGTCCGCGTCGGTGAGGTAGGGACCGGTGCCGGACACCATGAAGCGCGGGGTCCCGCCGACCGCGCGGAAGGCGCGCACCGGGGAGTTCACGCCACCGGGCGTGACGACGGAGGCGCGTTCGAACAACGCCTGGGAGGCGGGGGCCTCGTACGGGTACGGACTGCCGAAGGACTGCTTGCTCACGGGATCGCTCACAGGGACATGCTCTCAAATCGGTGTCGTTTCAAAATCGCAGCCCGCGATGCGGCATGTCCGCGCCGATCATCTGGGACGATGATCGGGCGATCCGGTACGCCCCCGGCAGGTCCGTCACAACTCGGCCCGACGGGGGTGGCCTGTTGGCAAATCAGCGACGGACGGTAAGGATGGTCCGGGGTGTCCGAGCAGCGCGACAATTCCGGCCACGACACGGGCGGCATGCGTGATCCGCATGCCCCGGGTGCCGCGGCCGGTTCGGGTCGAGGGCGCGAGTTCCACGAGGTCCGAGAGTTCGCAGAGGCGTCACGTCGTCGTGACGGAGGTGGAGGTGCTGGCCGCGTGGGGGTGACCTACAAGTACTTCGGCGCGCCGGACCGTGCCACAGCCGCGCGCGTACCCACCGCCCTCGGTCGCGACGGTCTGGGCCTGGACGCAGGCGAACTCGGCACACTCGGCCGCCTCGGCGAACTCTTCGGCCACGACGGCTCCGAGGAGTCGATCAGCGGCAGCCTCTCCACCAAGATCAAGCCGGAGACCATGAGCGCGATGGTCCTCACCGGCATCCTCGGCATCCCGCTGACCGAGGTCCCCCCACTCGAACTCGTCGTGCTCCACCCGGACTACGCCGTGGTCCAACTCCCGCAAACGGTCGTCGAACCCCTCCTCAAGGCCGACGAGGCCGAGTTGGGCACGGCCGCCTTCATCTGGTCCACGGTCCCGGACCGCCGCGGACCGCGGGACGCGTTCGTGATCTACAAGATGCTGCACGAGTGGCAGGACTTCGCGACCCGGCTGCACGACGCGGGACACCAGCTGTACTGCCTGATGTGGCCGTGAGCGGGGGGTTCGACTGACCGTCGGGGTCAGCCGGGGGCGCTTCTGATGTGCCGTCAAAGGATTTCGTTCAGACGGCCGTTCAGGCTGCCGGGGCACATGGAGGGCACGCGGCTGGAGCCGGGCATGTGGGCCGCGATCTCCTCGAACTCCTCGGCGCTCATCTGCGGGCGACGATCAGCTGTGAGGCTCATGGGTTCACCCCCGCTGTCCCAGGCAGTCTCGACTCGCTCCACGGTATCGCTCTCATGCGATCAGGGTCCGGTCTGCGGCGGAGCACCTCGTCGCGGCGAACCGTCGCGTGCACATCGCGTGCACATGGGAGCGGACAACGACCATGGACAGTGCAAGGAACTGAACACCGAAATCCCAGCCCGGAAGCCTGCCGAGCGGATCACCCCAGGTCAACGCCCTGGGGTGATCGTCTGCAGAACGAGTGGCAGGACTTTCGCGAACCGGCTGCATAACGTGCGATGCCAACCGTACCGGCTGATGTGGCCGCGAGCTGAAGGCTCACGGCGTCGCGGTGGGCGACGTGGTGGCCTCCCAGGCGAAGCCGTCCGGGTCGGTGAAGGAGTCGGCGGTGCTGCCGAGGGCGATGCGGTGGGAGCCGGAGCCGTCGGCGGGGACGCCGACGTCCTTGGCCAGAGCGCGGCGCTTGTACAGGGCCAGCTTGACGGTTCCGGTCCCGGCGGAGGCGAACTCGGTGTACTTGCCGCCGAAGCTCCTGGCCACGGTCAGGCCCCGGTCGACGTAGAACTGCTTGGTGGTCTTCACGTCCTCGACGCCGAGCAGGAGGACCATCTCGTCGATCTCGCGGGTGGCCGGGCCGGTGTCCTTCTTCGCCGAGGTCGCGACCTTCCAGAGGGTGCCGTCCGGCGCCTGCACGACGCCGCCGTAACCCCACAGCGACTTCGCGCCGGGCTTCAGCACGGTGGCTCCGGCGTCCACGGCGGCGGCCAGGAAGCCGTCGACGGTCGCGGGCTGGGAGACCGTGAGCGCCAGCGTGAAGCCGCGGAACCCGGTGGACTGCGCCTCGGACGCCCGCACGTCGACGTAGGCGTCCACTCCGAAGGCGGTGAGGAAACGGCGGGTGGCCCCGGGGTCGGCCACCTCGAGGGTGACGGAGGCGAGGGATGCGGTGGATGCGGTGGTTGTCGTCATGCCGTTCACGCTACGGGCGGCCGGGGGCGGGGGCTTCTCGATTCCTGACCGGTCTGGTCACCTGCTTCGCGACGCAGGCCGGCATCCCCTCCACCCGGATCACCGGCCCCACCTCACCACCCTGACCTGCGGCGTCGACGCTCCCGGCGGCCGGCCCCGTCGCGTCCGCTGCCTCTGCCTCTGCCTCTGCCGCGCGGCGGCGGAACACCCCGGGCGACATGCCGACCAGCTCGGTGAAGCGGGTGGTGAACGTGCCCAGCGACGCGCAGCCGACCTCGAAGCAGACCTCGGTGACGCTGAGGTCACCGCGCCGCAGCAGCGCCGCCGCGCGCTCGATCCGACGCGTCATCAGATAGGCGTAGGGCGCCTCGCCGTAGGCCGCCCGGAACTGCCGGCTAAGGTGCCCGGCGGACATGTGCACCCCCTGCGCGAGCGCCTCCACGTTGAGCGGCTGCGCGTACTCCCGGTCGATCCGGTCACGGACACGGCGCAGCAGCGCGAGATCCGCCAGGCGCTGCGCCTCGATACGTGCACGTCTCCACTCGTCCGGACACATCGCTGCACTCCCCTTTCGCTCTGACCCGACCAGCCATGTGGATGCGCGCAGGCTCAGCGGAGTTCCTGGATGCGGATCAGGTTGCCCGCGGGGTCCCGGAGGGCGCAGTCGCGGATGCCGTAGGGCTGCTCGGTCGGCTCCTGGACGACCTCGGTGTCGCCGGCCTGCACCTTCTCGAAGGTGGCGTCGAGGTCCGGAGTGGCCAGCAGGATCCAGCCGTAGGTGCCCTTGGCCATCATCTCGTGGATGGTGCGGCGCTCGGCCTCGGTGATCCCCGGGTCGGTGGCCGGCGGCGCGAGGAGGATCGACGTGTCGGGCTGACCGACCGGACCGACCGTGATCCAGCGCATCTTTCCTTGCCCGACGTCGCTGCGCACCTCGAAGCCGAGCACGTCGCGGTAGAAGGCAACCGAGGCGTCCGGGTCGTCATGGGGAAGGGAGCTCGTGTGAATGGTGATGTCCATGAGGGCAGGCTAGAGCGGCCCCGCGTCCCGCGCTTCTCGAATCCTGACTGATCTCGTCGTCGAGCCCTGAGCCATTCCGCCATGGGGTCGGTCGCGCCACAACACCGGTACCGGGCCCACGCTTTGAGTACCCCTACTCGGCGCGGATCAGGACGACTCGGCCGAGGCACCACGCTTCCGGGCCTGGCCCCGTGCCATCACGTAATAAGCGATCGAGGCGACCACAGCGACGGGCGTCGCCACCACGTCGATCCACGACTTGTGAAGCAGCATCGACGCATAAGCGGCCACGCCGAACGCGGTGCTGAGGATGTACGCGCGACTTCGAGCCATTGGCGCTTGTAGGCCTGGAACGCCGCCATGCCGCATCCGAGAGCGGCGAACCCGATGAGGACCCCTATGAGCATTGCTGGAGCATAGGGGCAGCTCACGGCGCGCGGAAGGCCGGCCTGTACGCGCCCGGGGTCATGCCCGTGTGGGCGGGGAAGCGGCAGCGCGGTCGTCCGCCGGGGGCGGAGTCCCGAGACGGAGGGCTGATCGGCTGACAGGGCGGGCGTCGCCAGGTGAGGATGCAGGCATGCCCGACGAGACGACCGAGGTGAACGAGGTGACCCGAAAGTGACCCAGGTGTCAGAGGCGTCAGAGGCGTCAGAGGCGTCAGAGATGCTCACGCCGCGCCGAATCGCCGACGACTACGTGGCGCGGATGGCCGCGCAGGACCCCACCGTCACCACCTGGTTGGGCTTGGATCCCAAGGACGAGCGGTTGCCGGACTTCTCCCCCGAGGGGTGCACCGCGGAGGCCGAGCTGGCCCGCGCCGTCCTGGCCCGGCTGGAGGCCCTGCCCGCGAGCGCGGACACGGACGCGAGCGCGGACGCGGCGGAGCAGGCCTGTGCGCGGCTGCTGCGGGAGCGGCTCGGGTCGACGCTGGACCGGCACGAGGCGGGCGAGCACTACCGTGCGGTGGCGAACCTGCACACGCCGATGCACGGGTTGCAGAGTCTCTTCGGCATGATGCCGACCGCCGCTGAGGAGGACTGGGTCCCGCTGCTCGCGCGGCTGCGCCAGGTGCCCGAGGCGGTGGCGGGTTACCGGACCACGCTGGCCGAGGGCGTCGCGCGCGGGCTGTTCGCCGCACCGCGGCAGGCGGAGGTGCTGGCCACCCAGCTCGACGCCTGGACGGGACCTGGCAACGCAAACGGCACCAGAACCGGCACCGGAACCGGCAGCAGAAACGGCGGCTGGCTGGCGCAGCTGGTCGCGCCCGCCCCGGAGCGGTTCCGGGACGAGGCGGACGCGGCGGCGGCGAAGGCGGGTGAAGCCGTCTCGGGGCTGAGCGACTGGCTGCGCGAGGGCTACGCGCCCGCCGCGGCGGGGACGCCGGACGCGGTCGGGCGGGAGCGCTACCTGCTCTGCGCCCGTGCGTTCCTGGGCGCGACGCTCGACCCGGAGCAGACGTACGCGTGGGGCTGGGAGGAGTTCCACCGCGTCCACGCGGAGCTGCGCGCGGAGGCGGCGCGGGTGCTGCCCGGCGCGGACGTGGAGCAGGCGCGGGCGCATCTGAACGAGCACGGGCACATGGTCCAGGGCGCCGAGGCGATGCGGGCCTGGCTGCAGGGGATCACCGAGGAGGCCATCGAGGCGCTCGACGGCACGCACTTCGACCTGTCCGGGCCGCTGCGCCGGGTGGAGACCCGGATCGCCCCGGCGGGCACCGCCGCCGCGCCCTACTACAGCGGCCCGAGCCTCGACTTCAGCCGCCCGGGACGGACGCACCTGCCGCTCGCCAACGGCGACGCCGAGGGACGGTTCCGCACCTGGCGGCTCGTCAGCACCTGGTATCACGAGGGCGTTCCGGGACACCACCTGCAGCTCGCCTCCTGGGTCGCGGCGGCGGACCAGCTGTCGCGCTACCAGGTCACCCTGGGCAAGATCAGTGCCAATGTGGAGGGTTGGGCCCTCTACGCGGAGCGGCTGATGGACGAGCTGGGCTTCCTGACCGATCCGGGACGCCGACTCGGCTACCTGGGCAAGCAGATGATGCGCATCGTCCGCGTGATCGTCGACATCGGCATGCACCTGCGCCTCGCGATCCCGGCCGACTCGCCGTTCCACCCGGGCGAGCGGTGGACGCCGGAGCTGGCCACCGCGTTCATGTCCGACTACGTCGGCATGCCGCCCGCCGCCCGGGACAGCGAGATCGTCCGCTACCTGGGCCGTCCGGGCCAGGCCATCGGCTACAAGCTGGGCGAACGCGCCTGGCTGGCCGGGCGGGAGGCGGCCCGGCACCGGCTGGGCGCGGAGTTCGATCTCACGGCCTGGCACATGAAGGCGCTGCGGCAGGGCTCGTTCGGGCTCGACGACCTGGTGGAGAACCTGGCCGGGCTCTGAGCGACGGTCCGGAAACCCTTCGCCCGGACCGCGGCGAAGCGCTAGGTTGCGGTCGACCTTCCGGCCCACTCCACCAAGCGATCAACGACCCAAGGAAGTTGAGACTCATGACGTCGAGCCCCACCGCCGCCGAGGCCCCCGCACGCGTCGACTTCTACTTCGACCCGGCCTGCCCGTTCGCGTGGATCACCTCGCGCTGGATCCTCGAGGTGGAGCAGCAGCGGCCGATCGACCTGCGGTTCCGGGTGATGAGCCTGTACGTCCTCAACGAGAACCGCGAACTTCCGGACTGGTACCGCGAGTTGGTCAACGAGTCGATCGGCCCGGTGCGGGTGGCGGTCGCCGCCGAGGCGCAGCACGGCAACGCGGTGCTGCGCGAGCTCTACACCGCCTTCGGCAAGCGGATCCACAAGCAGAAGAACGAGGACTTCGACCTGGTGATCCGGGAGTCACTGGCCGAGGTCGGGCTGCCGGCCGAACTGGCCGAGGCCGCACACGACACGACCTGGGACGAGCAGGTCCGGCGCAGCCACCACGAGGGCATGGACCCGGTCGGCGAGGACGTGGGCACGCCGACGATCCACGTCGACGGGGTCGCCTTCTTCGGGCCGGTGCTCAACTCCATCCCGCGGGGCGCGCAGGCGGCGCGCATCTTCGACGGGGTCCGCGCGCTGGCGGGTTACCCGGACTTCTTCGAGCTGAAGCGGACGCGCACCGGATCGCTCAACTTCGACTGATTCGAAGGATCGGACCGATCGGACCGATCGGACTGACCGGACGCTCGGCGCCGGATCAGTAACCCGCCTTGGTGTAGGCGACGGTGGTGAAGGAGCCGTAGCGGTCGTTGGCGTAGCGGACGCCGGCGATGATCGAGTCGACCGGGTTGAGGATGTCCTTGTGGCCGGGCAGGGACCACTCGGCGAAGGTCGGCTTGATGGTCTGGAGCAGGCCGTAGGTGCCGCCGTAGAGGGCCTGGTTGCCGTCCCAGTGGTTCTGCGCGTCCGGGTTGCCGGAGGACTCGGTCATGGCCCGGGCGTAGATGGCGGACGCCGGGGGGACCTGGTCGCCGTGGGCGCGGAGAACGTCCTGCGCCTCGGCGATCCACCCGTTCAGGTTGTCCGGGTAGGTCTTCTTGGCGGGCGCGGCCGGCTTCGCGGGCGCGGGTTTGGCGTCCGTCTTCGGGGCGGGCTTCGCGTCGGTCTTGGCGTCGGTCTTGCCGTCGGTCTTCGCGTCCGGCTTTGCGTCGGCCTTGGCGGAGGCGGACGGGGCCGCGGTCGGGGTCCCATGGTCGGCGGCAAGGGCCGGGACGAAGTTCGCGACGACGACCATCCCGGCGACCGCGGAGCCCATGAGCAGGTCGGCGGTCAGACGGGCGGGCGTACGGGTGGCGAGACGCATGTCACTCCTGGAAACACGGGCAGCACTCAGCACCTGCCGGGCAGGGCAGGGCGGTACCGCACTGGGCACTGGGTCTGGCGGTTGTCCCGACACACCTGGCGCACACACCCGCGCTTCAGGCTTTGCAGTCGAGCGGCTCAGGAACGTCGCGGGGCTTCTCGCCCGGGCGCACACCTCAAGGGGATTCGCGCCCTCGGCGGTCGTGGCTTCGACGACATCGACCGCACTCGTTCCTGGACGTTCTCCACGTTCACACGACGCCCGCGGCCCGGGCAAGGGACTTCCGCCCCAAGTGGTTCAGACCACAACAACCCGGACAAACCTCCTGAGCGTTCGGGAATACCCGCTCACACGGCCGGATCGGCTCTGTTGAGCCGCCGGCGACTGTCGCGGACCCGGCGCACGGGCCCGCAGACCCTCCCCTGCCCGGTGAGGCGCGTCACTGCCCGCGCGAGGTGGCGTGTGACGCGCGCAACGTGGTGCGCGCCACAGAACGCGCCGGGCGCGCGGTGAGCCGGTTCACACCGGGGCGTTTGACCACCTCGCCGACGATCACCGTCTCGGCGGAGTCGACGCCGAGCGCACCGAGGTCCCGGGTGACAAAGGCGTAGAGCTCCGCCAGGTCGCGGAACCAGACGGCGACCGCGAGGTTCGCCTCCCCGGTGGTCGCCAGCGCGCCATGGACGGCCGGATGCGCGGCCAGCGCACGGCCGACCGCGTCCAGGCTGGGTGCGCAGCGCGCCGGACGCGGTCAGGCGGGCCAGCCGGCGGCGGACAGTGGACTCCGGCAGCCTGCTGCGCGTGGCAACGGCCGCGGCGGGCGGGCGGGCGTCGTCGCACAGGCTGTCGATCAGCGCCACATCGGTGGGGTGGCCGCGACGACGGCAACCTGCTCGGCGGCGTGCTGATCGCCCGCGAGGCGGGCGCGCTGGTCACCGACGCGCTCGGCGCTCCGCGGCAGGCGGGCGCGGAGGGCATCCTGGTCGCACCGACCAGCCTGCACGCCCGCCTGCTGGAACTGCTGCGCGACCGCGCCGGCGTCGGCGTCAGCTGAGGCTGCGCTCAGCTCAGCCGAGGTCAGCTGACGCGACGTCGATATGACGGTCGGTCATCTCCTGCTCCTGCGCGGCCAGCGGTTCGACCCGCCGCGCGCCGGTGAGGGCCGATGCCGCGCAGACTGCGCATGCGAGCAGCGGGACCAGCGCCGCGACGGCGAAGACGACGCGCGGCCCGTCCCGGCTGATCAACATGCCTGCCGCGCTCGTGCCGAGAGCGACACCGAGGTTGAAGGCAGTGTTGATCCAGGCGCTGCTCTCGGCGGTGTCGACCAGCAGACAGGCGGTGATCAGCGTCGCGTCGGTGACAGCGCCGGCGACCAGCAGTGTCGGCAGGGCACCGGCCGGGGCGAACCAGAGCAGTGGGAGCAGGTACACCACGCCACCGACCGCGCCCAGCACGGCCATCCGGGTGCGCGGCGAACGGCGCCAGGAGAGGCGGCCGTAGACGAGGCCGCCGACGACGCCACC
Source organism: Streptacidiphilus sp. BW17 (assembly GCF_041262485.1). Lineage (NCBI taxonomy): Bacteria > Bacillati > Actinomycetota > Actinomycetes > Kitasatosporales > Streptomycetaceae > Streptacidiphilus > Streptacidiphilus sp. BW17. The sequence continues at coordinate 8,867 of NZ_JBGCCR010000050.1, read as the reverse complement.
GACGGAGAAGCCCGCCAGCAGCGGGCCGGCCACGGCCGCGCCCCACCCGGCGACGGCGGCCAACTCGGCCATCGCCCCCGCCGCGCCGACCGCCGCGACCGCGCCGAGCAGCACCAGGAATCCGGCGGACCGGAGTGGCGAGCGCCGCCCGGCCCCGGTCCGGTCCGCCCCGATCCCGTCGGCCCCGAGGCGCGCAGCGTCCGACCGCGTCGGCGCGGGCGCGGCCGTACGCGCCAGGACCGGTGCCAGGGAGCTGAATCCGAGCACGACGATCGCGGCGACGACGGCCAGCGCGATGCCGGGCGTGGTCACCGCGATCAGCGCGCCGCCGAGCAGCGGGCCGACCGAGAAGACCGTCGACTCGGCGACGGCGTCCAGGCTCAGTGCGGCCTGCCGCTGCGCCTCGCCACCGGCGAGGACACCCCAACGGGCCCGCAGCAGCGGCCCGACCGGGGGCGGCAGGATCCCGGCGACGACCGCGAGCACCGGCGCGACGGCCTCCGTCACCGGCCCGCGTGCCCCGCCCGCCGCCAGCAGGGCGAGCGCGGCGATCAACGCCAGCACCGCGGCGAACCCCACCGCGAGCAGTTGCAACGCACCGGGCCTGCGCTCCGCGAGCCGTGCCCGCCAGGGGCCGAGCACGGCGCTGAGCAGCCCGTAGACGCCGACGGAGGTTCCGGCTGCCCCGTAGGAGCCGACGGCCTCACGCAGCGCGAGGAGCAGAGGGAGGGAGATGAGTCCGTAGGGAAGCCGGGCGAGCGCTCCGGCGAGCGCCAGTCCGCGGGCATGCGGCAGCACAAGGACGGCACGGTACGACGCGCCGCCCTGGACAGGGCGTGACATGGAAGGTCTCCGGTGATGCGAGCACTACGCCACAGGGGGCGCGGCAGGGACAGGGACGTCGACGGGGCAGAGGCGTCGCGAAGCGGCACGCGTCCGACGTCAGCGCGATGGCGCGCGTCGGCTCGCGGCGGCGAGGTCCTGTCAGTGCGGCCCGGAGAGATGCATGGGGCGAGCGTAGCGGCAGCGAACCAGCCGTGGCCACACCTTTGCCCGCGGCTTGTACACGCGGCTTGTACAGGCACTTTGGTACGGGCAGCCGTACAGGCAGTTGTGCAAGCAGCCGGTGCAGGCAGCCGGTGCGGGCAGACTGCGGCAGAGTGGTGTCATGCACGGGCTGCACGCGCTGGACTGGCTGAACGCCCCCGGGTACTGGTTGGGCAGGCTGCTGTTCCAGCGCGCGCTGGCCGGGGTGTACCTGGTCGGGTTCCTGGTCGCCGCGCGGCAGGGGAAGGCGCTGATCGGCGAGCACGGGCTGCTGCCCGTGCCGCGCTTCCTGGCGCGCCGGACCTGGCGGGAGGCGCCGAGCCTGTTCCAGTTCGGCTACTCGGACCGGCTCCTCGCCGCCGTGTCCTGGGGCGGGGCCGCGCTGGCGGTCGCCGTCGCCGCGGGGGCGGCGGACGCAGTGCCGCTCTGGGCCGGGATGCTCTGCTGGGCCGTGCTCTGGGTGCTGTACCTGTCCATCGTCAACGTCGGGCAGACCTGGTACTCGTTCGGGTGGGAGTCACTGCTGCTGGAGACGGGCGCGCTGGCCGTCTTCCTCGGCAACGGAAGGGTCGCGCCCCCGATCACCACGCTGCTGCTGATCCGCTGGATCCTGTTCCGGGTCGAGGTCGGCGCGGGACTGATCAAGCTGCGCGGGGACCGCTGCTGGCGCGAGCTGACCTGCCTCTACTACCACCACGAGACCCAGCCGATGCCGGGCCCGTTCAGCTGGTGGTTCCACCGGCTGCCGAAGCCACTGCACCGGGTGGAGGCGGGCGCCAACCACGTGGTGCAACTGGGCGCGCCCGTCGCCCTGTTCCTGCCGCAGCCGGTCGCGACAGTCGCGGCCGGGCTGATCGTGACGACGCAGCTGTGGCTGGTGCTGTCCGGCAACTTCGCCTGGCTGAACTGGGTCACGATCACCCTGGCGCTGAGCGCCGTCAGCACCGGCGGGGACCGTGCCTACCCGGCCACGCCGCTCTGGTTCTCCGTCCTCGTCCTCGCCTACGGCGCGCTGGTGCTGGTGCTCAGCTACCGTCCGGCCAGGAACCTTCTCTCCTCACGCCAGGTGATGAACCGCTCCTTCGACTCGCTCCACCTGGTCAACACCTACGGCGCGTTCGGCAGCGTCACCCGACTGCGCCACGAGGTGGTGCTGGAGGGCAGCGCCGACGGACACACCTGGCTGGCCTACGAGTTCAAGGGCAAGCCAGGGGACCCCCGACGCAGACCCCGGCAGTTCGCGCCGTACCACCTGCGCCTGGACTGGCTGATGTGGTTCGCCGCGCTCAACCCGGGCTACGCCCGCCCCTGGCTCACTCCCCTGCTGCGCAAACTGCTGGACGGCGACCGGGATACCCTGCGGTTGCTACGCCGTGACGGCAACCCGTTCCCGGACATGCCCCCCGCGCACGTCCGGGCCACGCTCTACCGCTACCGCTACACCACCCGCGCCGAGCGACGGGCCACCGGCGCATGGTGGCACCGGGAACTCGTCGGTGGGTACCACCGGCCGCTGTCCACGTTCCATTCGAGCACCTGGGACTGACAATCAGCCGTTCTCCACGACCAGCGGCCACTGGATCTCGGTGACCCACTGCTCCTGCGGACCGCAGGAGTCCAGGTAGAGCTCACGGCCGAGGACGTCGGCCCGGCGGCCGGCGGACTCGATCCAACGGGCCAGGGACTGAACAGTGGTCAGCACCCGGTCCATGGAACCGTGGTGGACGATGGTCGCGGCCTCCGCGACCGGTGGCAGGTCGACGATCTCCACACCGGGCACCGAGCCGGGCGCGGCGGAGACGGTGACCCCCGCGTGCACCACGACGGGGTCGCCCAGCTCCGGGCCGGCCTGCTCGTACCAGGCCAGGGTCGGCCCGGTCGGCGGGACCCCGACGGTGTCGAGCTGCTCGAAGAGGCGCCGGTAGAGGGGCTGGATGACGGGGCCGATGTGGCGCGGGTCGAAGCTCTCCGCGGTGTCGGTGAGCACGGCGACGCGGGCGGCGGGGAGGGGTTTGACGACGACTTCTTCGGTGGACATGGAGCCCTCGCTCTCGATGGTCCGGAGCCTCGTCTCGACCTGGGCCAGCCGCGCGGTCGCGCTCGCAACCGTATCGGCCAGCTCGGCCCGGCGCAGCCGCAACATGCCACGCAGTTCCTCGACGTCGATCGACTCGTCGAGCACCTGGCCGACCTGTTGCAGGCTGAAGCCGAGGTCCTTGAGCGCGATGATCCGGTTGAGGCGGGCCAACTGGGCCGCGTCGTAGTAGCGGTAGCCGGTGTACGGGTCGACCCGGGCCGGGCGGAGCAGCCCGAGCGCGTCGTAGTGACGCAGCATCCGGACCGACACCTGACCGTAGGCGGCGAAGTCTCCGATGGTGAACATGACCCCTCCAGTCCAGAGCCTCCCACTGTGTCAGGGTCAAGCCGGATCCCCGACCCGCTGCGGGCGCGCCTCAGCCCGACGGGCGCGGTCGGTGCGGTCTGATAAGGCGCATGCCCACCGCACTCGTCCCCGGCCTGTGGTCCGGCCTGTGGTCCGGCCTGCGCTTCGTACTCGCCCTGCTGGGTGAGCTGCTGCTGGTCGGCGGCGCAGTGGTCGGGCTCTTCGCCGCCTGGCTGTCCTGGGGGCAGAGCCCGCTGCCCACGGCCGAGCAGCTGCAGACCGTCCAGGCGATCCAGCACGCCTTCCGCACCGGCACGGTGGTGCCGCCGGGTGTGGTGGCGCTGATCCGGATCCCGGCGCTGGGCGCGGGTTGGCAGTACCCGGTCTACGAGGGCACCGGCGCCGCGGCGTTGAGTCGGGGCCTGGCCCACTACTCCGGGACCGCGGAGCCCGGTCGGCTCGGCAACTTCGCGGTGGCCGGGCACCGGTCGTCCGACAGCGGCTTCGAACCGCTGGCCGACCTGCCGGACGTCGTCCGGGTCGGCGACCCGATCGTGGTGGAGACCGCTGCCGCCGAGTACGTGTACCGGATCAGCGGCACCGAGCGGACCGGCCCGTCCGACGTCGCCGTGCTCCGCCCGGACCAGGGACGCCACGCGGACCCGGCGCCCGGACTGGTCACGCTCACCACCTGCACGCCGCGCTACGGCTCCTCGGGCCGGTACGTCGTCTTCGGCACGCTGGTCGCGACCACGAAGGCAGGAACATCGAAGGCAGGGACCACGAAGGAGCCGGTCCGGTGATCCTCCCCTGGCTGTTCCGGGCGCTTCCTGGCCCCGCCTGGCTGCGCCTCGCCGTCCTGCTGGCGGCGGCCGTGACCTTCGGCTTCGCCCTGTGGGAGTGGGGCTTCCCGTGGCTGGTGCAGCACTTCGGCGCGGCGCTGGACGGCAGTCCGACGGTGAGTCAGGGCGGCTCGGGCAGAGCGTAGGGACGTCCGAGGCCGGAACTGGTAAGACTCTTGACAGTTATTTGGTCTAGTCCAATCATTGTCAGCGTCCGGCCACCTGCCGTCCGTCGACACGACGGCCGCCGGCGGCCTTTCTTGCACCGCTCCACCCCACGGGAGTCCTGCATGAGATCCGTACGTTCCGTGCTCACCGCCGCGCTGCTCGGCGCCGGCCTGGCCGTTGTGGGCGCCCCCACGGCACACGCGGCCAACACACCCCTGCCCGCCCACGTCTTCTCGCCCTACTTCGAGGCGTACAGCGGCGACGACCCCGCGACCCTGTCCTCGGAGTCCGGCGCCAAGTACCTGTCCATGGCGTTCATCCAGGCCCCCTCGGCGGGGTCCTGCAGCGTCGACTGGAACGGTGCCACGAGCCAGCCGATCAGTTCCTCGACCTTCGGCAGCTCGATCTCCACCATCCAGGCCAACGGCGGCGACGTCGTCCCGTCCTTCGGCGGCTACTCCGCCGACCACGGCGGCACCGAGATCGCCGACAGCTGTACGAACGTCAACTCCATCGCCGCCGCGTACGAGAGCGTGATCACCACCTACGGCGTCACCCGGATCGACCTCGACACCGAGGACAACTCGCTGACCAACAGCGCCGGCATCGACCGCCGGAACAAGGCCATCGCGCAGGTCGAGTCCTGGGCCGCCGCCAACGGCCGGACGGTGCAGTTCTCGTACACCCTGCCGACGACCACGAGCGGGCTCGCCTCCAGCGGCCTCGCGGTGCTGCAGAACGCGGTCCAGAACAACGCACGGATCGACGTCGTCAACATCATGACCTTCGACTACTACGACGGCGCCACGCACGAGATGGGCACCGACGCCGAGAACGCGGCCACCGGACTGGAGGGCCAACTCGCCACGCTCTACCCGTCCAAGACCGCCGCGCAGCTCTGGGGCATGGTCGGCATCACCATGATGCCCGGCATCGACGACTACGGCGCGGCCGAGACCACCACCGTCGCCGACGCGAGCAACGTCGAGAACTGGGCCACGGGCAAGGGCCTGGCCGAACTCTCCTTCTGGGCGGTGGAGCGCGACAACGGGGGCTGTCCCGGCACCGGGGGCTCCGACACCTGCTCCGGGATCACCCAGAACACCTGGGACTTCAGCCACGCCATGGAGCCCTTCACCAGCGGCAGCGGCGGCCAGACCACGAACGACTTCTCACTGGGCGTCAGCCCCGGCTCGGCCTCGGTCCAGCAGGGCGCCTCGGCGACCGCGACGGTCAGCACGGCGGTCACCTCCGGCAGCGCGCAGAGCGTCAGCCTGAAGGCGAGCGGCGCACCGTCCGGCGTCTCGGTCTCCTTCAGCCCGGCCTCGGTGACGGCGGGCGGCAGCAGCAGCATGACCGCCACGGTCGGGACCTCGGTCGCGGCGGGCAGCTACCCGATCACGGTCACCGGGACGGCCGCCTCCGGCAGCCACTCGGCGACGTACACCCTGACGGTCACCGGCACCGGCGGTGGTGGCGGCGGCAGTCTGGTCAACGGCGGGTTCGAGAGCGGCAGCCTGAGCCCGTGGACCTGCCAGTCCGGCAGCAAGGTGGTGACCACACCCACACACAGCGGCTCGCACGCGCTCCAGGTGACGCCCAGCTCGTCGACCACGGGTGAGTGCGACCAGACGGTCACCCTCCAGCCCGACACCAGCTACACGCTGTCCGGCTGGGTCCAGGGGAACTACGCGTACGTCGGCGTCAGCGGGGGCGCGACGGCCAGCACCTGGTCCAGCAACAGCGGCTGGAACCAGCTGAACGTGCCGTTCACCACCGGCTCCAGCGGCACCGTCACGGTCTACGTCCACGGCTGGTACGGCCAGGGCAACGTCTTCGCCGACGACCTCGCCCTGAGCTAGGGCCAGGCCCCGGCCCACCCGGGCCAAGGCAGTGCGGCGGGGGTGGTCAGCTCGCCAGGACGGGAACGTCCAGGCGGACCATCCCCGCCACACCGAACTGCAGCATGACGGTCACCGTCGAGCCGGCCTTGGGCGCGTCCCCGGCCGGCAGGCTGACCTTGGGGCCGTTGGCCGCACCGAACTGCGCCGTCCCGTTGTAGCCGCCGATGTACACCCCGGCCACGGACAGCGGGTTGGCCGACCCGCCCGTGATGTTCGCCACGTGCGGACCGACCGAGGCCACCGCCAGGTGCTCGGTCACCGGACCCGCGTTGATCACGCCCATCTCCAGCTCGGCTCCGCCCGGTGCGGCGAGGTGGACCGCGGCCTTGGAGATCTGCAGGTCGACGTTGCGACCCTCCAGCGACAGGTCCGTCCCGTCCGCACTGGTCCGGACGGACGACTGCGCCGCCCCCGGTACCTGCCGCTGCACGCCGCTCCCGGCGCACCCGGACAGTGCCAGCGCTGCGGAGACGGCGACGGCAGCCGCGGCGGCGGGAACCCGGACGGCGGAGGCGAGACGGAGACGCATGCCTGCATTATCGCCACCTCGCCGACCTGCCCCGGCACCCGGGGGGCGCTCACCCGGCCGGGCGACTTGGCGTCGCGCCGTCGGCCCGGTCTGCTCATCACAACGCAGAGTGTTGCTGTGAACACGACGGGCGACACCGTCGGGTGGCGACGCCTCCCGCACGGACGCCCCCGACACAGCAAGGAGCAACCATGCGGAAGTCCTCCCGGCTGGCTGCAGTCGGCACGATCGCGGCAGGCCTGGTCCTCGCCGCGGCCGGTGCGGCCAGCGCGGACGCGACCGCGAACGGCATCGCCGCCAACTCCCCCGGCTTCCTGTCCGGCAACCTCGTGCAGGTCCCGGTGGACCTGGACGTCAATGTCTGCGGGAACACGGTCAACGTGGTCGGCGTGGGGAACCCGGCGTTCGGCACCTACTGCGCCAACGGCGGCGACGTGCACGCCGCCGGCACCCACGGCGTCTGGCAGCACCACATGTGGTGGCACCACGACGACGACAACGCCACCAGCTGGAACCACGACCACGACGGGGACTGCGATTGAGCAGAGCCCGGAGAGTCGCACGACACACGGTGACGCGCTCTGACGCGCCGTCACCTTCGATAATACGCAGCGGCCCTGCTCCCGAGCATGGAGCAGGGCCGCCGCGTGTCCGCGTGACGGATCAGTCAGCGATCAGTCAGCAGTGAGTCAGCGTGGATGATCAGCCGACGTTCGCGGAGTGGTTGCCGAACGCCGGGTTCAGCAGGCCGATCACGTTGATCGAGTTGCCGGTCACGTTGACCGGGATGTGCACGGGCAGCTGGACGTTGTTGCCGCTGATCGCGCCCGGCGAGTTGGAGGCGTCGCCGCAGGCGTGCGAGCTGGCGAAGGCCGCGCCGGCACCGCCAGCAACGACACCGACAGCAGCGGAGGCCACCAGGGCGCCCTTGAGAACGTTCGTCATGATTCTTCTTTCCTCACCGGATTGAAAGACGCACCGGATTGATCACGATGGACACCCGCCACGGGCCCGACATCCGGGTCGCAGCAGGTACCCCACCCAACGAGACCTCCGCCGTCGCGTCACCGGACTCCCCGGACAATCACCCGGAAGTTGGATTACACCGAACATGCCTCCATTCGGGTGGCATTGCCGTGGGCCCATGTCCTCGGCCCCACCGCTTCGTTGGAGAGACCGGACTACCCAGTGCGGCGCACCGCCGATTCCAGGGCGTGGACGGATCACCGTTTCACCGTTCGCCCGGGAACGACGCGGCGCCCGCCTACTTCCGAGTTCCTCACGAGAGGGGACACCTCCCATGGTCAACACCAAGCGCGGCCTTGCAGTCACCGTCGCGGCGGCCGGTCTGCTCGCCGCCGGTGCTGGCGTCGCCGCGGCCAGCAGCACCGCCAACGGCTCGGCCACCAACTCCCCGGGCTTCCTGTCGGGCAACCTGGTCCAGGTCCCGGTTCACATCCCGGTCAACGTCTGCGGCAACACCGTCAGCGTCATCGGCCTGCTGAACCCGGCCTTCGGCAACAAGTGCGCCAACGTCGGCTGATCCTGCTCCGTCAGGCAGTCCCAGGGCCCGGCCGCGGGACGCGGTCGGGCCCTTCGCCGTTCGGCCCGGGGCCCGTCACGCCTTGATCGCGTTCGATCGCGTCCGCTCGTGCTTCGATCGTGCTTCGATCGTGCTTCGATCGCAGGGGCGAATCCGTATCGGCTGTACGAGTGGTCGTTCGACATGCCCCGTGTCTCGCCGCCCCGGCGCTCGTTTCGTCTTGCGTCCTCTCCATCCCGGAGGGGCACCTCACGCAAAGGAATGGACATGAACAAGGTCACCAAGGCCATCGCGCTGTCCGCCGCCGCTGCGGCCCTCACCCTGGCCGGCGCCGGCGCCGCCTCCGCCGACTCGACCGCGAACGGCATCGCCGCCAACTCCCCCGGCTTCCTGTCCGGCAACCTCGTGCAGGTCCCGGTGCACATTCCGATCAACCTGTGCGGCAACTCGA
>NZ_JBGCCR010000049.1:0-36804 GCF_041262485.1 Streptacidiphilus sp. BW17 | reverse complement strand
TCCGGTCCTCGCGCTCTCCGGTCCTCGCGCTCTCCGGTCCTCGCGCTCTCCGGTCCTCGCGCTCTCCGGTCCTCGCGCTCTCCGGTCCTCGCGCTGTGCGGTCCGGAGCGTGTCCGCCCGGGAGCTCTGCTGACCTGGTCGAACCCCGGATGTGGTGCTGACGGCCGACGCCGGATACTGGGCGGGTGGCAAGGAAGCACAGAGCGAAGCAGAGCACGGGACAGGGCGACGACGAGGGCACCGCGCGTGGACGGTCCGGCTCCGGAACCGCCGGCGGCTCCGCGTCCCAGCGCCTGGCCGAGCCGGTCGGCTCAGGCCTGGCGGAGCTGGTGCCCGACCGGGACCGTGGCGACGCCTGGACCCTGCTGCTCGACGGCGCTCCGCAGTCGCACGTCGACCTCGCCGATCCGCGTCGGCTGACCTTCGAGTACCAGCGTCGTCTCGGCCGGATCGCGGACCTGGCCGGGCCGCCCGGAAGGCCTGTCAACGCTCTGCATCTCGGTGGTGGCGGGCTGACGCTGCCGCGCTACGTCGCCGCGACCCGGCCCCGGTCACGGCAGCAGGTGGCGGAGATCGACACGGCCCTGACCGAACTGGTCCGCCGTGAGCTGCCGTTGGACCGCGCCTGGCAGATCCGCGTGCGCGGCGCCGACGCTCGCGAAGTGCTGGGCCGGACCCCCGAGGGCTGGGCCGACCTGGTCATCGCGGACGTCTTCAGCGGCGCGCGCGTCCCCGCCCACTGCGCGACCGTCGAGTTTGCGGAGTCCGTGGTCCGGGCGCTGGCCCCGGGAGGGCGCTACGCCGTGAACATCGCCGACGGGGGACGACTGCCGTTCGCCCGTCGGCAGGTGGCGACGTTGCGGGCGGTCTTCCCCGAGGTGGCGCTGGTTGCCGATCCGGCGGTGCTGCGCGGCAAGCGCTTCGGAAACCTGATCCTGCTGGCCGCCCTGACACCGCTCCCCTTGGTGGAGCTGGGGAGCGCCATGGCCGGAGACCCGGTCATGGCCCGGATCGAGAAGGGACCCGACCTCGTCGACTTCCAGGCGGGTGCCCTGGCGATGCGTGACGTCGACGCCGAGGCCTCCCCGCAGCCGCCGGAGACGGCCTTCCGCGACTGACGCCCCTGGGCGTGCGGGGGAGCGGGGGTCAGTGGCCGCTGGGGAGGCCCCGGTGCTTGTAGCAGGCGATGGCGGTGAGCAGCAGCCCCAGCAGGACGGGCACCAGCCAGGCCATCGTGTCGACATGGTGAGGTGCGTCCTGGTTCGGGACCGACGCGGGCACCGGTGTGGGTGCGGCGATGGCGGCAGCGGTGAACACTGTGACGAACAGGTGCACGTTCTGTACAACGAGCGGGTTCTACCCAGCGTTACTCCTCCGGTCGTGGTACAGCACCTATGCGCGCCATGATCATGCACCGATGATCCGTGACGCGCGCACGACCGTTCCTCGCAAGCCGGTGGCGCGAGTAGCGTGGACAATCACGGGGCCGATTTCGCGTCCTCGGGGCAGAGTCGGGGTGATGACGATGCTGGTTGTGGATGTCGTCCTGGGGGTTCTCGGCGCCGGAGCGGTCTGGCTGGCGACGGGAGTGCGCGTCGTTCAGCAGTTCGAGCGCGGTGTCGTGTTCCGGTTCGGCCGGGTGCGCCGCGAGATCAAGGAACCCGGGCTGACCCTGTTGCTGCCGGTCGCCGACCGCCTGCGCAAGGTGAACGTCCAGATCATCACCATGCCGGTGCCCGCGCAGGAGGGCATCACCCGGGACAACGTGACGGTCCGCGTCGACGCGGTCGTCTACTTCCGGGTCGAGGACCCGGTCCTCGCCACGGTGAACGTGCAGAACTACACCTTCGCGATGTCCCAGGTCGCCCAGACCTCCCTGCGGTCGATCATCGGCAAGAGCGAGCTGGACGACCTGCTCACCAATCGCGAGCCGCTGAACCAGGGCCTCGAGCTGATGCTGGACAGCCCCGCGGTCGGCTGGGGCATCCATATCGACCGGGTGGAGATCAAGGACGTCGCCCTGCCGGAGTCGATGAAGCGGTCCATGTCCCGGCAGGCCGAGGCGGAGCGAGAGCGCCGGGCGCGCATCATCACCGCTGACGGCGAGTTCCAGGCCTCCCGCAAGCTGTCCGAGGCTGCGACGGTCATGAGCGACACCCCGGCCGCGCTGCAGCTCCGATTGCTGCAGACCGTGGTCGAGGTGGCAGCCGAGAAGAACTCGACGCTGGTCCTCCCGTTCCCGGTCGAGTTGTTGCGCTTTCTCGACGGCATGACGCCCAAGCCGCAGGCGCCGGCCGCGCCCGACAAGCCGACCCCGCCCCCGGCCGTGGCGAGCGTCCCCGAGGTGGCGGAGTTGGAGGCCGAGGCGGACGCGGAGCTGGAGGCGAGCGGTCTGACCCTCCCCGAGATCGAGGAGTTGCCGAGCCTGGAGGAGCCGCACCTGACCCTCGAGGACGAGAGCGACCACAACGAGGGCGACCGCGCCGATGAGGGCGGTCAGGAGAAGCCGGAGGGCGCTGCCTGACGGGTTGCTCACGGACCGGGACGTGACCTGGTCTCAGAAACACATCAGGGCCCGGCCGTTGAAACCGGCTGGGCCCTGATCAGATGGGGTGAGTGACGGGGCTCGAACCCGCGACACCTGGGATCACAACCCAGTGCTCTACCAGCTGAGCTACACCCACCATCTGTCCGCTGCGCTCTCGCGCGCTGACGGAGATAACTCTACAGGATCGTGCGGGGTGCTCACGACCACGTTTCCGGCAGGTCAGGCCGGGGGCAGCTCGTAGCGGGCGGCGATGGTCCGGGCCGCGTCGGTGTCCGGACCCGGCGCGGGTACGAACACGGCCTCCCGGTAGTACTTCAACTCCGCGATGCTCTCCCGGATGTCGGCCAACGCCCGGTGGTTCCCCTGCTTCTTCGGGCTGTTGTAGTAGGCCCGCGGGTACCAGCGCCGGGCCAACTCCTTGACCGAGGAGACGTCGACGATGCGGTAGTGCAGGTGCGATTCCAGGGCGGGCATGTCCCGGGAGAGGAAGCCGCGGTCGGTCGCCACGGAGTTGCCGCAGAGCGGGGCCTTGCCCGCCTCGGGCACGTGCGCGCGGACGTAGGCCAGCACCTGGGCCTCGGCCTCGGCCAGCGTGGTTCCGTCGGCCAGCTCGTCGAGCAGTCCGGAGGAGGTGTGCATCTCCCGCACGATCTCCGGCATGTGCTCCAGCGCCTCAGCCGGCGGACGCACCACGATGTCGACGCCTTCGCCGAGGATGTTGAGCTCGGAGTCGGTCACCAGTGCGGCGACCTCCACCAGGGCGTCCCTCTCCAGGTCGAGGCCCGTCATCTCGCAGTCGATCCAGACCATGCGGTCGTTCATCCGGCTCACCGTCCCGGGGCTCGTACGCGTGCGCTGCTCGGCGTCAACCGGGAGCCACTCCCCTACCCGGGTGGGCGACCAGCCGACCCGTCATGGTCGATCATTCCGCCGGAAGGGCGCAAGTCGACACGGCGATCGAATCCCGTCGGGCACGCGAGGCACCGCAGCCGCGAGACTGTGTCGGAACGCCGATGTGGCTGCGGCCACGGCAGGGGCCGTGGCCACAGCCACACCTCGATCCGACGCACCTCGATCGGACTCAGGGACGTTCGGCAGCGCGGCGCCGCAGTGCGGCGTTCGCACCGTCCGGATGACTCAGTCCCTGGGACGGGCCCGGTCGGCCGTCCTCCGCGGGGGAGGAGTGGTCATCCGGTGCCGGACGGGCTCCCTGCCGGGCCCGGCCGTTCGAACGTGTGGCGTGCCCGCCAGGGCCGCCCTGCGGAGGCACGGTCGGCCCGCCGGAGCCGACCCCGTCGACGTTCGGCAGACTGCCCAGCGGACCCGCGGCAAGGCCCGCCAGGTGCGCTGCGGACGTCGACGGCGTGATGCCGGCCACGGCCAGTCCCGTCCCTCCGGAGGTGCTTCCGGTCGGCGTCTCTGGTCGCCGCGCACGGAACGTGCTCCGGTAGACGGCGGGAGAGACGCCGAGTTGGCGCCGGAAGTGGCCGCGCAGGGCCACCGGCGAGCGGAAGCCGCAGCGTCGGGCGACCTCGTCCACGGACAGTTCGGTGGTCTCCAGCAGCCGTTGGGCCTGCAGGACGCGTTGCGAGATGAGCCACTGCAGGGGAGCGCTCCCGGTCAGCGACCGGAAGCGGCGGTCGAAGGTCCGCCGGCTCATGTAGGCACGGGCGGCGAGGACCTCGACGTCGAACTGCTTGGAGAGGTTCTCCAGCGCCCAGGTGACGACCTCGGCGAGCGGGTCGTTCCCGATCTCCTCGGGTAAAGACCGGTCGACGTACGGGGCCTGACCTCCGGTCCGCCGCACCGGAACGACCAGACGACGTGCCAGCGCCGCCGCCGCGTCCGCGCCGTGGTCGGTGCGCACCACGTGGAGGCAGAGGTCTATCCCGGCTGCCGTCCCGGCGCTGGTGAGGACATCGCCCTCGTCGATGTAGAGCTCGCGGGGATCGACCTGGATCTGCGGGTAGCGCTTGGCGAGGGTCGGTGCGTACATCCAGTGCGTGGTCGCCGGGCGACCGTCCAGCAGGCCGGCGGCGGCGAGGACGAACGCGCCGGTGCAGAGCCCGATGATGCGGGCGCCCTCGGCGTGCGCCTTGCGCAGTGCGGCGAGGGCCTCGGGGGGAGGCGTCTGCGCCGCGGCCCGCCAGGCGGGGACGACGACCGTGCCGGCCCGGGCCAGGCCCTCGATGCCGTGCGGGGCGGTCATGGTCAGACCGCCGGTCGTCGCCAGGGGTCCGGGCTCGCCCGCGCACACCAGGAGTCGGTAGTGGGGAAGGCTGGTGTCCTGACGGTCCACGCCGAAGACCGAGAGCGGGATCGAGCTCTCGAAGATCGGCCCGCCGCTGAAGAGCAGCACGGCGACGATCTCCGGACGACGACGTCCCGACAGCTTGCGCGGAAGGGCGGCCGGGCCCGCGGAACCCGCGGCGCCGACCGGGGGGGCGACAGCCACCTCGTCCCCGGTGGCGGTATTCCTGCTGACCCTGCTCAAGGCGCTCCGGCCCCCCTCGCTGTCATGGTCGTCCCGGTCCGTCCCGTGCTCGCGGTGCGATGAACACCAGATGTGCGTGTGTCGGCGCCTGTCGAGTCCCCCTGCTCGCTTGCTCTCCTCAAGATCGAATCTACTGGTTCCGGCGAGTCCGGTGCGACCAGTTCACCATCAGACGCTATATCGACATGGCAATTTGGCGTGAAGCATTCGATCTCGAAGACTGGCACCCATCGACCCGTCAGGGAAGGGGGCGTACCAGGGGACACCCGGTTGTGGGGCGGGCACAGCGCAGTTGGCGACTCCACAGCGGCTCGGCCCACCCGCCTGGGCTGCGGGTACGGTCAATGAGGCACACGTGTCCGCAAGTTGACCGAAAAGCGGCGCTTGGGAGTGCGTGGGGGCGCATACGGCGCACCTGGGTACGCCACCTCCGGGCCCTAGGGTGGTGCGCATGGGTCTTGATCTTGCGGTGGCGAACGCCGTCGCTCATTGGCTGGCCATGGCTGAGGCGCGCGGCTGGGAGACCGAGGTCCGGCCCGGCTGGACGGCGGTCCGTGCGACCGACGGCCACCGGGTGCTGGTGACCGCCCGCCCGGACGACCCCGAGGCGCTCACCCGTGAACTGCTGGGTCTCTTCCGCGACTGGGACACCCGGCAGCTGACCCTCGAGGACCCCTATCTCGCGCTCGACCTCGGCCCGTACGGCTGCGAGTCCGCACTGACCATGCCCGTGATGGTCCGCAACCCGGCACCTGTCGCACCGTCAACCCGCTTGCCACGCCCGAGAATGGGGGAGACGGGGGCTTCGCAGGCGCTGGAGCCGGCAGGGACGCCGGAGGCATGGGAGGCGGTCGACGAGCCCGATCTCGCGGCCGTCGAACGGGTCGTGGTCGAGGGGTTCCCCGTTCCCCATCTACTGCCCTGGCGGCGCGGCGGCCAGTTCCCCGCGGGGTATGCGCAGCTGCCGGGCCGTCGCAGTTGGCTGGCCCGGGTCGGCGGCGAACCGGCGGCTGCCTGCATCACCATGGACGACGGAGCAGCCGTCGGCGTCTACTGGATGGCCACGCTTCCCGAGCTCCGCTCGCGCGGGGCCGCAGGAGCCGTACTGCGCACCGCTCTGGCTGCCCACCCGGAGCGTCCGGCGACCTTGACGGCCACTCTGCTCGGTGAACCCCTCTATCGCCGACTGGGCTTCACAGAACGCGCGGTCGCCCGCTGGTGGCGGTACCCGTCGACCCCGGCTGCGCTGCGCCGCTGAATCAGCTGTATCAGGTGTCGCGTCGCGTCAGCGGTGCATGGTGCGGAGGACGCGTGGCGCCGAGGGCGCGGCGCCGATCAAGCGTCACGCCGAGGATCCGTGGCCCTGACGCGTCAGGCGGCCGGAGCGTAGCGGGGAGCGCTCAGCACGCCCGTGACGGCCTCAGGGAGCCCCTTGGCGGTCAGTGTCGGGTGGTAGCCGAGTTCGGGCCAGGGGCGGCCGTGGTGCAGCCAGACGCTGCGCAGTCCCGCGACCTGTGCACCCGCGATGTCGGCAGGGGCGTGGTCACCCACCATCCAGGTGGAGGAGGTCCAGGACGACGCGTCGTCGTGCTGCGGGCGCAGGCCGCACCGCTCGGCGGCCAGGTGGAAGATGCGCGGGTCGGGCTTCTCGCAGGCGGCCTCCTCCGAGATCACCCAGCCGTCGACCAGTCGGGCCAAGCCGGTTCTCTCGATCTTGGCCAGCTGCTGCTCGGTCGCGCCGTTGCTCACGATCCCGAGCGTCCAGCCGGCGGCACGGGCCTGGTGCAGGGCCTCCCGGTGGGTCTCCGGCAGCTGGATGAGCTCGGTCATCGTGTCCGCGTAGTCGCGCAAGAGCAATTCCAGGGACACCCTGAGGCCGTAACGGGCGGCGGTCGCCCGCATCAGCGCCTCGCGCGGGAAATAGCCGCCGCAGTCCAGTGTGGAGAGCCAGTAAAGATCCTCGCCCGGAAGTGCCCAGGAATCGAGGAAGCGACGTGCCCACCCGCGGAAGGCCTGATTCCGATCCACGAGGGTGTTGTCCAGATCGAAGAGCAGCAGAGGCGGCATGAACCGCATCGTTCCAGCCTTCTGGCATATGCACCCCGCTGATCGGGGGCTTTGTCCGAAAATCAGTGCGACTCGACGAAGGCCTGTGCGTGCCTGCACCGTTGCGTATGCGCCGGAGCTCAGGCATGCTCCATCCACGCCCCGGGCGCACGCATCCCCCTTTAGCGGGAACTGCGCCGCCTGTGCGCTCCGCATCTGGGCGTGAACAGATTGTCGCCGTACCCTGGGAGGAAGAGGAAAACCGGCCGCCTTTCCAGCCGACCTCGCACAACCCTCTGCATCACGTTCTCCGAGTTCATCCCGCACCACGCCCTCGTATCCCACCTCGCGAAACGTTCACAGCCATGGCCGGTTACGAGCATCCAGAGCCCCGCGAACGCAAACAGACGACGGGACCCGAGCTGCCGATGCCAAGTTTTGAAGTCCAATCACAACAGGTACGCCCGTGCGACCCGGCGTTCCTCCACGGGGTCGTGGTGGGCTTCGACGGTTCGGTGTCCAGCGAGCGTGCGCTGGCGTACGCCGTGGGGATGGCCAGACGTTCCGGATCGGGCCTGGTGATCGTGCACGTGGCCAACCGGCTGCCGGCCACCGTCTGGGCCGGTTGTGAGCCGCCGGTCTTCGTGGACGTGCCGGACCACCGCACCGAGGTGCTCGGTCTCGAGCTCGCCTGTGCGGACTTCCTCAGCGACGTGCCGTGGGTGCTCGTCGAGCGTGGCGGGGACATCTGTCACGAACTCGAAGAGGTCGCGCGGGAGTACGCCGCGGACGCCATCGTCGTCGGTGGTACGCACGGCCTGCTGGGCCGCCTCTTCGGTTCGGTGGCCGCCCGGCTGGCCCGGCGCGCCAACCGCCCGGTCGTGGTCATTCCCTGACGGGAACGGCGGGGTGGGCAGCCGCTCGGCTGCCCACCACCTGCGTTCGACAGGCCTGTCATCCGGCCTGGAGTCGGCTCAGTACTGCATGCCCAGCTCGCGGGCGATGAGCATCCGCTGGACCTCCGATGTGCCCTCGCCGATCTCCAGGATCTTGCTGTCGCGCCAGAAGCGCGCCACCGGGAACTCGTTCATGAATCCGTAGCCGCCGTGGACCTGGGTGGCCTCGCGGGCGTTGGTCACGGCCGCCTCCGAGGAGTACAGCTTTGCGATGGCCGCCTCCTTCTTGAACGGCTCACCCGCCAGCATCCGGCTGGCCGCGTGGTACCAGGCAAGGCGCGAGGTGAGCGCCCGGGTCTCCATGTCGGCGATCTTGAACTGGATGGCCTGGTTGGCCCCGATCGGGCGGCCGAAGGCCTTCCGCTCGCCCGCGTAGCGCACCGACTCGTCGACGCAGCCCTGGGAGAGCCCGGTGGCCAGCGCGGCGATGGCGATCCGGCCCTCGTCGAGGATGCGCAGGAACTGCGCGTAACCGCGCCCCAGCTCGCCCACCAGGTTGGCCGCAGGCACCCGGCAGTCGGAGAAGGAGAGCTCCCGGGTATCGGAAGCGTTCCAGCCCACCTTCGAGTACTTCTTCGAGACGGTGAACCCCGGAGTTCCCGTCGGCACGATGATGGTGGAGATCGACCGGCTCGGCGAGGTCTCCGCGGCATCTTCGCTCGAACGAGTGAGCGCAGCGACGGTCACCAGACCGGTGATGTCGGTGCCCGCGTTGGTGATGAAGCACTTGGTGCCGTTGATCACCCACTCGTTGGTGGTCTTGTCGTAGACGGCCGTGGTGCGGGTCGCCCCGGCGTCCGAGCCTCCCTCCGGCTCGGTCAGGCCGAAGGCGCCCAGCATCTCGCCGGAGCAGAGCTTCGGCAGCCACTCGCGCTTCTGCTCCTCCGTGCCGAAGCGGTAGATCGGCATGGCGCCCAGGGAGACGGCTGCCTCCAGGGTGATCGCCACGGAGGAGTCGACCCGGGCCAGCTCCTCCAGGGCCAGGCAGAGGGCGAAGTAGTCGCCGCCCATGCCCCCGTACTCCTCGGGGAAGGGCAGCCCGAACAGGCCCATCCGGCCCATCTCCCGGACGATCTCGTAAGGGAACTCGTTGTGCTCGTAGTGGTCGCCGATCTTGGGGGCGACCACGTCCTGTGCGAACTCGCGGACGGTGCGCCGCAGTTCCTCGTGCTCGGGGTCGAGGCGGTGGTCCAGCATGATGACGGTCTCCTGAGGATGGGAGGCGTTCGCGGAGGCGGGAGCCGGTGGGTCGAAGCGCCGGATTGACGCTCGCCCCGCCCGGCCCCAGGGCCGCGGGCCTCGACGGGCCTTGTGGGCCGCCGACGGCCGACGGCCCACGGAAGCGGGTGGTGCGTGGTGCGGTGGTGACAGAAGAGCGGAGGACAGAAGCGCGGGGTGACAGACGTGGCGGTGAGGGAAGGGTGGTGGCAGAAGGGGAGCAGTCCGGCGGTCAGCCGGCCCCGGTCAGGGCTCGGACCGCGCGGGACGGACTGGGGCGGCCCATGTGCCCGGCCAGCCAGGCGCTGGTGGAGGCGAGCGCGGCCAGATCCACGCCGGTCTCGATGCCGAGCCCGTTCAGCATCCAGACCAGGTCCTCGGTGGCCAGATTGCCTGTGGCGCTCTTCGCGTAGGGGCAGCCGCCCAGACCACCGGCCGAGGAGTCCACGACGCTCACGCCGCAGCGCAGTGCGGCGAGCGTGTTGGCCAGCGCCTGGCCGTAGGTGTCGTGGAAGTGCACGGCCAGCCGCTCCGGGCCGACACCCGCCGCCGAGAAGGCTGCGAGAAGCGCCTCGACCTGGCCCGGCGTGCCGGTGCCGATGGTGTCGCCGAGGCTCAACTCCGTGCAGCCGAAGGCCAACAGCTCCCGTCCGACGGCGACCACCTGGTCGAGTGCGACGGGGCCCTCCCACGGGTCGCCGAAGCACATCGACAGGTACCCGCGGACGGCCACACCGGCCGACGTGGCGCGCTGCACCACCGGGGCGAACATCTCCAGTGACTGCGCCACCGTGCGGTTGAGGTTCCGCTGGGCGAAGGTCTCGGTGGCGCTCGCGAAGACCGCGATGTCCTTGGCGCCCAGGGTCAGCGCCCGGTCGAGTCCGCGCTCGTTCGGCACCAGCACCGGCAGGCGCAGTCCCGGATACTCGGCGGGGAGACCCGAGACACGGGGGAACAACTCCTCTGCGTCGGCGAGTTGGGGCACCCACTTGGGGTGGACGAAGCTGGTGGCCTCGACCGTGCGCAGACCCGCCGTCGCGAGCCGTGCGATGAACTCGGCCTTGACGTCCACCGGGAGCGCCGTGGACTCGTTCTGCAGGCCGTCACGCGGGCCGACCTCGTGGATCCGGACCCGCGCGGGCAGTCCGTCGGCGCGCACCGGGTCGGGGAGTCCCAGTTCGAGCACCGTGGGTTCGTGATTGGTCATCACCACTCCTCAGGATTCCTCGGTCGCCGTGCCGTCGGATGTGCCGGTGGGCGCGGCGCCGTCGGACGTCTCCGCCGGGGCGATGACGGCGAGCAGGTCGTCCATGGCGACCGTGGCGCCCGGCACGACCTTGAGCTGCTCCACGATCCCGTCGTGGGGCGCGGTGATGACGTGCTCCATCTTCATCGCCTCCAGCACCAGCACCGCCTGACCCCTGGACACCCGGTCTCCGACCGAGGCCTTGACGAGGGTGACCGTGCCGGGCATGGGGGCGGTCAGCGAGCCGCCGTGCGCCCCCGTGCCGCCGAACGCCAGCTCCGCCAGCGGATCGTGGACCTGGCAGAGCCAGCTGTCGCCGTCGCGGCCCAACCAGACCGAGCCGCTGCCGTCGGAGGACTCCTCGACCGCTGCCGCGAACGGGCGGGTGATCCCGTCGAGGGTCACCGCGACCCGGCCGACCAGGCCGGTTCCGCCGGTCAGTCCCTGGCCGTTGACCAGATCGGCCCGTACCTCGACGCGGAGGACGGCACCAGTGCCGCTGCTGCCGCTCGTGTTACCGCCGCCTGCGCTGCCGTCGACAACGGCCACCTCGGCCGTGCCGACCCTGCCGGCCGTGGCGCTGATGCGAGCCTCGAAGGCGTTGGCGGATCCGCCGCGGTCGGGACGCACCTCGACGAGGACCGGGTCGCCTCCGGGGAGGCGCAGCTGATGACGGGTCCAGGCAGGGACGCCGCCGATACGCCAACCGCTCGGCTGCGCGAACGGATCGGCCCATCCGGACCCGGCCGCGCCCGTCCCGTCCGAACCACCGGCAAGGCGGACCGGATCCAGCAGCACCTGCCTGACCAGCGCGGCTGCGAGGAGCGGCAGGTTATCCACAGGCTGAGTGGGGTCTCCTTGCCCACTCTCCGGGGACGGGACTAGCGTCAGCTCTGGGTGGCGCTCGACCAGTCCTGTGTCGAGGCGCCCCGCGACGACGTCGGGATGAGAGAGCAGCCGGCGCAGGTAGCCGGCGTTGGTGACGACCCCGAGGACGACCGTGTCCGCCAGTGCGGCGCGCAGCCTGCGCAGCGCGGTAGCCCGGTCGGGGCCGTAGGAGATGACCTTGGACACCATCGGGTCGTAGCTGCTGCCGACGACGAGGCCGGGGGCCAGTCCGGAATCCACCCGGACCCCTTCCCCCTCGGGCTCCTGAAGCAGCAGGACCTTCCCCCCGGAGGGGAGGAACCCGCGGCTGGGGTCCTCGGCGCAGATGCGCGCCTCGATCGCGTGTCCGGTGAGGGTGACGTCGTGCTGGGCGAACGGGAGCAGTTCGCCCGCGGCAACGCGGAGCTGCCACTCCACCAGGTCCAGGCCGGTGACGAGTTCGGTCACCGGGTGCTCCACCTGGAGCCTGGTGTTCATCTCCATGAAGTAGTGGGAGGAGGGATCGCCGCTGGGGACGATGAACTCGACGGTGCCTGCGCCCGTGTAGCCGCAGGACTGAGCCGCACGCACGGCCGCCGCACCCATCTGGGCGCGCGTCGCCTCGTCGAGGAGCACGGAAGGGGCTTCCTCGATCAGCTTCTGGTGGCGCCGCTGGAGGCTGCACTCGCGCTCGCCCAGGTGGACGACGTTGCCGTGCGCGTCGGCCAGGATCTGGATCTCGATATGACGGGGGCGGTCGATCCACCGCTCCACCAGCAGGGTGTCGTCGCCGAACGAGACGCGGGCCTCACGCCTCGCGGCGGCGATCTCCTCGGGCAGCCGGTCGGCGTCGTGGACCAGCCGCATGCCCTTGCCACCGCCACCGGCGGAGGGCTTGAGCAGCACCGGCATCCCGATCCCGGTCGCCGCGGCGATCAGGGCCTCGTCGTCCAGCTTGTCGCCGTCGCTGCCGGGGACGACCGGCACGCCCGCGGCCTTGACGGCCTCCTTGGCGTGGATCTTGTCGCCCATCAGCTCGATCGCCTCGGCGGGCGGGCCGATGAAGACCAGTCCCGCCTCGGCGCAGGCACGGGCGAACCCGGCGTTCTCGGCGAGGAACCCGTAGCCGGGGTGCACGGCCTCGGAGCCGGCGCGGCGGGCGGCGGCGACCAGTTCGGCGCCGTCGAGGTAACTGTCGATCAGAACCGCGCTGTCGGCGGCCAGGACGTGCGGCGCCCCGGCGTCGGCGGCGCTGTGCACGGCGACGGACCGCACGCCCAGCCGTCGCAGCGTGCGGATGACCCGGACCGCGATCTCGCCGCGGTTGGCCACCAGAACACTTTCGAACATAGGCACAGGAGGTGACCTCTCGTCATGTCACATGCGGAAGACGCCGTACGGGCGCGGCTCGGGCAGGGGGGCGTTCGCGCACGCGCTCAGCGCCAGGCCGAGCACGGTGCGGGTGTCCATCGGGTCGATCACGCCGTCGTCCCAGAGGCGGGCCGTGGCGTAGTAGGCGTTGCCCTGGCGCTCGTACTGCTCGCGCACCGGGCGGCGGAACTCCTCCTCCGCCTCGGTCGACCACTCCTCGCCACGGGCGTCGTACTGGTCACGACGCACGGTCGCCAGCACCGAGGCGGCCTGCTCGCCGCCCATCACGGAGATCTTGGAGCCCGGCCACATCCACAGGAACCGAGGGGAGTAGGCCCGCCCGCACATCGAGTAGTTGCCCGCGCCGTACGAGCCGCCGACCACCACGGTCAGCTTGGGCACCCGGGTGGTCGCCACGGCGGTCACCATCTTGGCGCCGTGCTTGGCGATACCGCCCGCCTCGTACTTCTGCCCGACCATGAACCCGGAGATGTTCTGCAGGAAGAGCAGCGGAATGCCGCGCTGGTCGCAGAGCTCGATGAAGTGCGCGCCCTTGAGGGCGGACTCCGCGAAGAGGATGCCGTTGTTGGCGACGATCCCCACCGGGTGTCCATGGATCCGGGCGAAGCCGGTGACCAGGGTCGGGCCGTACTCGGCCTTGAACTCGGCGAACCGGCTGCCGTCCACGATCCGGGCGATCACCTCGCGCACGTCGTAGGGGGTACGCGGGTCCACCGGGACCGCGCCGTAGAGCCCGGCGGGGTCGACGGTCGGCTCCTCGACCGGCTCCACGCTCCACGGCATCGGTGTGCGCGGGCCGAGGCCGGCCACGGCAGTACGCAGAATGGCCAGGGCGTGGGTGTCGTTCTCGGCCAGGTGGTCGGTGACCCCGGAGGTGCGGGAGTGCAGCTCCCCACCGCCGAGCTCCTCGGCGGTGACCACCTCGCCGGTGGCGGCCTTCACCAGCGGCGGCCCGCCGAGGAAGATCGTCCCCTGGTTGCGGACGATCACAGCCTGGTCGCTCATGGCCGGGACGTAGGCCCCACCGGCGGTGCAGGAGCCCATCACAGCGGCCAACTGCGGGATGCCGGCCGCGGAGAGGCGGGCCTGGTTGTAGAAGATCCGCCCGAAGTGGTCCCGGTCCGGGAAGACCTCGTCCTGCATCGGCAGGAACGCCCCGCCGGAGTCGACCAGACAGATGCAGGGCAGGCGGTTGTCCAGGGCGATCTCCTGGGCCCGCAGGTGCTTCTTGACGGTGAGCGGGTAGTAGGTGCCGCCCTTGACCGTCGCGTCGTTGGCGACGACCACGACCTCGCGACCGGCCACCCGGCCGATTCCCGCGATCACGCCGGCGGCCGGCGCGTCCCCGTTGTAGAGGCCGTCCGCCGCCAGGGGCGAGATCTCGAGGAACGGCGAGCCCGCGTCCAGGAGGGTGTCCACCCGGTCGCGTGGCAGCAGCTTTCCGCGCGCGGTGTGCCGCTCGCGCGCTCGCGGGCCGCCGCCGAGCGCGGCTGCGGCCAGCTTGCCGCGCAGTTCGTCGACCAGTGTCCGGTGCGCTTCCGCGTTGGCCCGGAAGCCGGACGAGTTCGGATCGGCCGTGCTCTCCAGACGCGGCGCCGCAGCAAGGGCCTGCGGACCCGGCGCAAAACCGGTGGGGGGTGGCGCAGCTGCCATCGCCACGAGCTCCTTTGCTCCTGTGAACGCGCGTTAACTTATGGGACTCAGGTTAACGCTCCCTAACAGGTCTGTCTACGATGGCCAGATGGCAAAGCCGACGAGCCCCCCGGTCGAAAACCCCCGCCGCGCCCAGATCCGCCGCGAGGCGGCCCGGCTCTTCGCCGAGCGTGGTTTCCTCGGGGTGGGCGTCGACGAGATCGGCCGAGCGGTGGGGATCAGTGGCCCCGGCCTCTATCGGCACTTCCCCGGCAAGGACGCCATGCTGGCCGACCTGCTGATCGGGATCAGTGAGCGGTTGCTGGACCAGGGCCGCAGCCGGGTGGACGCGGCGGGTGGCCCTCGGGAGGCGTTGGAGTCGCTGCTCCAGGGGCACATCGCCTTCGCCCTGGACGAGAGCGCGCTGATCACCCTGCACGACCGGGAGCTGCTCAACCTTCCTGACCCTGATCGGCGCCGGGTGCGCAGCCTGCAGCGCCAGTACGTGGAGCTCTGGGTCGGCGTCGCCGGCCAGGTCTTCCCCGGGTTGGGGGAGGAGGCCCGCCCGGCGGTCCACGCGGTGTTCGGCCTGCTCAACTCGACTCCGCACAGTGCGGCGCCCGGGCTCGGCCACCCCGACGGCCGCGAGGCCATGGCGGCGTTGCTGCACCGCCTGGCGCTCGGAGCGCTGGCGGCCGCCGCAGCGTCCGAGGCCTGACCTCTTTTCGCTGCCTGCCGCCCGCCTCTCGATTGCCCGGAGGACTCGGCCCTCGGTCCTACGACCCACGGGTGACCGGACGTGCGACCAGCGCCCGGTGCGCGGAGGGAACAGGTGGGGCGATTCTGGTGCTGACCAGATTGCCCGACCGACGGCCCGACCGACGGTTGATCGCGGTCGTTCGGAGGCGCCGTTCGGTAGCGCCGATCGGAACCGGTGAACGGAGGACGCACCATGGCGGACCAGGATCTCCGGGACCTTGTCGCGAGTTCCCGCAGAGGTGCGATCGTCGCCCTCAAGCGTGACGGCAGACCGCAGCTCTCCAATGTCGTCTATGCCTTCGATCCCGACCGGGGTGGCCAGGGGCTGCTGCGGTTCTCGACGAAGGCGGGCAGTGCAAAGGTGGCCAACCTGCGCCGCGACCCGCGGGTGAGCGTCTATGTCACCGGCCCGGACTTCCGCGTCTACGCGGTGGCCGAAGGCACGGCGGCGGTGAGCGAGGTGTCCGCCGCGCCGGACGACGCGACCGTGGAGGAACTGGTCGACGTCTACCGACGGATCGCCGGTGAACATCCGAACTGGGACGAGTACCGGGCCGCGATGGTGGCCGAGCGGCGGGTGGTGGTGCGCATCGATGTGGATCGCTACTACGGCGCCGCCGGCTGGTGACCGTTCGGGCCCCGAGCTCGCGCGTGCATCACTGTGCACTGCGGGTGCCGATGTAAGTGCCGAAAGTGGCATGGACAGCTGACCGACGAGAAGATTAGTATCGCTAAATATGTCTCAGGCTCATAAGTCTCCGGGGGAAGCCGTTGCCCCCTCCACCGCGAGCGGCTCAGCAGGCAGCTCCAGGTGGGTGCGCCGGCTGAGCGGCTACGCCTGGCGCTACCGGCGCAATGTGTTGCTGTCGTTCGGTGCGTCCCTGCTCGGCATGACGATCACCGCACTGGTACCGCTGATTCCGCGACTGATCATCGACGACGTCATCACCACGCACCGGCGACCGTTGGCGCCGTGGGCGATTGCCCTGGTGCTGGCGGCCGTGCTGGTATTCGTGTTCACGCTCGCCCGCCGCTTCTGGGGCGGCAAGCTGGCCATGGACGTTCAGCACGACATGCGACAGGACCTCTTCGACTCGCTGACCCGTCTTGACGGTGCCAAGCAGGACAGTCTCGACACCGGCCAGGTGGTCGGCCGCGCCACCTCCGACCTGCAGATGATCGTCGGTCTGCTCTCGATGCTGCCGGTGATGACCGGCAACGTCCTGATGTTCCTGCTCTCCCTCGTGGTGATGTTCTTCCTGTCGCCCATGCTGACGCTGATCGCCGTCGCGATGGCCCCGGCCCTGTGGTGGTTCGCGCTGCTCAGCCGGAAGAGGCTGTTCCCGGCGACTTGGTCGGCGCAGCAGGAGGCCGGTCGGGTGGCCGGTGTGGTGGACGGCGCGGTATCCGGCGTACGCGTGGTCAAGGGCTTCGGCCAGGAGGAGCAGGAGCTCGGCCGGCTGGAGGCGACGAGCCGACGGCTCTACGCCAAGCGCCTGCGCGGCGTCCGTCTCAGCGCCCGGTACAGCCCGGCCATGCAGGCGATACCGTCCCTGGGTCAGGTCGCTGTCCTTGCCCTCGGCGGCTGGCTGGCGGTTCGCGGCCAGGTGTCGCTGGGGACCTTCGTCGCCTTCTCGACCTACCTCGCGCAGATGACCGGGCCGGTCCGGATGCTCACCACCCTGCTCACCGTGGGGCAGCAGGCGCGTGCCAGCGTGGAGCGAGTCCTCCAGCTGATCGACGAACGGCCGGTGATCAAGGAGCACGCCTCCGCGATCGACCTGCGCCTGTCCGAGTACGAGGACGAGGACGGCCGCACGGGTGTAGAGGGTGTAATGGCCCACGAGGTCCAGGGCGAAGAGGTCCAGGGCCCGGTGGCGGTTTCCGACGGCCGCGTCTCGCATGTCCAGGCCTCCCATGACCTGGCCACCCGTGACCAGATCTCCCTGGACGGCCACGACGCGGTGGCTCGGGGATCCGCCGACCGGAAGCAGGCCGTGCCTGCCGTCTCCTTCGAGAACGTCGACTTCGCCTACAGCACGTCCAGCCCGCCGGTGCTGAGCGGGCTCAACCTGAGTCTCAGCGCGGGGGAGACCGTCGCCCTGGTCGGCGCCTCCGGCTCCGGCAAGTCCACTGTCGGCATGATGGTCCCGCGCTTCTACGATGCGACCGCCGGCACGGTCCGGGTCTACGGTCACGACGTGCGGGATCTGACCCTGCGGTCACTGCGGGCTGCCATCGGCATCGTGCCCGAGGACAGCTTCCTCTTCTCCGAGTCCGTGCGCACCAACATCGCTTACGGCCGCCCCGACGCCTCCGAGGAGGAGGTGATCGCCGCAGCCCGCGCGGCACAGGCGGACGGCTTCATCGCGGAACTGCCCGGCGGCTACGACACCGTCGTCGGCGAGCAGGGACTGACGCTCTCCGGCGGCCAGCGCCAGCGGGTGGCGCTGGCCCGTGCGATCCTCGCGGATCCGCACATCCTGCTGCTGGACGACGCGACATCCGCCGTCGACGCCCGGGTCGAGGCCGAGATCCACGAGGCGCTGCGAGCCGTGATGGCAGGGCGCACCACACTGCTGATCGCCCACCGGCGTTCGACCCTGCAACTTGCCGACCGTATCGGCGTGCTGGATCACGGCAGGCTGGTGGACATCGGCACGCACGAGGAGTTGGAGGAGCGCTGCCCGCTCTACCGGGCACTGCTGACCGACCCGGACGCCATGGCCGGCGACGTGCGCGAGGCCGATCCGGTGGCGGAGCTGATGAGCGACTCCGAGCTCGCCGCCGAGCTGGACGAACTCGACGAGCTCGATGACCTTGAGTTCGGCGACGCCACGGAGGCGCCGGTCGCCGCCGGCGGCGTCACGCCGGAACTCTGGGACCGCGAGCGTTACCCGGTGCAGGACCCCGACGCGCCCGTCACAGCGGGGCAGAACGCCGCGGGGAACGCGGCTCCGCGCGGAGGCGGTGGCGGCGGAGGCCGCGGCGGTGGCGGCATGCAGGCCGCGATGGGCAGCCTGCCGGCCACACCGGAGCTGCTCGCCAAGGTCGCGGCGCTGCCGCCCGCGGACGAGAGCCCGGCGATCCCGCTGGACCAGGCCCGACGCCCGGATCCGGGCTTCAACCTGCGTGTCATGCTGGCGCCGTTCAAGCGGCCGCTGCTGCTCGCGCTGTTGCTGGTCGGGCTGGACGCCCTGGCCTCGCTGGCCCTGCCGATCCTGATCCGCCACGGCATCGACGACGGCGTCTCGAAGGCGGCTACCGGCGCGGTCATGGGCGCTTCGGTGGTCGCGCTGCTGATCGTCCTCGGCGACTGGCTGGTGCAGATGGCCGAGATGCAGGTCAGCGGGCGCACCGGTGAGCGGGTGCTCTACAGCCTGCGGGTGAAGATCTTCGCGCATCTGCAGCGGCTCGGTCTTGACTACTACGAGCGCGAGCTCGGTGGCCGGATCATGACCCGGATGACCACCGATGTGGACGCCCTGAGCTCGTTCCTGCAGACCGGCGTGGTCACCGCGGTGGTCAGCGTGATGACCTTCCTCGGCATCTTCGTGGTCCTGCTCGTGCTCGACGCGGGGCTGGCGCTCTACGTCTTCGCAGTGCTGCCGGTGCTGATAGCCGCGACCGTGCTGTTTCGGGCCAAGTCGTCCAAGATCTACCAGCTGAGCCGTGAGCGGGTCAGTACGGTCAACGCCGACCTGCAGGAGAACGTGGCCGGGATGCGTATCGTCCAGGCCTACCTGCGCGAGGAGCACAACCGGGACCGGTTCGCCGAGCGCAGCGATGCCTACCGCCGCACCCGAGTCCGGGCGCAGCTCTACATATCGATCTACTTCCCCTTTGTCCAGATGCTGTCGAGCGTCGCCGCGGCGCTGGTGCTCATCGTCGGCGCGCATCGGGTCACCGCGGGGACGCTGACGACCGGTGCACTGGTCGCCTATCTGCTCTACATCGACCTGTTCTTCTCCCCGGTCCAGCAGCTCTCGCAGGTCTTCGACGGTTACCAGCAGGCTGCCGTCGGCCTGACTCGCATCCGTGAACTGCTCCGCACGCCGACGTCCACGCCGCAGGCCGAGCACCCGGCCGAGGCCGGGCGACTGCGCGGGGAGATCCACTTCGACGACGTCCACTTCGCCTACAACGCCCTCGCGCCGATGCCCGAGCCGGAGCCGGGGGCCACCGGCTCCCTGGCGACCACTCAGGCACCAGGACAGGCGCAGGCACAGGCAGCGTCATCGGCGGGGCCGGCGCGTCCGCGCAAGCCCGAGGCGATCACCGGCGTGGAGCTGCGGATCCCGGCCGGGGAGACGGTGGCGCTGGTCGGCGAGACCGGAGCGGGCAAGTCGACGCTGGTCAAGCTGTTGGCCCGGTTCTACGACGTCACCGGTGGTGCCGTGCGTGTCGACGGGCGGGACGTGCGGGAGCTCGACCTGGCCGGCTACCGGCATCGGTTGGGTGTCGTCCCGCAGGAGGCCTATCTGTTCGCGGGGACCATCCGGGACGCCATCGCGTACGGCCGCCCGGAGGCGACCGACGCCGAGGTCGAGGCGGCGGCCCGCGCGGTGGGCGCGCACGAGATGATCGCGCGCCTACAGGGCGGCTACCTCTACCAGGTGACCGAGCGCGGCCGGAACCTGTCGGCCGGTCAGCGACAGCTGATCGCCCTGGCCCGGGCCGAGCTGGTCGACCCCGACCTGTTGCTGCTCGACGAGGCGACCGCCGCGCTTGACCTGGCCACCGAGGCCGCCGTCAACCGTGCCGCCGACCGGCTGGCCCGGCACGGAGGCAAGCGTCGCACCACGGTGGTGATCGCGCACCGACTCAGCACGGCGGCTCGGGCGGACCGTGTCATCGTGCTGGACCACGGCCGGATCGTGGAGGACGGCAGCCATGCCGAACTGCTCGAACTGGACGGCGCCTACGCCCGCCTGTGGCGCGCCTTCGTCGGCGAGGAGGAGAGCGCCTCGGTGGTCCGCTGAGCGGGGAGGGGACCACGGAGCAGGGAGCAGAGAGCAGGGCGGTCGGGAATCGGTTCACAACTCGTCGCCCTGCTCCGGAAGTTGGTCCGGAATCTGCTCCGGAAGCTGGAGCACCTCGATGCGGCGGGCCGTTCTGGGGGCGGGCGGCGCGGCGAAAGCCTCTGCTGAACGCGGCGGAACGACCTTCTCGTCGGCGTCCACCCGCGTGGTCACCGCGCGCCACCACAGGGCGAAGGGGATGCCGTCCGTGTCCTGCTCCACCCGGCGGCGTGCGGCCTCGTCCCACACGATCCGCCGGACGGTCCAGGCGGCGCGCAGGCGCAGCAGTTCCCGGTCCAGGTCCCGGGCGCCGAACCGGTCGGGGGAGACGAAGTCGGCGGCGGAGGACGGGGTTTCGGGACGGCTGTCCCAGTGGAACACCGTCAGCTCGACCAGCCCCGGGCTCTCGGAGGGATCCAACTCGCGCAGGGACCAGCCCCAGACCGGCTCGGTGCCGTCGCCGGCGAACCGGCCGCGGATGGCCAGCCAGCGGCGTGCTGCGGTCTGTGACTCCAACCGGCGGCCGATCTCGCAGTGGATCGGCCAGTAGGCGGTCGTGGCTGCCCGGACCCTCGCCGCGTAGTCCGCTGCGGCGAGTGCACAGGCGGCCTCGGCGGCGACGGTGGCCCGGCGACGCGCGCCCGGAAGCAGCCGGGCTGCTGCCCGACCCGCCCGCCGCTCGGCCGTGGCGAGCGTGGCGGAGGCTTCGTGCACAGCGGTGAGATAGCGGTCTGCGGCGGCACGCCAGGCGTCCCATTCGACCCGGTCGATCGGGATCGGACCGTCGACCTGGGGCGCCCCTGGATCACTCCCGGCTGCTCGGTCACTCGCAGTCGTGTCGGCCTCGGTGTCCATGTTGACGGGGGCGGTCAGGGTGAGCAGTGGCGGCTCGGTGACAGGGACGCCGTGCCGGCGAGGGTCCTCCAGCCGCGTCACCAGCACCCACAGATCGCCGATCATCCGCCCACCGCCCCGGCTCGACCTTTACGGGTGAAGTACCCACGCGGGCGGGCGGATAGGCAAGGGCCGCCCGGCCGCGAGCCTGGTGCGGCCTCGGGGCACTCTCTCGGTGCACCACCCATGCCGCTCTGGCTGATGACGGACAGCGGGGCCGAGCCGCGGGCCTGGACGGCGAAGGAACTGGCCAAGGAGCTGGGCGAGCCGCAGACCAAGCTCTACCGACATCTCAAGCACCTGGAGGAGGCCGGGCTGATCGCCGTTGCCGAGACCCGGCTGGTCTCCGGCATCGTCGAGCAGCGCTATGTGGCGGCCCAGCGCCGTCTCCAGCTCGGCCGTGGTCTCCTGTCCGGAGCCGATGAAGGCGAGTTCCAGGACGAGGTCGAGGCCGTGGCGCTGGATGCGGCGGTCAATCTGGTGGGGGCTGCTGCGGAGACCTTCCTGCAGGAGTTCGAGAACGCGCTGCGCAGCGGCCGGGTCGACATCGACGCGGCGGACGACGCGCGGCGGCCCGTCGTCATGTTCAGCGACTGGCGGGTCCCTCCGGAGCGGGCGGCCGAATTCCAGCGCCGGTTCCGCCAGTTGGTGGCGGACATCGACGCCAAGCCGAGCGTCGCCGACGGGGTGCCGGTGCATCTGATGGTCGCGTTGTACAACCCCGACGAGTGACCGGACTGAGCCCCGGACGCGGGCGTTGCGACTGATTCAGCAGATGGACGGGCTTGCTGATGAGATGCTGGGCCAATCGCGGCGGGAGCGGCCCGGTGGAGGGGACCGAGAAGTGACGGGACGTCGGCGGGCGATGCTCGCGCAGCAGTACACCGAGGTGGCCGAGGACGCCGAGCGGCGACTGGACGAGTTGTTGGACCTGGCGGCCGAGCCGTCCCCGGCCGTCGACTTCGACGCCCTGCGCCGCGAGTACGTGCCCCGGCCGCTGCCGCCGACCGCCGTCTCCGAGCCTCCGCGTTGGACGGACTACGAGCCCGATCCCGGACAGGTCCCCGCGGGCCAGCCCGGGCGTGCCCTGCTCGACGCCACCTACCAGCAACGGCTGATGACCGCGCGGCTCGACCACCAGCGGGCGCTGCGCCAGTACCGGGAGCAGGAGCGTGAACTGCGCGACCGGGCCGAAGGGGTCCGGCGGGAGTACGAGCGCGAGGAGCAGGAGCGCGCCAACGCCGTGCGCGGCTACAACGAGCGCCTGGTGGACTACCGCCGCTCTTACGAGTTGGGCGAGCAGGTCGCCGTCGAGTCGGTGCTGGAACGCGCGTTGGCCGCGGCCGGCCGACTTCCCGGCCTCGACGTGCCCGCGCGGGTGGTCTACCGACCGTTGACCAGAACCGCCGTGGTCGACCTGCTGCTCCCCGGTGTCGGGGTGGTGCCCCCGGCACTCTCTTTCCGGGTGGCGTCCGACGACTCAGAGGGGGGCGTGGAGCCGATCCCGCGCCCGCGCGAGGAGTGCGTCGCGCGCTACTTGTTGCTGGTCGCGCGCGTTGTGCTGCGCGCCCTGGATGCGGTGCTGGCAGCCGACACCGAATCGCATCTGGACGGGGTGGTGCTGAACGGACGGGTCGTCACGGCCGAGGCGGGGGAGTCCACTCTGCTCACCCTGGACGCCCGGCGGGCCGACCTGTACGCGCGCACCCTGCTGCCTGCCTCCCACGAGGACGCGCTGGCGCGGGTGCGCGAGCTGCCGTGCCGACTGACCACGGACCCCTACGGGCCCGCGCCCGTCACGCCCTTCGCGGTGGGCGGCGCGACGGCTCCGGTGCCCGAGGAGCTGTCCCCGGGCGAGTTCGCGGGGCTGGCGGCCGAGTTGTTCGCGGCCATGGGTCTGCCGGACTGGGACGCCCGACTGGTTGGCCGCGACGGCCTGCTCGCGGTCGCCTACGGGGACGGCGGAGCCTTTCCGGACGACCCGCACATCGTCTGCGTCGCCCGCCGACCGGCGGTTGTGAGCGCCGAGGCGGTGCGCAACGTCGCCGAGGTCATGGAGGAGGAGTCGGCCGAGGCGGCGATCTGGGCGACCACCGGCAGCTTCGAACCGCAGGCGGTGCTGGCGGCGGCGGAACACCGGTCCCTTCGGCTGATCGACGGCGGCGAGCTGCGCGCTCTGATCCGCGAACACCTGGGCGTGGAGCTGGGCGGCTGACGGGCGCGGCTGCCTTGCGGCGTTGTGCCGACGAACGATCCGGGACCGGCCGATCCGGGACCGGCGAATGCAGGACGGGCGAATACGGGAGAGGCAAGTCCGGGACGGGTGAATCTGCGGCGTTCCGACGCGCGGCGTGAGGTTGCCGGTCGGTGCTGGGGTGTCACTCTGGAGGCATGGGGATCCCCTTTCTGGACCGATGGCGTCCGCGTCGGGATGCGGCGGCGGCGAAGGCCGCCCGCTATCCCGACGGTGTCGGCGACCCCGCGACCCTGGCCGCGATGCTCGGCGAGTGCGCGCTGCTCCGGGCCCGCACCGAGGACGCGGGGCTGACGCTGGACGACACTCCCGAGTCGCTGTCCGCGCTGGATCTGCTGCCACCGGTCTGGCGCGAGTGGGAGGACCCGCAAGAAGTGGGCGAGTTCGCTCATGACGCCGGCCTCTACCTCGGCTCCGTGATCGTGGGCTCGATCGCGGGCGCGACGTGGGACCTGCTCGCGGACGGCCGCCCCTTCGTCCGCCTGGCGAGCGGACGCGAGTTGGACGTCGTCTCCATCGGCCGGGGCTGGGTGGCGGAGGGGACGCCCCCGCTCTGGCAGGTCTATTCGGAGGCGGACGAGCGCTGAACGCGCCACCCAAGCACGAACACTCATGCGCATGGCCCAGGCGCGCGTGGCCCACGTGCCGCGCCGCCCCTGAGTTGCAGACGCAGTGTCAGAGGAGCATGTCCACCAGGCAGCCGTACTGCGCGCCCTGGCCCGGATTGCGCAGCGCGATCGTCTGCTCGGTCCCCAGCGGGCAGGCGCTCGGAGCGGAGACCAGCAGCGTGATGCGGAACTGTGCGCGGTGCCCGTCGGCGTCGCCGAGGCAGGGGATCGCCTGCAGCACGTTCCCGCCGGCGTTGTAGAGGCAGTCGCCCGGCAACAGCCAGCCGCTCGCGCCACCACCCGGATCGCCGGGGTGCGGTCCCTGCAGCAGGCGGAGACAGGCGATGCCCGCGTCGACACCCCGCGGATGCGCCGCGTCGACCTTGGTCAGGCCGAGGACGAAGTCGGTGTCGGCCGGGCACGCGGTCGCCGAGGGAGAACTGGTCGCCGTCCCGGATGCGCTGACTGAGCTGCCGCTGTCGTCGCCGCGCGGCAGGCGGGCGATGACCCGGGCGTAGGCCGCCGACGAAGTGCAGGCGACCGGCGCGTAGTGATCGGCGCTCGAACCGACACAACTGCCGACCGGCAGTGTCTCCGTGGCCGAGCCGGAGGTACCGGCTGTGCCGGAGGTACCGGCCGGGGCCTGGGGCGCCTCGGCGCGCGTGTGCGCCGGTGCCGAAGGGCTCGCGCCAGTGGATGCCGAAGCGGTCGAGGTGGCCTGCGATCCGCCGCCGGGCGGGCTGGGCCGGCCGGGGACCACGGTCACGTCCACCATTCCGGGGCGCGCGTCGGAACGCTGCGCGGGGCCGCCGGCGCACGCGCTGAGGACCACCCCCAGCAGGAGGCCGAGCACCGGGACGACCAGCGCCAGTCGCCCGAGAACACCGAGGCGGCCGACGAACCCGAGCAAGTCCACGAACCCGAGTCGCGCGGCGCGACCGGGACGGTCGACGAACCCGAGACGGCGTACACCACCGAGGCGGCCCGCGGCACTCAGTGGGAGAACGGCGTCGAGCAGGCCCAGGATCCTCCGCACGCGTGCCCGTGCCCGCGGCAGTGTCCCGGCTCGGCTCCTCAGCCGGTGCTCCTGCCCCGACTCCGGTGCCTCCGCCGGATCTCCTGCTGCTCCTGCTGCCCCTGGCTCGTCTGGATTCCCTGGTTCCGGTTCCCTGGCAACGACATGCATCGACGCCCCCATCCCCCAACGCGGCGCTCGTTCCGGGCCAGAGTACGCAGCCCGCAATCGCCGGATAAGGGGGTGCGCGGGACGCTCGTTGTCGAGTTCGTCCCGCACTGGTCCGTCTGTTGCCTGCCGCCCTTCAGTCGGCTGGTGGCCTGTCGTCACCTGTACCTCTTCGCCCGCATCGTGGTGCTTTGTTGCCTTTTGCCTGTGTGCTGTCGTCCTGCTGCCTCATCACCTCGGGTCCGAGCCTCTCTGGTCCCACCCGTGCGGCGCAACGTGCGTGGTTCCGGCGCGCGGTCCGACTGGTCGTCAGTGAGGATGGAGGGCAGGGCGCCGAGGGTGGGCCCGAGAGGGCGGCGGCGACTGGGCAGGGCGCCGCCGCCCTCGGCCGTACCAGCTCCGGGGCCGTCGGCTCGTCATGATCGGCCGGCCCGTGAGCGGCGGTGTTCCGGTTCCTGAGCCTTGGCCGAACCGTGCCTGGGTGTGGATGTGGGCTTGGGTCCGGGTGAGCACTCCGGTTCGGGGGCGGCCGAGCGCTGAGGCCAGTGGCGCTGCAGGGCGGCGAGCGCCGCCGCGATCGCCGGACGACGAGTCGCATGCTCGCGCCAGAGCACGGAGACACGTCGGGTCGGCTCCGGCACGATCGGCCGGGCGACCACACCGGCGGGCAGTGGCGCCCGGCCGAGACGCGGCACCAGTCCGATGCAGAGGCCCGCGCGGATCAGCGCGATCTGGGTGTCGAACTCCGTCGCCTGGAACCGGGTGTCCGGATCCTCGCCCGCCTCGCGCAGCGTTTGGAGCAGCCAGTCGTGGCAGATGGTGCCGGGCGGGGTGTTGACCCACCGCTGGCCCTTCAACTCCTCCACCGTCAGCACCTCACGTGCGGCCAGCGGATGGTCGGCGGGCAGCACGGCGTCGACCGGATCCTCACCCAGGCGCCGACGGGAGACGCCTTCGGGCGTGGCCAGCGGCGTGTTGGGCCAGTCCTGCACCACCGCGAGGTCGACCTCGCCCCGCGCGACCAGCTCGGCCATCAGATAGGGGTCGCTCTCCAGGACCCGCAGCTCCAGCTCGGGATGCTCCGTGGAGAGGTCGGCCAGGGCCGTGGGCAGCAGACCCCGCGCGGCGGTGGCGAACGCGGCGAGGAAGAGCCGCCCGGTGACCTCGCCGCGGCGTGCCTCCAGGCCGACCTCCGCCTGCTCCACCAGCGCGAGCACCGCCTGCGCGGTCTGCGCCAGCTCCTGCGCGGCATCGGTGAGGACCACGCCACGTCCGCGCTTCTCCAGCAGCGGGGTCCTGGTCTCCCGCTCGAGCTTGCTGATCTGCTGTGAGATCGCCGAGGGCGTGTACCCGAGCGCGGCGGCGGCGCGGCCCACGGAGCCGTGCACGGCCACTGCGTGGAGGGCGCGCAGTCGTCCGAGATCCATCATGCGGGCAGCCTAGGGCCTGTCCGGCGGCTGCCGGCCGGGCGAGATGCCTGCCGGGGCTCAGTCAGGGCTCAGTCAGGGCTCGGTCAGGGACAGCAAGGACTCAGCCGGGGCTCAGCCGTGGGTCAGGGCGGCGCGGTAGACGGCGGCGATGGCGGGGCCGAAGTAGGCGGAGTACGAGACGTCGTCCGTGTCGCCGCCCTGCTGGAAGCCGCCGATGACGCCGGCGACCGCACCGCGGCTCCGGGCTGTGGAGTCGGTGCCGACGAGCATCGGGCCGCCGCTGGTGCCGCCGGGGAGGCCGGGGCAGTCGAACTCGAGCTGGTGTGCGCCGAAGCGCCGGAGCGTGGACATGCAGTAGACCGGACGGTCGCGCCTGCTCGGGTACCCGACGGTGACGGCGCGGGTGCCGGGGTGGGGGTTGAAGGAGAGTGCCTCGGAGCCGGTCAGGTCCGCGATCCGGTGCCGACCGATCGGACGGAGGATCAGGAACGCGACGTCGTCGTCCGGGTTGCCGTACCGGGTCCAGGCCGCGTCGGCGACGACGGTGGCCACCGACCAGGTGCCGTACGGGCGCCGGCCGTCGTGGTAGCCCGGAACGAAGGTGAGGCCGCCTCGGGCGTGTCCCGAGCCGGGGCCGATGACGCAGTGCGCGGCCGTGACCACGATGTCGCGGGTCGGGCTGTCGACCACCGAGCCGCTGCAGAAGTGGTGGTCGGGGCGTCCGGGGGAGGAGCCGAAGACGGCGCCGATCCGCGACGAGCCGCCGAAGGGCGTGGAGTCCGGCGCTCCGGCCGCGGCGTTCTGGCCGCCTTGGGGCCCCAGCAGAAGAAACGCCAGCAGGGCGCCGACGACAGTGAACGAACGGAGCGTCATGTCTTTGATGGTTTAGGTGATCTGACGCTGTCGCCACCGCTGCTGGTCATCCGGGTGACGGTCCGTCGGATTCGGGCGCGCTCGTCCAACCGTTCAGCAATGCTGAATCAAACGGTGAAGAACTCTTTGCTGGTGCTCAAGAGACCGTCCGCGTCATCCTCGCTGCATGAGCCTGAGCGCCCGCCATTGCGGACTCGCCGTCCTTGTCGCCGCCGTCTGGGGAGTCAACTTCGTCGCCATCGACGCCGGACTGGAGCACTGTCCGCCCCTGCTCTTCTCCGCGCTCCGTTTCGTCGTCGCCGCGGTGCCCGCCGTGTTCCTGGTCGGGCGGCCGGGGGTGCCGTGGCGCTGGGTGCTGGCGGGCGGACTGGTGCTCGGTGGCCTGCAGTTCGGCCTGCTCTTCGAGGGCATGCGCGCCGGCATGCCTGCGGGGCTGAGCTCTCTGGTGCTGCAGGGCCAGGCGGTCTTCACGGCCGGGTTCGCCGCTGTGTTGCTGCGGGAGCGGATCACCCGGCGGCGGTTCGCCGGGCTGGGGGTGGCGGTGGTCGGCATCGCGGTGGCGGCCGTCGACCAGGTGGAGCGCGGCGGTGCGGGGCCGCTCGGGGCGTTCGCGCTGGTCATCGGCGCAGCCGCGGCCTTCGGGCTGTCCAACGTCATCACCCGTAAGGCGGCCCCGCCGGATGCGCTGCGCTGGATGGTCTGGATCAGCGCGGTGCCGCCGCTACCGCTCGGCGTGCTCTCCCTGCTGACCGAGGGCGCCCACGCCGACCTGCGGGCCGTCGGGCATCTGGGCCTGACCGGCGTGGGTGCGCTGCTCTACGTCGCCTGGGGTGCCACGTTGGTCGGCTACGGCCTCTGGGGACATCTGTTGCGGCATCACGACGCCTCGGTGGTGGCGCCGTTCGCGTTGCTGGTCCCGGTGTTCGGGATGTCGTCGGCGTGGCTGCTGCGCGGTGAGGCGATAACGCCGCTGGCAGCGGTCGCCGCTGTCCTGGTGATCGCCGGGGTCGCGCTCGCCTCGTTCGGCGGACGCCGGGTCGCGAGGAACGGGGATGTGGCGCTCGCGCAGGTGACGTTGGGCGGGCAGGCGACGGTCGGGGGTACGGCTGTCAGGGACAGGCCCATCAGGGATGCGGATGGGCGTGGGGACCGTGGTGGTGCGGATGAGCCAGCTCGTACGACTCCTCGGCCACTCGGAGCAGCTGCAGCAGGGACACCCGGTCCGCGGCGCTGACCGGACCGAAGAACTCCTCAGCGACCTCGCGGCGGACGGCCGCGATCTGCGCCACCGCGGCGTCGCCGGACTCGGTCAGCTTGAGCAGGGTGGCCCGGCGGTCGTCCGGGTCGGGGGAGCGCGTGACCAGGCCGGCCGCCTCCAGTGCGTCCACCACAGTGGTGGCGGAGCGGGGCGCGATCCGCAGGCGCTCGGCGAGCTGGTTGAGCCGGATTCCCTGCCCGTCGCCCCAGGCGAGGGTGTCCAGCGCCCGTCCCTGCGACGGCGTCAGGCCGTGCGGTGCCAGGCGGTGGAAGGTGGCCCGGCGCATCCGCTTGCTGGCGCGCATCATCGCATCGGCCAACTCGACCTCGGTGGGGATCGGCTCGGGTGCGGATGCGGACGGGGTGGCGGCGGTCACGGAGGGGCTCCTGCGTAGGGGGAGGCCAGGATATCGACTGTGCGGGGTCCGCTTGCGGGCCGAGCGGTCAGGGAAACAAATAGAGAGCTAGACTCATTATGCGTTAGGCTCTCCTAATAGTGAAGGCTTCTCTCTGGAGGGTTCCATGCCTCGTTCCCAAGCACGCGTGGCCACCGACCGCCCGCATCGCTACGCCAAACAGCTCGCCGCACATCTCGGCCGCAAGATCGAGACGAACTGGGACGAGGAGACCGGCCTCGGCTCCCTCGCCTTCGGTTTCGGCACCGCGACCATGACGGCCACGCCCGACGCCCTGCTTTTGGCGGTGGAGGGCGACGCCGAGCACCTCGACCGGCTGGAGGGTGTCGTCGGACGGCACCTGGTCCGGTTCGGCACCAAGGACGAGCTGCTGGTGCAGTGGCAGCGAGGAGACGGCACTCCCGGCACCGTCCAGCGCAACGAGGAGGACGACGCGGCGTCCTGACCTGATTGCCCGCCCCGGGCCGCTCGCTCAGTCGGCTTGTTCCAAGGGCAACTTGAACCCCACATGCGAGCCCACGAAGCCGAGCCGCTCGTAGAAGCGGTGCGCGTCCTGGCGCGTGTTGTCGCTGGTCAGCTGGACCAGTGCAGCGCCGAGGCGACGCGACTCGGCGATGGCGTGCTCCATCAGCGCCGTGCCCAGGCCGCTGCCGCGCTGGTCGCCGCGGACCCGGACCGCCTCGATGATCGTCCGGGTGGCGCCCTTGCGCGACAGCCCCGGGATCACGGACAACTGCAACGTGCCGACGACCTCACCGTTCCGCACCGCGACGATCAGATGCTGGTTCGGATCTGCTGCGACGCGCTCGAAAGCAGCGTGATAGGGCGTCAGATCGTCCGGGCTCTCCCGTCCGCTGCCGAGCGAGTCCGCGGCTAGCATGGCCACGATCGCTGGCAGGTCGTCCCGAGTGGTCCGCCGGAAGGTGAGGTCGGTCATGATCGACACACTACCGGCGGACGTGGGCGGCGAGGAGGGTGTCAGGCCGGCAGCTGCGCCTCGATGGCCGCCACCAGCTCCGATGCCTCCGGCTCGGTGCGCGGGCGGAAGCGGCCCACGATCTCGCCCTTGGGCGAGAGCAGGAACTTCTCGAAGTTCCAGGTGATGTCGCCGGCCTCGCCCGCGGCGTCCGGCGTCGCCGTCAGCTCGGTGTAGAGCGGGTGGCGTGCGGGGCCGTTGACGTCGGTCTTCTCCAGCAGCGGGAAGGAGACGCCGTAGGAGGTCGAGCAGAAGGTCTGGATCTCCTCGGCGGAGCCGGGCTCCTGGCCGCCGAACTGATTGCACGGCACACCCAGCACCGTGAAGCCCCGCTCCGCGTACTGCTGCTGCAACCGCTCCAGGCCTGAGTACTGCGGCGTCAGACCGCACTTGGAGGCGACGTTCACCAGCAGCACGGCCTTGCCCTCGTAGGCGGCCAGGCTGGTCGGCTCCCCGCCGAGGGTGTGCAGCGGGATGTCGTACAGGCTCATCAAGATCCTCCGGTGGGACGCGGTCGAGACTCCTTCGCAGTGCCTCAACCGCGTTCCGTGTCGGATTCTTCCCGGCCTGGACTGTCGGATCCGCCTGCCCGAACGGACGTCAGCTCGGGGTGTCGCCCTTGATGATGGAGAAGACCGCGCCGTGCGGGTCCGCGCAGGCGGCCATCCGGCCGACGCCGGGCAGGGTGTCCGGGCCGTGCAGCACCCGGCCGCCGAGCTCGGCGACCTTGGCGGCGGTGGCGTCCGCGTCGGCGACCTCGAAGTAGGGCACCCAGTAGGTGACCGTCTCGCCCGGCATGTGGCCCATCACGCCGCCGAACGAGGTCTCCTCGCTGCCCATGGAGGCGACGGTGTAGGTGAAGCCGCCCATGTCCTGGTCGGCCAGGCTCCAGCCGAGGACGTTGCTGTAGAAGGTCTTGGCGGCTGCCGCGTCGGCGGTGTGCAGCTCCGTCCAGGAGAGCGAGACCGGGACGTTGACGACGTCGAAGCCCTTGGTCTGCAGCGGCTGCCAGACGGCGAACCGGGCCCCCTGGCCGTCGGAGAACTGGGCCATCCGGCCGAAGGACATGACGTCCGAGGCCGGGACGCGGACCGTGCCGCCGACCTGCTCGACGGACTTGGCCGTGGCCTCGGCGTCGTCGGTGCCGAAGTAGACGGTCCAGGCGGAGCTCGCGCCGGCTTCCATCAGCGGGCCGAAGCCGCCGACGCGCTTGCCGTCGTTGCTGAAGAACCCGTAGCCGCCGGTGTCCGGGCCGGCGCCCTCCGTCGTCCAGCCGAAGAGGGAGGTGTAGAAGGCCGCGGTGGCCGCGGTGTCCGGGGTGCCGAGGTCGATCCAGCGAGGTGTGCCCGGGGTGTAGTCGGTGCTCAGCATGCTGTGCTCCTCAGGGAGGTGGGCTCCAGGGAGGGGACCCTGGTGTGTGGGAGCCCTTGGCTTGTGGGCCGCTTCAC
Source organism: Streptacidiphilus sp. BW17 (assembly GCF_041262485.1). NCBI lineage: Bacteria > Bacillati > Actinomycetota > Actinomycetes > Kitasatosporales > Streptomycetaceae > Streptacidiphilus > Streptacidiphilus sp. BW17. The sequence goes on along the minus strand of NZ_JBGCCR010000049.1, from coordinate 5,286 downwards.
AGTCTTCCGCGCACCACTGACAAAAACGGGGCGCCGGGAGCGCAATGTCGCAAAGAAATATATTCGGTCGTTTTCGATCACGATCGAACAGAACAGCGGGCCGCCCGAGCTGTCACACCCACCCGCTACGGTGCTGCCCATGAACCAACTGGCGGTCGTCGAGGGGGTGCTGGAACGCGTCACCTTCGCCAGCGAGGAGACCGGCTGGACGGTTGCGCGCGTCGATACCGGCCGCGGCGGGGGCGAGCTGCTCACCGTCGTCGGCGCGCTGCTGGGTGCCCAGCCGGGGGAGAGCCTCCGGATGCACGGCCGTTGGGGCAGCCACCCCCAGTACGGCAAGCAGTTCACCGTCGAGAACTACACGACCGTCCTGCCCGCCACCGTCCAGGGCATCCGGCGCTACCTGGGCTCGGGGCTGATCAAGGGCATCGGCCCCCGGCTGGCCGAGCGGATCGTCGACCACTTCGGCGTCGGGACGCTCGAGGTCATCGAGACGGAGCCGGCCCGGCTGATCGAGGTGCCCAAGCTCGGGCCCAAGCGCACCAAGCTGATCGCCGCCGCCTGGGAGGAGCAGAAGGCGATCAAGGAGGTGATGGTCTTCCTCCAGGGGGTGGGCGTCTCCACCTCCCTCGCGGTCCGGATCTACAAGAACTACGGCGACTCCGCGATCTCCGTGGTCAAGAACGAGCCCTATCGTCTGGCGGCCGACGTCTGGGGCATCGGCTTCCTGACCGCCGACCGGATCGCCCAGGCGGTGGGCATCCCCAAGGACAGTCCGCAGCGCGTCAAGGCGGGCCTCCAGTACGCCCTGTCGCAGTCCTCCGACCAGGGCCACTGCTACCTCCCCGAGGAGCAGTTGATCTCCGACGCGGTCAAGCTGCTCGCCGTCGACACCGGCCTGGTCATCGAGTGCCTGGCCGAGCTGGTGGCGGAGGAGGGCGTGGTCCGCGAGCAGGTCCCTGGCGAGGAGCAGGACGAGACCGGGCATGCCGTGCCGGTCAGCGCCGTCTACCTGGTGCCGTTCCACCGTGCCGAGGTCTCCCTGGCCGCCCAGCTGGGCCGGCTGTTGCGTGCCCCCGAGGACCGGCTGGCCGCCTTCGCCGACGTGGACTGGGAGCGTGCCCTCGCCTGGCTGCGCACGCAGACCGGAGCCGATCTCGCGCCGGAGCAGGAGCAGGCGGTCAGGTTGGCGCTCACGGAGAAGGTCGCCGTGCTCACGGGCGGTCCAGGCTGCGGCAAGTCCTTCACCGTCCGGTCGATCGTCACGCTGGCACTGGCCCGCAAGGCCAAGGTGGTGCTCGCGGCGCCCACGGGTCGCGCGGCCAAGCGGCTTGCCGAGCTGACCGGTGGTGAGGCCGCCACAGTCCATCGGCTGCTGGAGCTGAAGCCGGGCGGAGACGCGGCCTACGACCGGGACCGCCCGCTCGACGCCGACCTGGTCGTCGTCGACGAGGCCTCGATGCTCGACCTGTTGCTGGCCAACAAACTGGCCAAGGCCGTCCCGCCCGGGGCCCACCTGCTGCTGGTCGGCGACGTCGACCAGCTGCCGTCCGTCGGCGCCGGGGAGGTGCTGCGGGACCTGCTCGCCCCGGGCAGCCCCGTCCCGGCCGTCCGGCTCAACCAGATCTTCCGGCAGGCCCAGCAGTCGGGCGTGGTCACCAACGCACACCGGATCAACGAGGGCGTCCCGCCGATCACCACCGGCCTGGCGGACTTCTTCCTCTTCGTCGAGGAGGACACCGAGCACACCGCCGACCTGACGGTCGATGTGGTCGCCCGCCGGATTCCGGCCAAGTTCGGGCTGGACCCGACCCGCGACGTCCAGGTGCTGGCCCCGATGCACCGCGGTCCGGCGGGTGCGGGCAACCTGAACACCCTCCTCCAGGGGGCTGTCACCCCCGCCCGCCCGGACCGGCCGGAGCGCCGCTTCGGCGGGCGCACCTTCCGGGTCGGCGACAAGGTCACCCAGATCCGGAACAACTACGACAAGGGCCGGAACGGCGTCTTCAACGGCACGGTGGGCGTCGTCACGGCGCTCAGCGTGGAGGACCAGCAGCTCACCGTCCGCACCGACGAGGACGAGGACGTCGACTACGACTTCGACGAGCTCGACGAACTCGCCCATGCCTACGCCGTGACCATCCACCGTTCGCAGGGCAGTGAGTACCCCTGCGTTGTGATCCCCCTCACGACCAGCGCCTGGATGATGCTCCAGCGCAACCTCCTCTACACGGCCGTCACCCGGGCCAGGAAGCTGGTGGTACTGGTCGGATCCCGCCGCGCGCTCGGCCAGGCCGTTCGTGCGGTTTCCGCAGGTCGCCGACACACGGCATTGGACCATAGGCTGACTCGGGGGTAGGTTCCGCTGTCAGAACTTGAAAGCGAATGGCCCTTTTCTTTGTGACCTTCGGCTCTTTTGGGCCACCCCGCCTGCACAGGTGTAACCCGCCTGGGGGAAGGTAGGAGGGAGTCAGGGCACCCCTTGAACCCTTGAACAGGGTCATTCCGCTGGTGATGAGGGAAGACGTGAGCGACAACTCTGTAGTACTCCGCTACCAGGGCGGCGAGTACGAGTACCCGGTGGTCGACGCCACCGTTGGTAACGCCGGCTTCGACATCTCGAAGCTGCTCGGCCAGACCGGCCTGACCACGCTGGACAACGGCTTCGGTAACACCGCCGCCTGCAAGTCCGCGATCACCTACATCGACGGCGACCAGGGCATCCTTCGCTACCGTGGCTACCCGATCGAGCAGATCGCCGAGCGCGGATCGTTCCTGGAGACGGCCTACCTGCTGATCAACGGAGAGCTGCCGAACGCGGAGCAGTTGCGGGTCTTCGAGCACGACATCAACCAGCACACGCTGCTGCACGAGGATGTCAAGCGCTTCTTCCAGGGCTTCCCCCGCGACGCCCACCCGATGGCGATGCTGTCGTCCGTGGTCGGCGCGCTGTCCACGTTCTACCAGGACAGCCACAACCCGTTCGACCCCGAGCAGCGCTACGTCTCCGCGGTGCGGCTGCTGGCCAAGCTGCCGACCATAGCTGCCTACGCCTTCAAGAAGGCCCAGGGACACCCGTTCGTCTACCCGCGGAACGACCTCGGCTACGTCGAGAACTTCCTGCGGATGACCTTCGCCGTCCCGGCCGAGGACTACGAGCTCAACCCGGTCGTGGTCAACGCGCTCGAGAAGCTGCTGATCCTGCACGCGGACCACGAGCAGAACTGCTCCACCTCCACCGTGCGCCTGGTCGGCTCCTCGCACGCCAACCTCTTCGCCTCGATCTCGGCCGGCATCAACGCCCTGTGGGGTCCCCTCCACGGTGGCGCCAACCAGGCCGTGCTGGAGATGCTCGAGGGCATCAAGCGCGACGGCGGCGACGTGGACGCCTTCATCCGCAAGGTGAAGAACCGCGAGGACGGCGTCCGCCTGATGGGCTTCGGACACCGCGTCTACAAGAGCTTCGACCCGCGTGCGCAGATCATCAAGGCCGCGGCCCACGATGTCCTGGCCCAGCTGGGCAAGGCCGACGAGCTGCTGGACATCGCGCTCAAGCTGGAGCAGCACGCGCTGACGGACGACTACTTCGTCTCGCGCAAGCTCTACCCGAACGTGGACTTCTACACCGGCCTGATCTACCGGGCCATGGGCTTCCCGACCAGCATGTTCACCGTGCTGTTCGCGCTGGGCCGCCTGCCCGGCTGGATCGCCCACTGGCAGGAGATGATCACCGACCCCGCGAACAAGATCGGCCGTCCGCGCCAGATCTACACCGGTGAGGTCATCCGGGACTACGTCCCGATCGACGCGCGCTGAGCGCATTCGCGCAGTACTAACGGAGCGGGTCCGCACAGCCTCGGAACGGGGCGTGCGGGCCCGCTCCCGTGTTGTGTGGACGGTGTTGTGCGGACCCGGTTCTGCGGACGTGCGCGGAGGACGTGCGCGGAGGACGTCGGGCGTGCGCGCACGGCGGGGCGCGGGGGGAGGCCGCTCAACCACCCTGATCACGCCCGCGCCGTGCGCTTTCGGCCGCCCAGCGACGGCGGCCGGGCGCCGGGATCCGCCGGAACCCCGGCTCACGAGTTCTAACACAAAGTTGGCCTCGCGAAGTTACGGTCCGGCCATGTGATACCCCTCTCACGGTGATCCTTCGAGGCGTCATATGCCAGGCGCGCTTGGTCCGAGGGGGCGGGTCGGGGCGACCCGGTGCGAAGGGGACGAATGGCAGCGTGGTAGGAATCACGTGAATCCGCACGGTGTTCTGAGCGACCGGTTGGGGGCCGTGTCGGCCCCTCACAGCTTCTCGATGACTCGCAGAAACCACGCGGCAACCACGCAGCACATACGCGGCAAACAGGCGGCAACGATGCAGCGGCCTCGCAGCGGGCTCCGGGATTCCCGGAGCCGCGAGGTCAGGAAGACAGGGGGCGCCCGGATGGGCAGAAACGTCGTCGTCACCGGTGGCGGGACGGGGATCGGGCTCTCGGTGGCCCGTCGGTTCGCCGAGGCCGGGGACCAGGTCACCATCGTCGGCCGTCGGCAGGGCGTCCTCGTCGAGGCGGCCGAGCTCCTCGGCCCTTCGGTCCGCCCGCTCGCCTGTGACCTCGCCGACGCCGGGGCGGTGGAGTCGCTCTTGGGCGAACTGCCGGACCGGATAGACGTGTTGGTCAACAACGCGGGCAGCAGGGAGTCCCGGGCCGGAGCGGGTCCGCACGCGGTCCTGGCCCGCTGGCGTGGCGACTTCGAGCGCAATGTGCTGACCGCGGTTCTGCTCACCGAGTCGGTCCGGGACCGGCTGGCGCAGGGCGGCGGACGGGTGGTGACGATCAGTTCGATCGCGGCGGTCCGCGGGGCCGGCTCCTACGGTGCGTCCAAGGCCGCGCTGCACGCCTGGAACCACTTCCTGGCCGCACAGTTGGGCCCGTCCGGGATCACCGCGAACGTGGTCGCACCGGGCACGGTGGCGGGCACGGAGTTCTTCGGCGACCGCCTCAACGAGGTGGAACTCGTCCGCCGCGCGAGCCGGACGCTCGTGGGCCGCGTGGGGGAGCCGGAGGACGTCGCGGCTGCGGTCTTCTTCCTGGCGAGCGCGGAGGCGGGCTACATCACCGGCGAGATCCTGCACTGCAACGGCGGCGAGCTGTTGGGCAGATGAGACGTTGCAAACGTCAGGGGCGCGGGGGGGGGGGGGTTGGTGAATCGCGCCCCCCCCCCCGCCGGGGGGGAGCCCCACCCGCGCGGCGAGGGGAACAGACAGCGGCCCGCGCGCGCGCGCGTGCGCGCGCG
>NZ_JBGCCR010000048.1:0-37729 GCF_041262485.1 Streptacidiphilus sp. BW17 | reverse complement strand
GGCCATCAACAGCCTCGCCGGCTACTACGGCGAACGCGTCACGACGAACTGACAGTCACCGACACCCGGCCACCCACAAAGATCAGGACACTCCCAAGTAGCCGGCGTAGCCGGCCTGACGGGAGCCGAAGGCTGTCTCGAGATGGGCTGCGCCGGAGCAGGCACGGGCCCAGTCGACGAACCGACCACAACCGGAAGCACCGCCGGCCCTGCCTCCCATGACCAAACGGGAACCGACACGAGCGGCGGCGGTGGTACCAGTACCGAGGGCTCCGGCAGCGGATCGGCAGCAACCTCCGACAGCGCCGGCAGCGCAGCCACGGACACCAGCAAGGGCGGCACGGCCAACGACTCCACCGCTACCACCAACGACACCAACGCCTCCACCACCGGCTCCTCCAACCCCGCCAAGGGCAATGGCGGCACTGAGGTCAGCAGTTCCACGCCGAAGTGCAGTTTCTCGCCTGAGACCCCGGTCCTCATGGCGAATGGGACCACCAAGGCCATCGGCACCCTCAAGGTCGGGGACAAGGTCGAATCGGCCGACCCGAACACTGGCAAGGAAAAGGGCGCTCGTTCAGTCCAGCACGTCTGGATCAACCACGACACGGACCTCCTTGATGTCACCGTCAACGACGGCCACGGTCGCACCTCCGTCATCCACACCACTGCCAACCACCCGTTCTGGGACGACACCACCCACTCCTGGGTCCGCGCAGACCACCTCAAGCCCGGCCACAAGCTCGCCAGCACCAAGGGTCAGCACCCCACCGTCGTCAACACGAAGGTCACTCCGGGCGCGGCGAACCGCTGGAACCTGACTGTCCAGCAACTCCACACGTACTATGTGATGGCCGGATCGACCCCGATCTTGGTCCACAACACGCTTGGCTGCCCTCCTGGTGGGGCGAAGAGTGGAAATATCCCCAATACCTCGAAGCCCATTGTCGGTAACTATCCGGACAAGGGTCAGACCTCGCTGTATGTCATCCATGGCACCTCGAATGGAGACATCTTGAAGTGGGGTATTACCAACGATCCTGCTGGTAGGTACTCGCTCGGAGATTTCGAGAGCTGGAGTGCACAGTACGGCGGGAAGTATCAAATGACCATCGTGCGGAATTTTGATACTCGGGACGATGCCTTGACGCTTGAGCGCTATATGACCGAGCGTGTCGGTGGGCCGGAGAATTATGAGGACTGGGCCAATACTGTCCCAACTGGTCAATCCTGGCGGGAGGTCTACCATGAGGGCGTCAACCTGTGGCAGCAGGGGCGAATAGGCCCAGGTGGAGCGTTGCCGTAGCGTGGTCGGGTCGCCTCATAGCCTCGGCTTGTGAGGCGACCCGCGTTGGACTGCATGAGCTGGCAAGCTCTCCGATGTATGCTCCGCTCAGGTGTGGCTAGGTGAGGATTGGAACGACGCCATGAACGATCAGCGCACGCTTGTAGCCGGCCTTCTGGCGCGCATCTATGTGCCCCTGACCAGTGATGATGCTGTGCTGTGCCTGCAGGCAACGGGCGCGCAGTCGATCGAGGCCGGGGAGGTGGAAGACCTTCTCGTTGCCGATCTTGAGAGCTTTCAGCGTGGTGATTCGCAGACACAATGGATTTGTCCTGCGCTGAGCGGTGACGGCGGAACACCAGAAGATGAATACATCACACTCTCCGGTTGGCCGCTGAGAAGTCGCATCGTCTTTGGAGTTCTGTCGGAGGCTCAGGAGTTGATGCTCCTGCGGCAGTTCTGCGATCTCGCAATTTCTGCCCTTGAAGGTGGGAGATTGGACGGCGAGTTGGGTCCAATGGTGGAGAGGATTGAAGGTCTTACCATCCACTTCGACGAAGCGGGCAGTCAGCGCTATCGGAAGGCTGAAGGGCTCTATGGCAAGCTGGCGGCCTGTCGCGAAGTGGCTGAAGATGCGTATCCAGCTGCTATGCGTCGCGAGAAGGCGGCTCGCGACGCCGCCGTTGGGTTGATTTCCCAGCTAGGCAGTGAAGAGATCCTCTTTGGTGTGCGAGAATAGTCGACTATCATCACGTAGCATCGAGTTAGAGCTTCTCGTCAGATTGCACAGAACAGCGCCCCGCCAGAGTTTTTCTGGCGGGGCGCTGTGGCGTGTGCGGGTGGCTTGACGGCAACGCTGACGGCAACGTCAGCGGACGGTGATCCCACAAGCTGGGGGTTCGTCGTCTTCGGGGCCGTCGTCGTCGGGGTCGGTGAGCGCGTTGCCGAGGGCTTCGATGGCGTCGCGTTGGAGGCGGAGACGGACGTGTGCGTAGATCTCGGCGGTAATGGAGATGTGCGCGTGGCCGAGTAGGTTCTTGATCACGACGAGCTCCACGCCCTGCTCCAGGAGCAGGGTGGCGCAGGTGTGCCGGAGGTCGTGAAACCGGGTGCGGCGTACGCCCGCGTGGCCGAGCAACACCCGGAAGTGCGCGGTGACCGAGGTCGGCAGCAAGGGACTCCCGTCCGGGGTGGTGAAGATCAGCCCCGATTCGTGCCAGTCCGCCCCGGCAGCGCGGCGTTCTGCCTGCTGCGCGCGGTGGTGCTGGGCCAGGGCGGTGATGCAGGCGTCGGGGAGGGCGATGCGCCGCTCGGAGGCCAGGGTCTTGGTGGGGTAGAGCGCGGTGCCGCCGCCGGCGGGGGCGTGCTGGAGGGTTCGGCGGATGTCGAGAGTTCGAGCGCGGGTGTCGAGGTCGGACCAGGTGAGGCCGAGGAGTTCGCCGCGGCGCATGCCGGTGCGCAGGGCGAGCTCCCACAGGGCGTGAAGTCGATCGTCTCGGGCTGTCTTGAGGAAGCGTCGGGCCTCTTCGGAGGTCAGCGGCTCGAAGCGGCGGGGCCGGATCGGTCCGAGCTGGACCGCGCGGGCGACGTTGCGGGTGATGCGTTCCTCGCGAACGGCGTGCTGGAGAGCCGAGCCGAGGACGGCGTGAACGTACTGAAGGGTGCGGGGAGCGAGGCGCTTGCCGCAGCACTGGCCGATGGCGCAGCAGCGGGGGACGCGGTGGGGGTAGTAGCGGTTGGGATGCCGTTTGGCGTCGGTGCCGTTGGCGCAGCACTGGCAGGTGACGCGGAGGCGGTCGAGCCAGGTCCGCACGTCGCGGGTGGTGAGCCGGGCGAGCTTCTTGCTGCCGAGGGCCGGGATGATGTACTTCGCGATGCAGACGGTGTACTGGCGGTGGGTCGTGGGGCGCAGCCGGTCGGCGGCGACATAGTCGAGCCAGTAGGTCAGGTACTGGCCGACCGTCAGTGTCTCCGTGCTGACGGGGATGCCCTCGTTGCTGGCTGCGAGGGCGGTGGTGAGCTTGTCGAAGGCTTCCTTGCGGGTGCGGCCGTAGACACGGATGCGGGTGCGGGTGCCGTCCGTGGCAAGTACGTATCCGGCGGCCTCCCAGCGGCCGTCTTTGCGCTGGTAGACGGTGCCGTCGCCGTTGGCGCGATTCTTCCTGGGGGTGGGCATCAGGCAGCCGCCTCCGTTCGGTTGGCGAGGTAGGCCCGTAGGGCGTCCGGGTGGATGCGGCGGGCGCGGCCGATGGTGATCGAGGACAGTTCGCGGCGGCGGATCAGGTCATAGACCGTGGAGCGGCCGACCTTGAGACGGGTCATCACCTCCGGAACGGTGAGCAGTTCATCGGGCATGGTCGGGCATGTCTCCTTCCGATTCGAGGTAGGCGAGTTCTTCGCGGGCGGTGACGCGGTTCTCGTAGATGTCGCGGGCGATCCCGGCGGCGAGCAGGGATTCACCCGGTGTGAGTCCGGACCCGGCGAAGCTCCAGTGCGCGAGCACCAAGGTCTCTTCGTCGGGCAGGTCGTCCAGGTCGGGCAGACCCTGTTCGAGCAGTCGTTCGCGCAGTTCCTCGCGGGCCTGGGCGGCGCGGAAGTCCGTCCGGGTCTGCCGCAGCGCGCCGAGCGTGGTCGAGTAGCTCGGGGACTTGGACGAGAAGTGACCCCGGAAGCCGAGCATGTGAGACCAGTGCGCGAGCAGCAGTTCCGGGTAGGCCCCGTCCAGGTCCCAACACGTCTCGATCAGGCGCCGCGTGTGCGCGGGCACGTCGTAGCGCTCCACCTCGCTGCGGTCGATCAGTCGACGGTCCACGCTCTCGGTGCTCTCGGCGGCCTTGGTTGCGTACTTGGCCACGTACGAGGCGACAGCCTGTTCGGTGATCTCGGAGCCGTCGCCGAAGGCTTGGATGGGGCGCACGTCGATCTGCTCGCCCCAGCGCATGACGCGGGACGGTTGGGCGGGGATCGCGGGCACGGTCTCGTAGCGCTCCACGACCTCCGGGCGACCGGCGAACGGGCCGACCGGCACGTAGGAGTCCCGAGCCGCCTCACGGATCGCGCGATCGAGCAGGGCGACCGTGGCCCAGGCGGGCGGAGGGCTGTCGGCACCGTCCGGTCCGTCGATGCGGATCACGGCGTGGAAGTGGACCGCGCCCCGGCGCTGGTACTCGGCGACCTTGCCGAAGCTGACGCGGGCCACGTCGTTGAAGTCCTTGAGTGTGAGCCCGGCGGCCTTGGCCAGCTTCCGGCGCAGACAGATCGTGAACCTCCGCCACAGGGCCGGGGCTTGGTTGTTCCACAGCACCGCGTGGGCGTAGTCGTAGCGCTCAGGGTCGAGCGGGGTGCCGAGGATCGGGTCTCCGGTCAGGTGGGCGGTGCCGCAGCGGCAGGCCCCGGAGTCGGGACGGTTGTGGACCGGGCCGAAGGACGGCGCGGTCAGGGTGGCGAAGACGCGCGGGTGATCCCGGACCGTGGCGGGGACGCCCTTGGACTCGTCGCCGATGAGCCCGGCGCGGATCAGGTGGTAGGTGTCGGCGGCGTAGGTGCGCGAGCAGGCGGGGCAGCGCGAGGCCCGGCGGTTGCCGCAGGCGACCTTGATTCGGCCGTCCGGCTCGGAGTCCGTGGCGTACCGGTGGAGAACCTGCCCGGTCGGGCCGTGCAGCAGGGTGCGGAAGCCTTGCAGGTGGATCGGGTGCGAGCAGCCCCCAGTGCGGCGGATCAGTTCCACCTGACGGGGCACGTCGCCCCGACGAGCCAGGCGCGCCAGGTCCAAGATGGCGGCGCGCTCCGACTCGTCAGCGGGAAGGGCGTAGGTCACGCAGCCACCGCCCCGGCGGGGTCAGCGGCCTCGACCAGCTTCGAGCCGCCGCAGATCCGGCAGTAGATCTCCATGCCGGTCGAGTCCCATCCGGTGCCCTCGCACTCCGGGCAGGACAGCCACGAGCGGGAAGCGAACTCGGCGGCACACTCGGGGTTGATCTGCCCGTGGAAGTCGCCGCAGACCGGGCAGCCGTGACCGGTCCGGGTCGAGCGGATCTCCCGGCGCTTGCTCTGCACCACGAACGAGATGTGGATGATCAGGTCGGCGTCGAAGCTCTCGCTGTGCGCTGCCCGGATCTTGGCCACCTTGGCGGCGCTGTGGTGCTCCTGCTGGGCGGTGGTCAGCCAGTAGCTCAGGAGCTGGATGGCGTCCTGGGCGATGCCGAGGCGACCCCGGAACCGCAGGCCCTGCACCGCGTAGGCGGCCAGCTCGGACGGGTCGGGGTTCACCGTCATCTCGTAGTCTGAGGCGTGGATGGCCGCGATCAGCTCGGTCTCGGTCAGGTCCGCCAGCTCCGAGGAGAACGCGGCAGCGGAGGCAAGCGTGACGGGCAGCGTTGCAGGCATGATGGAACTCCCTTGGAAGAGGGGCGACGGGGACGGCGACGGCTTGGCGGCTGGAGTGCCGTCCCCACTGCATTTCCGGGTAGCAACTGGTGCGTACCAGTAGTGAACAACTGGTGCGCACCAGTGTCAACCCCCACCGCATCAGATGGGTTGTCAACTTCTGCTGCCTCTATGGAACTTCCGGAAGGGGTGCCCCCGGTAGCTAGCTGGGGTTAACCCAGTTTTGTTAACTCCTGACGGATCGTGATCAGGTGATGCATGCTGCTGACAGTCAGCGAACTGATTTGCCACGGGGTGCCCACATGTCCCAGCAGCTACGACAAGCTCGGAAGGCTCGCGGATGGTCGCAAGAGCGGCTGATCCACGAGATCGAGACGTACGCCCGACGGCACCTGATCAACGTGGCTTCGAGAGCGAGCCTGAAGGTCTATGTCTCCGAGTGGGAGAACGGCAAGCGCCAGATCTCCGGGCAGTACGTCGGGATACTCCGGTCCATACTGGGGCTCACCGATGCCGAGTTGCTCGGCAGCACGGACCCCGGGGCCCCGCCGGTCGCGGACGGCTACGACGACCTCCTGAACCGGATCGAGTCGTCCCGCAGCCTGAGCGTTGGCATGGTGGACACGTTCCTTGAGCAGACCGAGTTGCTGCGCAGCTTCGATCGCCAGCTCGGAGCATCAGGACTGGTTGACCAGATGGGCGCGCACCTCACGCGGCTGGAAGACGCGTTGACGTTCGCAATCCTCCCCGGTGTCCGAGGGCCGATCGCGCGGGCGTTGGCCGGCGCGTCCACCTTGGCGGCATGGCAGGCCCTTGACGTTGGTGCCGTCGAACGAGCTTGGCGTCACTACGAGTTGGCGAAGCGGGCAGCGCTGGAGTCCAACGAACCGATGTACCTGGCGCACGCAACCGCTGAGCAGGCATACGTGCTGACAGACGCGGGCAGGCCCGAGCTGGCCGTCGAACTCGTCCGAGACGCCCAGGAGACCGGCAGGGGACGGACTTCCCCGAGGCTGGCAGCGTGGCTTCATGCGACCGAAGCGGAGATCTGCGCGAAGGCTGGGAAGCCCGACGAGGCCCGCCGAGCACTGGACCGAGCCGCCTCAGTCCTTCCCGCGGGCGATGAGGCGCGGGACCCGGACATGCTGAGCATCTTCCTCAACGGGACGCATCTCGCCCGCTGGCGAGGGAACGTGCTCGCTCTCCTCGGAGAGGACGACGCCGTGGGAGATCTCTACGCGGCACTCGACCGGATGGACCCGAGTTTCGTTCGGGCGACCGCAGGACTGCGTGCCGATCTCGCCCAGGCGCACATCACGCGTGGCGAGATGGACCAAGCAGCCGAGCATCTGCGACAGGCTCGACTGCTGGCCGGACGTACAGGCTCGGTCCGACAGCGAACCCGGATCGAGCGGTTGACGCGCTCTATCTAGCGGCGGTTCCGGCGCGCGAAGCCAGGACGTGCAGCAAGGCGACAAGGGTTCCCGCCCCCATCAGCTCACCCGACGCCATCATGCCGGGGATCTCCGAGAGAGGCACCCAAGCGACGCGGCCAGCCTCCTCCCCGCCTTCCGGCTCGCCCACGAGCCGAGCACCCTTGCCGACAAAGATCTCGTGCGGGGAGTCGACCATGCCCACCATGGGCTGAAAGGTCACGACGTGCTCTAGGCCATCGGCCCGCCAGCCGGTCTCCTCCTCGATCTCCCGGAGAGCCGCAGTCAAGCCGTCTTCGCCAGCATCCACGATGCCGCCGGGGAGTTCCCAGCCCCACTGGTCCGGGACGAAGCGGTAGCGCCACAGCATCAGCACCCTGTCTTCGTCGTCCAGGACAGCGGAGATCGCCACACGGTTCAGCCGCACGACGTGGTGCTCAAAGCGCTCGACGCCAGGCGGCTCAACGTCCACCAAGGTCAGTTTGACCCACTGATTGTCATAGACCGTCCGCTCTCCATGGATCTTCCACGACTCCAGCGGCTCCCCCTGATCGGTCACGACTACGCCCCCTCGGCGTTGGAGCTGATGAAGTAGCCCCGGCCATGCTCTGCGCGAATCAGTCCCTCAGCGGTCAGCTTGGCGAGGACCAGGCGGACGGTGGTCCTACCGGCTGACAGCTCATCAGCGAGCACGCGCTCAGAGGGCAGCTTCCCGCCAGGCTGCAACGTGCCATCGCTGATCCATCCACGGATGGTGTCCTCAACTCGCGCCGTGGTCTCGCCCATGTCCCTCCACGTCCCGCTCTGATCACTGGTACGAACCACTGTAGGCGGTGGGAATGTCAGTCGGCTATGCCGAGCTTGATCATCCGAGCCATTGCCCAACCTGCGCCCAACCTGCGTGTGCCCAACCTGCGGTGTGGTTACGATTTTCGCTACTGAATCAAGGCGCTCGCTCCGCTCGCGCGCTACGGGCTCCCGTCCCTGCTGACCTTCCCGCCGTTGACTGCCCCGGTCCCGCCCCGGCCCGATCGGCGCCCTCTCCCCGGTCGCTACCGCAGGTCCGCGCTCCGCCAGCCGCAGGGAGCGGAGAGCAGGAAATCGACGCGGGACGAGTCCCGCAGCAGCTACCACGGACACACGGGCAGAGCGAATAACTGATCGGCGACCTCACGGTCTGGACATTCACACTGCTACGCGGGCGTCGGCCACCCGCCGACGCCCGCCCGCACTCCTGTCTGCGCCCCGTGCGGGCGACGCCGGCGGTGGCCTCCCCCTCGGCAGAGAAGGACAAGGGGGATCAACAGTCCGGGGCTGCATGGCTGAGCTCACCAACGATTTGCTTCAAGCACCCACCGCCGGGACGGGTACGGGGTGCGTCCAGGGCACCGGTCGGGCCGGGGCGGGACCGCGACAGCCCTGGCGGAAGGCACGCAGTACAGGCGGACTCGTTTCCGCGAGGCGTGGTGCCCCGCAGCCGTGACCATCGCCGCCAGCAGGGTGCACGTCATGGGGCTCCGCCCCAAACCCCGGCCCTTCTCAAGGAGCGACGAACCGAGGGGGAGAGGGTGCGGGAGGGAGGGGGTTATGGGCGGTGGCGCGGTGCGGTTCCTCCCCGATCGAGCCCCGGAGGCGTACCGAGAACCTCCCAGGGCCGCCAGGCCAAGCCCAAGGGTCACGCTGTGAGCCTGGCGGCCCTGGGAGAACCCCGGTTCGGCAAAGCTGCCCGATCGAGGAGGAACCACCCCACTCAGGCCCGCATCTGCCGAAGATCGGCACGCGCTCGGAGTGCCGGCGCAGACGCGGCGAGCGCAGACAGGTCGAAGGCCCGCATGCCAGACTGGCGGCATGACGCAGCACGCCTTGCACCTCACAGCGGCGATCACCCACGAGGGTGAGTGGTACGTCGCCCGATGCCTCCAGGTCGAGGTCACCAGCCAGGGCCGCACCATCGAGGAAGCCATGGGGAACCTCCGCGAAGCCCTGGAGCTCTACTTCGAGGACGAGCCCGCTCCCGAGGTCTACGACGTGATCACCGCGCCGATTGAGGTCCGCGTCGCATGAGCCCCGCCGTCCCGCACGGACTGTCCGGGGCCGAGGTCGGCAAGGCGTTGATGCGCGGCGGCTTCGAGCACGTCTCGACTCGCGGCAGCCACGCCAAGTACCGCACCGAAGGCCGGACCGTCATCGTCCCCCTGCATCATGACCTTGCAGCCGGGACGCTCCGGTCGATCCTCCGCCAGGCCGATTGGTCGGTGGAGACGTTGGAGAAATTCCTTAAGTAATTCCACCCCCAGAGGTCTATACCTCTGACGGCAACGCTGACGGCAACACCAGCGGACTCCAGAGCACTTCTGGGGACGCCGGCGGACTCCCGCATCGTACGTGGCCTGCGAAAACGCAGGTGAGTAGGGCTCGCCTATCACACGTACTATGTTGTGGCGGGCGGCGTCCCGATCTTGGTTCACAACAGCAGCACGTGTGAAGTGGCCCTTGGAATTCGCAAAGAGGGAGATCTTCGCAACTTTGCGCAAACTAATGGCTTCGAGCATTTTCTTGACAACTCGATGGAAGATGCTCTGGCAAATGTGCGAGCTGTAGCGAATGAGCAGCCGGATCGCCGAATCAATGTCGTGCTTGACGGCTTCAAGATGTCAACTGGAAAGCCAGGTACGCCGCAGCAGCTATTTGAGGACTTCTATCAAGAAGGCATGGTTGGCAAGCCCTGGATTACCACTCAGAGGGAAATGAATATCCTCGGCGAGTCTGTCAGGTTGGGTAATAGATCTTGGGATTCCATCACCTTCTGGCAGGGGGGTCGGGTGGTTCCAATTGATCTGCCTGATTTTAATGTCCTCCGTGCGGCTGGATGAGCGGTCCTTGAGACCTGCAGTCGGACTGCCCAGCGGTCAGATCGACTTGATGGGCAGTCCGGCTATGATGGGAGACCTGTCCGCCGCGCAATAGATGCCGCTGGGTGGCAGGTCTGCATTCTGTTGGACATGTGGCATATATCTGAGTCTGCTTTCGATGGGCGGTTTTCTGGTGCGTCTGGTTGAGTGGGATCGAGAGTTCAAGGTCTGGGCCTACGGATTCAGCTACTCCAGATTGCTCCTCCGGAGTGAGCCCAGGTTTGACTCCGATGAGCGAATCGAGATTCTTTTCTCTAATGTGCAGCACATGAATATTTCGGCAGAGATGGCAAATCTGAAGATTGATCGAGTGGAGCTGCGGGAGGAATTTGAAGCCATTGGCATTGGTGTCCCGCCTGAGCCGCATTTTGCCTTTTCCTTGAATTCAGGTGCGGGTTATGTGATTGCGACTCAGTGTGACTGGCATGCGGATCGCGAGTGGATTGATGCGCCATCCCATTTTGCGCCATTTCGCGGAGTGAAGTAGCGGCGCGACGGGAGCCGCGGCTTCTGCGACGCTAGGGGCTTCAGGGTGATGTATTCCAGTGAGAGTTCTGCTTTTTCCTGCTCAGCGGCCCGATGGTCCGGAGTGTAGCGGGGCCGCGTTGGAGTCTGAGCGGCGTTCGTCAGGATTTCGCGCGAAAGGGTGGTCGCGTCGCCTGCAGCGGCAATGGCTTGCGTGTGCTAGGTGGCGGCGGTGCCACGTCGACCAGGTCAAGGTGTGGCCGCGGGATCCAGTCGAAGCGGTGGGTGGTGGAGCGCACGTTTTCGTGGCTGACCGCTCACCGTCGGCTGGCCCGGGGTTACGAGGCCAGCCGGGCCCGAGCGGAGACCATGATCCGCTGGGCGATGATCGGCGTCCTGGTCCATCGGCTGACCCGCGGCGGTCCCGCCACACGGCTGGGCCGCAGGCCGTTGGTTCGGGTGCTGCCGGACGAGGGTACGGTTCCGGCGCGAACGAGCACTGCACCCCCTGGCGACTGTCCTTCCACGCGGGTGCGTCAGTCAGTGGTCCCCGGGGCGTGCCCCGACGATTCAGGGGACGAGGGCCGGCGGCGTGCCCCGGGAAGGTAGTCGCGGTTGTAAGCCCATCTGTCCATCTCCTTGGGAACTCCTCGCAATAGCGTCAATAGACCCACGACTACGAAGGCCGCTCCGAAGAGGGAAAAGTCCAGCAAGTTGCCCGGCGCTGACTCCTCCTCCGCGGTCGAGACGGCCGAGACGTTCGAGGGATCGTTCGGGTCGTAGACGACGGGGATCTGGTCGCCGACGCCGTACTGGTGTGGGACGCCGTGCGCCTTTGCTTGCCTTTCGCGGCTTCGTTGGTGGTGCCGTTTGGAGTCGCTGGCCCGCAGTACAGTCCAAAACGTCCGCCCGGCTCGCGATCATTGACTGCGTCACGTGGGCGGATGCGGACAGTCGGGGATCCCGCAGGTCGTTGACCTGGGCAGATCCTGCGTGAACGCGGGCAGCGACGCCCCTGGCGACACACAGTAAACGTATCGATGCGACTGCAGATCGTGAGAATGCGGGGCATGGGGTGGTCGCAAGATCGGTTCGGTGAGGACGGTTTTGGCCCCGGATTGGCCCCGAAGGAATCTTCCCGAACAGATACATACTCTGACCTGCATAAATGCAGGAGGCGGACGAGTCGGCCTGTACGCCGGGTACGGGCCGCTTCGGCCGCAAACAGATCGGGCAGGGTCTCGGAGCGGGCGCCCCGTCAGGTCAGTGTGGCTGCGGTCGGGTTCCAGTCGCTGGGGAGCGGCGGGATGGTGGTGTTCCTCGGCTGTAGGTGTGCGGTTGCGTGGGTTGCGGCGGACTCGGCGACGGCGGTCATTGTCTCCAGGACGTGTTGGGCCAGGTCGCCGGAGGCGCGGTGCTGCTGGTTGGTGCGCAGTGCGCGGGCCAGGTCGAGGACGCCGAGGCCGCGGCCGGCCACGGGGCCCTCGACCGGGAGTTCGCGCCAGGTGTCGTCCTCGAAGCGCCGGATGCGCAGCGGGCCGGTGAAGCTGTTCGGGTCGGGGAGTTGGAGGGTTCCCTGGGTGCCGGTGATCTCCAGGAGTGACCGTGAGTGGGGGGAGTCGAAGCTGAAGGTGGCGGCCGCGCTCGGGCCGCTGGCGAAGTCGAGTAGCGCGTGGACATGGGTGGGTACGTCGACGGGGAAGTTGGTGCCGGCCCTGGGGCCGGACCCGATCACCCGGTGGTCGCGGGCGCGGCGAGCGGTGGCGGCCACGCGCGTGGCGGGGCCGAGGAGGGCGACGAGGGCGGTCAGGTAGTAGGGGCCCATGTCGAACAGCGGTCCGCCGCCGTGGCCGTAGAGGAACTCGGGGCTGGGATGCCAGCGGTCCGGGCCCGGGCTCTGCATCACGGCGGTCGCGCTGACGGGTTCGCCTATCGTGCCCGCGAGCAGGGCCCGTTGGGCGGACTGCAGGCCCGCGCCGAGGAAGGTGTCCGGGGCGCTGCCCACCCGCAGGCCGCGACTTCGCGCGTCGGCGAGGATCGCGGCGCCGTCCTGTGGGTCGAGCGCGAGCGGCTTCTCGCCGTAGACGTGCTTGCCCGCGGTCAGGGCCGCCTTCGCGATCTCGGCGTGGGCGGCCGGGACGGTCAGGTTGACGACGATCTCGACCTCGGGGATCGCCAGGACCGAGGCCACGTCGCCTGCCTCGGGGACGTCGTACTTGCGGGCGACGGACCGGGCGCGTTCGACGTCCAGGTCGGCGACCGCGATCAGGGCGATGTCGGGGAACTCGCCGAGGGTCTTCAGGTATTGGGCGCTGATGACGCCCGCGCCGACCAGGGCGACGCCGACTGGGCCGGTGTTCATGCGGTGCGCTCCAGACGGGCGAGGTAGGCATGGCTTTGGGCGAGGGCGTCGAAGACGTCGCCCGTGCAGGAGTCGAGTTCGACGATTCGCTGGGCGGTGGGAGCGGCGGCGAGGAAGTCTGCGATCGGCATGGTGCCTTGGCCGACGGCGGTGTTCGGCTCGTTCCGGACGCCGGGGCCGTCCTTGACGTGGAGGGCCAGCACCCGTTCCCCGAGGCCGCGCAGCAGCGCGGGTACGTCTGCGCCGCCGACAGCGGCCCAGTAGGTGTCGATCTCCAGGAAGACCTCGGGCGCGAGCAGGTCGGCGAGCGCTTCGAGGGCGTGACGCCCGTCGATCCGCGATTCGAGCTCCCACCAGTGGTTGTGGTAGCCGATGCGCATGCCGTGCCGGGCGGCGTCGACCGCGAAGCCGTTGAGCAGGTCTGCGGTCCGGCGTATGCCGTCGTGGCTGGTGAATTCCTCGGGTGCGATGCCGCCGGGGATGACCACCAGATCGGTGCCGAGTGTGGCGACGGCGTCGAAGACCGCGTCCTGGTCGGCGTCCGGCTGGAGCAGGGCGTAGGCGTGGGTACTGGTGACGGTCAGTCCGAGGTCGTCGGCGGTGCGGCGGAAGCCCTTGGGGTCGTTCATCGGGTCGAACGGTTCGACGGCGGTGTAGCCGATGGCGGCGAGCCGGGTCAGGGCCGTGTCGTGGTCTTGAGCGATCTGGTCGCGCAGCGTGTAGAGCTGGACGCTGATGGGGCTGGTCATCGGTGGTGTCCTCTCGTTGCGGCGATGCGGTTCAGCCGGCGCGCGTTTCAGACGACGATGAGGGGGCGCAGGGTGCGGTGGGCGATCTGCAGGCCCTGGGTGACGCGTTCGGTGCTGCCGCTCCAGACCGCGTCCTCGTGCTCGACCGACAGGACGCCGGTGAAGCCGCCTTCGTAGAAGGCGTCGACGAGCCGGCGCCAGTCGACGTCGCCCAGGCCGGGGACCCGGTAGCGCCACCAGCCGCTGTCCCAGCCGTCGTTGCGCTCGACCGTGCGCCCGAAGACGCCGTAGCGGTTGCGGGCGCGGGGGTTGAGCTGGGCGTCCTTGGCCTGCGCGTGCGGGATGCGGCCCAGGTAGGGGGTGAGCGCCTCGACCGGGTCGATACCCAGCCAGAGCAGGTGGGAGGGGTCGAAGTTGAGGTAGAGGCCGAGGCTGAACATCCACTCCCATAGTTCCGGGGAGTAGGCGAGGTTGCCCGGGTAGCCGTCCGGGTGCCAGCCCTCCATCACACAGTTCTCGATCATGATCTTGACGCCGCGTTCGCCGGCGTACTCCACCAGTGGCGGCAGCAGCCGCTCGGCCAGCGCGAGGTTCTCCTTGACGGTGCGGCCCGGGTCGCGGCCGATGAAGGTGCCGACGCACTCCACACCCAGCAGCGCGGCGGCGTCGACGGTGGACCGCAGGTGCGCGGCGATCTCGGCGCGTCGGGACTCGTCGGGGTGGAGGTTGTTCTCGTAGTAGGCCAGGGCGGACAGCGTCAGCCCGTGGCGGTCGAACAGGGCGCGGATGTCGTCGGCCCGGGCCTTGCCGAAGTCGGCCACGTCGATGTGGCTGGCCTCGAACTCCCGTGAGCCGGTGGACGGCCAGGCGGCGACTTCCAGGGCCTGATAGCCGAGGGCCGAGGCGCGGGCCGCGATGTCGGGCAGGGAGAGTTCGGGAAGGCAGGCGGTCAGAAAGCCGAGCTTCACTTACGGCACCTCGATCCAGGAGCGGGACGCGGCCGAACGCAGGACCGCCTCGGTCAGGCGGACCATGCGGGCGGCGTCGTCAAAGGAGGGGAACGCGTCCGGTATGCCGTCGCCGCGGGCCGCGGCGTAGACGTCGCGCACGAACGCGGCGAAGCAGTCGAGGTAGCCCATGGGATGTCCGCCGGGGACGGTGGACAGCCGTGCGGCCGAGGGGGACAGCAGCGCGGGATCACGTGCAGGCACGCTGTTCTCGGCGCGACTGCCGACGAAGAGCGACTCGGGGTTCTCCTGGTCGAAGGCGAGCGAGGTCCGCTCGCCGTCCACCTCGAACCAGAGGCGGTTCTTGCGGCCCGGTGAGATCTGGGAGACCGTCAGCGCGCCGATGGCGCCGAGGTCCGTGCACAGCAGGAGTTGGACGGCGTCCTCGGTCCGGCAGTTCGTGCCGTCGCGCGCCACAGTCCGGGTCAGCGCGGTGACCTCGGTGATGCGGTGGCCGGTGACCCATTCGACCAGGTCGCACCAGTGCGAGCCGATGTCCGCGAAAGCGCGGGAGGGACCGCCGATGTCAGGGTCCACACGCCAGTTGGTGTCAGCGGGCAGGGAGAGCCAGTCTTGCAGGTAGTGGCCGTGGAGCAGCCTGACGCTGCCGGCGCGGCCGTCCTTCACCCGAGCCCGGGCCTCCGCCGCCATGGGGTGGTAGCGGTAGACGAAGGGAACGGCGGCGACCTGCCCGCTGCGCGAGTCGGCGGCGGCGACCAGGGCGTCCGCCTCTGCCCGGGTGCGGCCGAGGGGTTTTTCGCAGATCACGTGCTTGCCGGCCTTGAGCGCGAGCTCGGCGAGCGGGCGGTGGGTGTCGTTGGGTGTGCAGACGTGCACGACGTCGACGGCGTCGCTGGTGGCCAACTCCTCGGCGGAGTCGAAGGACTGGGCTACCCCTAGCCGTTCGGCCGCCGCCGTGGCCCTGGCGGGCGTGGATGCGCTGATGCCGACGACCGTGGCCCCGGCCCGGCGTGCGGCGTCCAGGTGGACGCGTCCGATCATGCCTGCGCCGAGGATGGCCGCGCGCAGTGGAAGCTGGGGCACGGCGGCCCTCCTTTTCTGCTGAAGTCGACGCTAGCCAGGCTTATTTACGTTGACAATGACAATAATTCGGCTAAGTTCTGCCATAAATCGGAGAGGTGACGGCGCATGGGCACAGGGACGCCGAGCGGACGGCAACTGGACTCGCTCAGCGAGCTGGCACGACTGGTTGCCTCCGGCGTGACGCGACGCAGCCGGCTCGTGGACGCAACCGGGCTCTCGCGCGCCGCCGTCGCCCAGCGCGTCGACCTGCTGATCGCCCGTGGCGTCCTGCTCGAGACGGGCACCGCCGCGAGCGAGCGCGGCCGCCCGCCGCTCACCTTGGAACTCGCCTCCGAGCACACGCTGATCTGTGCCATCGACTTGGGCGCTACGCACCGCAGAGTCTCCGTCTCCGAACTCGGCGGCCGCGTCCTCGCCGAGGAGACCCAGACCACGGACGTCAACGACGGCCCGGACACCGTGCTGACCGCCCTCGACGAGCAGGCTTCACGGCTGCTCACCGCCTGCGGGCGCGCCCGCGAGGACGTCAGGGCCATAAGCATCGGCGTCCCCGGCCCCGTCGAGGCGGTCACCGGCACAGTCGTGCGCCCGCCCATCATGCGCGGCTGGGACGGCTACACGATCCCTCGCTTCTTCGCGGACCGGTACCGCGCCGACGTCCTGGTCGACAACGACGTCAACATGATGGCCGTCGGCGAGTTCAGCCACCGCCCCAAAGCCCGCCACTTGCTCTACGTCAAGGTCGGCACCGGCATCGGCTGCGGCATCGTCTCCGACGGCCTGGTGCACAGGGGGGCGAGCGGCGCGGCCGGGGACATCGGCCACATACCCCTGCCCGGACACGAGGACGTGCTCTGCCACTGCGGCAACACCGGCTGCGTCGAGGCGGTCGCCTCCGGCGCGGCCATCGCCGCCACCCTGGCCAAGGCCGGTCTGGCAGCGCGGGGCGCGGCCGACGTCGTCCGCCTCGTCGCGGCGGGAGACCCGCTGGCGCGGCATCAGGTCCGTCTGGCCGGACAGCGGCTGGGCGAACTGCTGGCCACGCTGGTCAGCTTCCACAACCCCGACGCCATCGTGCTGGGCGGCAGCATGGCCGGCCTGGGCGACGACCTGCTCGCCGACATCCGCGGCGCCGTCTACCGCCGGGCCCTGCCATTGGCCACCCGCACGATGTCCATCGAGACCTCCCTGCTGGGTCCCCGCGCGGGCGTCGAGGGCGCCCGCCGCCTTGCGGTCGACCACCTCCTCTCGCCCCAGGGCCTGGCCGCGATGCTCGACCCGGCAGCCCGGACCTGACAGCACCCGACACCCCGAAGCGAGCTCCTCGCCACTCGCCGAAGACCTGTGCTCGGCCCGGCCTGGGCGCCGATTGCGTGTGCCGCTTGACACCACGCTTGGCTGCCGTGGCTGTGCCGGCGAGTAGCGGAGTACGAACCACTGGGGCCGCCAGGATGACCCGGGGTGCGACCGCATGGGTATGGACGTAGCGTCCCAGTATGGGCGGTGTGGCGCCTCGATCCGGCGTGCCAGGTGCAGGCGTGATCGAGGATACGGAAGCGGTTGCGTACCTGGACGCCCCCTTCCAAGAGTGCATGCGCCAGGTGGGGGCGATCGCGGGCGCCCTCTACCTGAGGGATACCGACCCGGGAATGCTGAGGCTCACGCTGCTGGCAGGGCTGCCGCTCGATCTTCTCAGCCCGTGGCTCAGCGCCAGCATCTCCACGCCGTTGCCCGGGACGGATGCCTATCGGGACCAGCGTTTCGTGTGGGTCGGCACCCATGAGGGGATGGCACGAACCTATCCGCGGGTCGCCGCCGTGCTGCCGTATCCGTTCGCGCTCGCCGCTCTGCCGGTCACGGGGACGCACAGGTGGGGCGTTCTGATGCTGATGTGGCCTGCCACCCATCCGCCGGTAGCCAATTCCCGCGAACGCCGGAACATTGCAGCCGGCGCCCACTCCCTTGCCCGGCTCATCGACACCCAGGCGCGGAGGCGCCTGCCGCTGCCTCCCCGCCGTCCTCGGGTACTGTCCACTCCCACCCGAAGCGCCGATCTGGCGCAGCGTGGGCTCGCTGCTAACGATGCCATCGAGCGGCTGCCCGTGGGCGTCTGCGGGCTGGACCTCCAGGGCCGCTTCACCTTCGTCACTCCAAAGGCATCCGCCCTGCTGGGGGGCACGGAGTCCGACTTGCTCGGGACGCTCCCATGGCATGCAATCCCGTGGTTGGACGACCCCGTGTGCGAGGACGGCTATCGCGCGGCAGTGGTGAGCCGTGAGCCGGTCTCCTTCACGGTCGTGCGACCGCCACACGAAAGCCTGCTCTTCCGCCTCTATCCGGACGGCAGCGGAATCACCGTGCTGGTGAACAAGACCGCCACCGATCCCGGTACGCCGCGAAATGCCGGTGAGAGCTCTCCGACAACACCGAAGAGCGCGGGGCATCTTTACCAGGTGGTGCATGTCGCTGCGGCGCTTACTGAGGCAGCCACGGTGCGGGACGTGGCCGGGGTGGTCGTCGAGCAGATCATGCCCGTCGTGGACGCGCAGGCCGCGATCATGTTCACGGTGAGGGACAGCCGCCTGCACGTGATCGGCCATCAGGGCTACCCGCCTGACATCGCCGACCTGCTGGACGGAGCCCCGCTCGACACGGCATTCAGCGCAGCGGCACAGGCGGCCACCACAGGCAGAGCCCTCTTCTTGAGCTCGGCCGACGAGATCAACCAGCGCTTTCCACGGCTCTCGGAGATTACGGGCAAGCAGGCCTGGGCTCTTCTCCCGCTAGCCGTCTACCACCATCCGGTCGGCTGCTGCGCTTTCGCCTACGACAAGGAACGGCGATTCGGCGCCAATGAACGCGCCGTGCTCACGTCCCTGGCCGGCCTGATCGCCCAGGCGTTGGACCGCGCGCGCCTGTACGACGAACAGCACCTACTTGCCCGCGGCCTGCAGGAAGCACTCCTCCCGCAAACCCTGCCCGAGGACCCCCGGCTCGAAGCAGCCGCCCGCTACCTGCCCGCCACACGCGGCATGGACATCGGCGGTGACTTCTACGACCTCGTCCGTATCAACGACACGACCGTCGTTGCGGTGATCGGCGACGTGGAAGGGCACAACGTGGCAGCAGCCGCCACGATGGGCACGATCCGCACGGCCATCCGCGCCTACATCAGCGCCGGCACCCCACCCGATCAAGTCCTCGCGCGCACCAGCCGACTCCTCTACGACCTCCAGACCGAACTGCTCGCCAGCTGCCTGTTCGCCCGGATCGACCTCGCCCACAACCGGGTACAGCTCGCCAACGCCGGCCACTTGCCCCCGCTGCTACGCCTACCCGGCCAGCCCTGCTCCGCCGTCGAGATCGCTCCGGGTCCCCTCCTCGGCGCCACACCCGATCCTGAATACCCGCTGACCGAGCTTGCCCTCCCAGCTGGCTCCCTGCTCGGCATGTACACCGACGGGCTGGTCGAGGCCCCAGGCATTGATCTGGATCAACAACTTGCCAAGTGCGCCGGCATTCTCAACCGTGGCGACATGTCGGAGGCCGGACAGCTCGACACCCTCATCGATGCGCTCTTGGCGGAGTCATCACACGACTTCCCACGCCGCGATGACATTGCTGTTCTGCTCCTGCACACCCGGCCTTGAGCCCGCGCTGACCGACGCCTCCACCTCCACCTGGCGCGGCGCTCGACCAGCGGGGAGCTGACCCTCGGGGCGCTGCTGGTGCGACTCGCGCGAGAACGGGAGATCGCCGCGCGGGCCGAGACGGCCCGGGAGAAGGTCGCGGAGCTGACAGCGCTGCTGAACGGGTTCGACACCGGCGCCGAGGAGATCCGGACCACCCGCAAGGCGCTGCTGGAGCTGCCCGACCCCGAACCGCCGCCCCCGTCGCCGGCCGTGAAGCTGCCGGACCATTCGACCTGCCAGGAGAGCATGGTGGTATTTGCCGCGGTTCGCGCGACATCCCCGCGAACACCTCACCGTCTCGCTGGCTGTACAGACCCTAGATCGTGATCTCGCTGGCGGGGTCGTTCGCGCCGCTATGATCGCCAGCGTCGGCGCGGAACGGGACGCACCTCGGCGAATGTGTATGGGGGATGGTGTGCATGTTGATGCGTGCGGTCATGCAGAAGTCGTTCGGAGGTCCGGAGGTTCTGGAGGTCGTGGACACCGACCGGCCGAGCTGTCTGCCGGGCGAGGTACTGGTCCGGGTGCGTGCCTGTGGGGTAAACCCTGTGGACGCGGTGGTCCGGTCGGGGGAGTACCCACTGCTGGGCGAACCACCTTTCGGCGTGGGCTGGGACGTCTCCGGGGTGGTGGAAGAGGCCGGGTCGGGCGCCCGCTTCGGCGTCGGCGACGAGGTGTTCGGCATGCCGTTCTTCCCGCGAGCGGCCAACGCCTACGCGGAGTATGTCGCCGCGCCCTCCCGGCAGCTGGCGCGGAAGCCAGCGTCACTCAGCCACGTAGAAGCCGCTGCTCTTCCGTTGGCCGCGTTGACGGCGTGGCAGGGGTTGGTCGACCGGGCCCGAATCGCACCCGGAGACCGGGTGTTGATCCTGCGCTCGGCTGGCGGGGTGGGGCACTTGGCGGTGCAGATAGCCAAGGCGCACGGTGCCCACGTCACCGCAGTGGCGAGCGCGGCACGCCATGACTTCCTGCGCGGACTCGGGGCCGATGATCTGGTCGACTACCGGACCGCCGACTTCACCGACACCGTTCGGAACATGGACGTCGTCTTCGACTCGACCGCCCAAGGCCAGCGCTCATTGGGCGTATTGCGGGCAGGAGGCGTGCTCGTCAGCATCCTCGAGGACGGAGACGAGCTTGCCACCGCGGCCGCAGCGCGCGGCGTGCGACTCGTCGTGACCTCCGTCGAGCCCGACTATGCCTCCCTGGAACGGATCGCAGAACTCGCGGACGCCGGGAAGATCCGCCCTCACATCGAGGCCACCTTCGACCTCGTCGATGCCGCGACCGCCCACCTTGCCCTGGACGCAGGCCAGGTCCAGGGCAAGCTTGTTCTGACGGTTGGCCAGTAGTCCAGCTGTAGGCCGTGCTACTCCAGCCGTAGATTGTGATCTCCATGTATGGGCGGCTTGCCACCCATAGTGGCTGGTCTGGAATCGGGAGTGGTGCCGGCGTCGCCAGTCGGATCAGCCGAGCCGGTGGGCAGCGTCGCGGACGGGTTGGACTACGAGGGTGACGAACAGGCGCTGGATCTCATTGCAGGTGAGGGGTATGAGGGCGTCGGAAGCGGGCTGACGGGCGTGTTCGTCGGGGCGGATGACGGCGAGGAAGGCGTGCGCCAGCATGGCCATGGTGACCCAGCGGACCAGGACCCGTCGCGGCGGACCTGGTGCTCGTCCAGTCCGGCCAGGCCCTTTCCGGACTGGAAGAACTCCTCTACCCGCTACCTTGATCCAGCGACGCGCACCAGCGTAGTCAACGGCGCCAGGGTGGGCGAGTAGCAGTGGCAGTAGGCGAGTTCACCGGTTTCGCGGTTGTGGCGGCTCAGTAGTTGACGGCTGCCGGGAGCGGGGTCGGCGAGGTCGACGACGGCCCAGTCGTAGTAGCGTCGGCCCTTCGCGCCCGCGCCTGCGGAGAGCTTCTGCCACGCCCGCCGGGACACCTTCTTGATCAGGGCGTCCGCGCGGAACTTCCCTGCGGCGGTGGTGACTTCGTGCGAGCAAGCCACCGCGAGAACGTGGCCGGTGCCGCGCTCCTCCAGGGCGCTCCGCAGCTTGGGGTTGTCGCCGTAGACTTCGCCGCCCGCACCCCAGGCGGACCAGTGGCCGGTGTCCAGGAACCGGGCCACCATGCGCGCGGCCAGCTCGGGCTTTGTGGCGAACGACGTCTCCTCGCCGAGTCCGGCGGCGCGACACCCGTCGGGGTCGGAGGTCCAGGAGCGCGGGATATACAGTTCCCGATCCACCGCGGCGTGCCCACGCTGACCTGCGTAGACCAGGTAGACGGCGACCTGGGCGTTTTCGATCCGGGCCGCGGTGCCGGTGTACTGGCGCTGGACGCCAACTGTGCCGAGGTCGTTGCGCAGCGCGCACCGCCCCCAAGTCCTTCCCGTGCTCAGCCGTAGATCTCGTGGCACTGCGCGGCCAGGTTCCCAGGCACCCCGCCTTCCTGAGCGAGCGTGTTGCACATCGACGGCCCGCGCACGATCACCGGCGAACCCGCGCAGGGCCGCGCTTTCCCAACCGTCTCCACCAAGGTGGCGCCGCACGTGCCGCTGCACGACGCCCAGTTGCGCCTGCGAGCCGCAACGTCGAGCGACCATCCGCCCCAGAGGCATCGGGACTTCACGGGCGAACCGCTGAAATGTTCGTCGTGCACCGGCGGCCGACGAATCGCGGTCAGAGATCGGTGGTGGGCCCGTGAAGAAGGATTCGCTCTGGGGCGAAGTATGGGTGTGACCAGTTTTCCGTTCCAACCGCCGAGGGATATCTGTGACGCCACAAGCTGATCTGCTGGACCCCTCCGGGACGGCCGCTGACGCTTCCGTGCGGGCGGCAGTCGAGGCGTCGTTGGGGGTGCCGGAGCGCTTCGCGCTTGTGTATGACGCGCACTATCGGGCTGTCCACCGCTATGTGGCAGCCCGGCTCGGGGCGGACGTGGCCGAGGACGTGGCCGCGGAGGTGTTCCTGACCGCCTTTCGAAAACGCGGAACCTTCGACCCTGCCCGGGGGCAGGTCCGGGCCTGGCTGTTCGGCATCGCCACCAACCTTGTCGGCCGCCACCGCCGTGCTGAGCGCCGGCACTACACGAACCTGCGCGCGGGGGAAACCGATGCTGAGACCGGTTTCGAGGACACCGTCGCCGACCAGGTCGCCGCACTGCGGCTACGGCCCCAGCTCGGCGAGGCGTTGGCCACGCTCGCCCGGGCTGACCGCGACGTCCTGCTGCTGATCGCGGTGGCCGGCCTCAGCTATGCCGAGGTTGCCCAGGCCCTGAGCATCCCCTCGGGCACGGTCGGCTCCCGGATGAATCGGGCTCGCACGAAAATGCGGCGGCTTCTGGAACCTGCCCTCACCCAGCACACAACCAGCAACTAGCGAAGCGGAGAACGACCATGGATGACCTCACCCTGATCGGGAACGCGCTGGCCGGGCCCGAGGCCGAACCGAGCCAGGCAGCCGTTGAGCACGGCCGGGCCGCTCTGCTGAGCGCGGCGTACGCCTCGGTCGGCGCTCGTGACACCTCCTTCGAGCAGCCCCGGCGCCCTCGCCGTTGGACGCTTCGTCTGGCGCTGACCGGCATCACCGCAATCACGGCCGCAGCTGCGGTGGCCTCAACCGTCGTCCAGCCCACCACCGCCCCTGGCCCCCAGCCCCCGTCCGCCGCCGAGAACGCCTCCACGTTCCTGAGTCAGGTCTCCTACGTCCAGTCGGCGCAGAGCGCCGACTGGGGCAACGCACCCTACTGGGAGATCAGCACCATCCGCGTGGAAGCGGACGGCTCGCGCGTCGACATGCAAGAGCTCCTGGCCCACCACGCCGGCCGCACCTCGCACCTGCGCGTCACCTCGCCTCTGCGCGAGGACAAGGCGTCAGCGGGTCCCGGCCAATTCAGCATCGGCATCCGCAACCTGACCTGGGACCAGCTTGATGCGCTGCCCACTGACACGGCCGCGCTGCGCACCCTGCTGGAGAAGTTCGCCAACCCCGGGCAGGACCATTCCGAGGAGGTGTTCACCGTCATCGGCGACCTCCTGGATTCCCCTGCCTCACCGAAACTGCGAAGTGCGCTGTACCAGGTGGCTGCGGATCTGCCCGGCGTCCGCCTGGTGGGCAAGGCCACCGACGCCACCGGTCGGGCCGGCATGGCGGTGGAGCGGGCCGACGGCAAGCTCATCGTCCGCTACATCATCGACCCGGCCAACGGCCAACTGCTCGAGACCCTCTTCACGGCCGCCCAGGCCCTACCCGCACTGTCACCCTCCCTCACGCGTCCGACGGCCCAGATGGACGAAGTCGCGCAGGGACGCAACCTGTCCGGTGGCAGGCCCGCCCTGAGGGCCGGAGCGGTCGTGGAACGGCTGACATTCCTCACGGTCGGCCCTGCCGACAGCGCCACCGGCTGACCACCACCCACCACAGCCCCCGGGCGCCCCGCTACGGGACCGCCCAACCGCCCACACCCAATGTCTGAATCCCAAGGAGCAGATCACCGTGTCTCGCACCAAGACGTTGACCGCCGCCACCGCAGTGCTGATCGCTTCCGGGGCCGTGAGCCCGGCCGTCCCAGCCTCGGCTGCTTCGGCCCCGGAAGGCAAGCCGGGTTGGACGGCCTCTGCCGTGCCGACGAAGGACACCGTTCTCACCAGCGTCGCCCAGCCGGACGCGCACACCACCTGGGCGGCAGGATTTCAGATCATCCCAGTCGGCCCGAAGGTCACGCAGCACCTGCCGGTACTGCTGACGCGAAAAGACGGGGACCGGCGCGGCTGGACGGACACGGCAACCGCGCCCCTGCCCGCCGGCACCGACACACGCTTCAACGCGGTCACCTCGGACTCAAGCCGCGACGGCTGGATAGTCGGCGACGACGCCCCCACGGTGGGCGGCATCGTCACCGAGCACTGGAACGGAGCGGCCTGGAAGCTGGCGAAGGCACCCGTTCCGGCTGCGACCATCCAGGACACTGCCGGCTTCCTTGGAGAGTCCGGACTCAGCAGCCGTGACGCGTGGGCAGTGGGCTGGGCCCAGGTCCCCAGCGCGCCCGACGGCCCCAACGGACATCTGGTGGGACTGGTCGAGCACTGGAACGGCACCAGCTGGAAGATTGTCCCGCTCCCGAAGCTCGCCGGGGCTTGGGCCCTCGATGCCGTGACCGAGATCAACACCCACGACATCTGGGCGGTGGGGAGTAACCTCGACCAGGACCAGCCGGTGCTGCTGCACTCCGACGGACGCACCTGGACACACGTCGCCACCCCGCAGTATCACGGGGTGGCGGGCGAGTTCAACGCGGTCGCGGCCGGCGGACCGAACGACGTGTGGGCAGTGGGCCGGGACATGCTCGACCCGGCCGACGGAGGAGTGGGGCACGCCCTGGTCGAGCACTGGAACGGCCATACCTGGCAGCAGGTCCCCACACCGAACACGGCAGGCCGCATCGCATCCCTCGCCCTGACACCGCAGGGCGTCGTCGTGGCCGGCCGGACCACCCTGGCCCCGTACCCCGGTCCCGGCTCGGACGGCTACGCGATGCGGTTCGCCGACGGAAAGTGGCATTCCCTGGGCCTGCCTGCCGGCACGCTCTTCGACCCCAGCAGCGTCGCGGTGTCACCTCAGCGCCAGATCACGATTGTGGGTCCGATCGCCGATCCCACCCAATCCTTGCCGCAGTCGATGACCCTCACCAGCCGCAGCTGAACCACCAGACGAAGTCCAACGGCTGTTCTTGAGCTGCGGCTCATCCGGGACCGATCCCGGATGAGCCGCAGCCGCAAAACCGAGCCCTCGCGGTCTCGGATCAGACGCTCGGCATCAGTCCCGAGCCCGGCCGACTGCTCCTGGCGAGACGTCACATGCTCCTGCTCATCGCGCAGCCGCTCCAGCCAGGCATCCAGATCCTCCCGGGCCCGGGCCTCGCGACGTTCCAGCAACGCGATCACCGACGGCATGAATCACACCCCCGCGGACAACTCGACTGCCTGCTGGCTCCCCGATTACGCCGCGCACACACAACCGCGTCGAGAAAACCGCAGCTCATCGAGCTTCAGAGCGGTTGACCACCACCACGCTCTGATCTCCTGATACTGGCCCGCCGCCTGCGCGCTCGCCCGTCCTCCGCAGAGGGTCTCGATCCCGTACCGACGAGGCGTCACGTAGATGTGGCTTCGGGCGGTTCTGGTCGGGTGAGCCCCGTCTCGGCGAGCTCGGTGGTCCACCAGCCGGTGGTCGCCGTGGGAATACTGGGGCCACTGTTGAACAACCGCGCCCGAGGCGCCGACGTCGGTGCGCGGTCAGACGCTTGATCACCGGCTTCGGCTCGGTCGTGCGGCCCATCCGCACCGCACGCTCACGCGACTCCAGCGAGTGCCTTCTCGGAGCACTCATCGTCATGGTTCCTGTCGCCGGACCCATCTGAGCCACTGTCACCATCAGCCGCATCTCGGGGGAATCTCACCAGCACCACGAGGCCAGCTGCCCCGCGTCGCATCCCGGCCGACACCGACGAAGAGATCAACAGCCACTTATATTGTTCTTAGACCGGCTAGTGATGCTGGCCGCTATGCAGACAGCAGCACGACACACACGGCTCTCCGTGGTCATGCGGGCGGGTGGGACCGGCGGGCATATCTATCCTGGCCTGGCTCTGGCCGAGGCGCTGCGCAGAGCTGAGCCCCGGGCGCGGATCACCTTCGTCGGCACCGAGCGCGGCCTGGGGAGACAGCTGATCTCCGCAGCCGGCTTCCCGCTGCATACCGTCGACGTGATCCCCTTCGACCGGTCGCTCGGCCTGCGCCGCTACCTTCTCCCCGCTCACCTGCTGCGCTCCGGGTTGCGGGTCCGCCAGCTGCTGCACCGTCAGGGAGCCCAGGTCGTGGTCGGCCAGGGCGGCTACGCCGGCGCCCTGGTGACTCTGGGCGTGAGGCTGGCCCGGTTGCCCGCCCTGGTGCACGAGTCCAATGCCGTACGGGGGAGGGCCAACGCTTCGCTGCACGGCTCACTCCCCACATCTGTCTCGCCTTCGACCGAGCCCGCGGCGACCTCCCGCCGCCCGGGACACGAGCGGAAGCAGTGGGGATGCCACTGGTGGGAGCGCTGGCCCGGATGGATCGCACGGCGCTGCGCGACCAGGCCGGCCGCCGGGCCGTGATGGGGGCGGCTGCTGATCCAGGCACTCACGACCGCGCAGCTTGCTTGCTTGCGCGGCGCGTGCTGCGCCTGGCCGGACGACCCACCCACGAACAGTTGCAGATAGAGGAGCCAGCAGCTTGAGTACCCCTCACGCACACAGCACGCAGGATTGGACGGGCTGGCGGGTGCTGGGCACCGGCACCGAGGTGTCCATGGCCGACCTCGCCCGCGCACTGATCACCTCGACCGGTACGGACGCCGAAGCAGTCGTGGACCCGACCCGGTCCCGTCCGCGCGGCAGCGAGATCGAGCGCCTGCTCTGCGACAACCGTCGCGCCCGCGAGCTGACCCGCCGGCAGCCCCCGACCGACCCGGCCGAGGGCCTGCAGCACGCCTCCGAGTGGGTCCGCCAGAACCTGCACCTGCTCGCACCCGATCGGTGCCAGGTATGAGTACCGGTCCACGCCATGGCTCCCAGACCACCGGTGCCTCCTCGCCCTCTGGGGAGGTTCCCGCCCACCGCGTCGACGGCCGCAAGCGCAGGGGACGGGGCGGGAGACCCGGCCTTGGGTATCTGCGGTGGCGCGGGCAGGATAGACGCGGTCACACGACCTGGCAGCGCGGCCCGATCCTCGCTGCCCTGGCGCTGCTGACCGCCGGCGTGCTCGCGTTCCACCGCCAGATCCCCGATACCGCAGGCAACATCGGCAGCTTCATCGAGAGCTTCCTCCCCTGGGTAGGGCTGGCTCTTCCCCCGCTGCTCGTCATCGCATTGCTGCGGCGCTCGGCCACAGCCGT
Organism: Streptacidiphilus sp. BW17; assembly: GCF_041262485.1. Lineage (NCBI taxonomy): Bacteria > Bacillati > Actinomycetota > Actinomycetes > Kitasatosporales > Streptomycetaceae > Streptacidiphilus > Streptacidiphilus sp. BW17. The sequence continues at coordinate 10,466 of NZ_JBGCCR010000048.1, read as the reverse complement.
CGCGGCGCTGCTCGTGCCGACCCTTTTGTGGTCCTCACTCTTCGGCTCACTACTGACGGACAAGACGGGCGGCGCGTATGACTTTACCGTCGTCCAGCACAACGTCTGGGCCTACAACAAGGACATCCCCGGCACGGTCAGGAACATGGAGGCTGCCGACCCCGACGTCATCTCCTTGGTCGAGGTGAGCGGCGTCGAACTGCCACAGTTCGAGAGCAGTCTGGCCAAGGAGTACCCCTACCGGGCGATCGAAGGCACAGTCGGACTGTGGTCCAGGTACCCAGTGAGCGACACCGAACCCGTCGACCTGAAGATCGGCTGGGTCCGGGCGCTGCGTGCCGTCGTCAGCACCCCCGCGGGCCAGGTCGCGGTCTTCGTTGCCCATCTGCCCTCGGTACGGGTGACTTTCGACGGCGGCTTCACCGCCAACGAGCGGGACGCCGGCGCGGAGGCACTGGGGCAGGCGCTGGCAGCGGAGGAGCTGCCCCGGGTGATCCTGCTGGGGGACCTGAACGGCACCCTGAACGACCGCAGCCTCGCTCCTGTCACCTCGCAGTTGCGCTCCGCACAAGCCGCAGCTGGCGCGGGCTTCGGCTTCACCTACCCCGCGCAGTTCCCGATGACCCGCATCGACCAGATCATGACCAGGGGCGTGATCCCCACCAATGCCTGGACCCTTCCCGAAGACGGCAGCGACCACCTTGCCATCGCCGCCCACATCGAACTATGACGGGCAAGCCCGGGTGGGCGGCCGCCCACCCGGGCCTCTATTCGGCGAGCACCCGGCCGCTCTGTTCGATCAAACTCCGGACCGTGGGGTCTTGGAGAGACTTGATGCTTGCCATGCGGTCCAGCGTGCCGCACCACGGAGACCGAACTGATGCCTGGCTCGAACCAGCGTGCTGCTTTCTGCCAGGACGTCGCCCCATGACTCAACGGGAACACTGGTCGCGAGCTGTTCGTGGCGACCTCTCAACTGCGTGCGGCGGCCACCTGCCCCCGAGGCGCACTGTTCGGCGCGCCCTGGCGTTTGCTGTGCGGGTCCACTCAATGGATCAGGCGGATCGTCGGGCGCAGGCGCGGCGCGATCTCGGTGACGAGGTGTTCGATCGGCGGCATCAGGCGCGGGCCGAGCGCGGCCACGGCGATGGACGCGGCGACGCCTGTCCAGGCGACCGGGCCGAGCGGGGTGCAGCCGAAGAAGTGGCTGAGCACCGGCGTCTGCACGAGTGCGGCGAGTACAGCGGCGGAGCCGATCACGGTCGCCATCACCAGCGGACTGCGGCTGCGTCCGGCGACGGTCTGGGTCAGCTGCGCACCGACCACGCCGCACAGGGCCATAGTGCTGGTACGGCGTCTGGTCCCCGGCGTTAGCGTGCCGATCAGCCAGGCCGTGCCGGCTCCGAGCCCGGTGACCATGCCGCGTTGGCGGATCTGGCGTGCCAGCGGTTCTCCCAGCGCCGAGGTGCTCAGCGGGCCGGAGTCGTCGAGCGCGGCGGACTCCTCGTTGCCTGCGCTGTCGCGCGGGGTCACCGCGACGGCCATCGCGGGGAACATGTCGGTGAGCAGGTTGACCAGAAGGAGCTGGCGGGTCGACAGGGGCGAGGTCCCGGAGACCAGGGTGCCCAGCACGCTGAAGCCGATCTCGCCGGCGTTCCCGCCGATCAGGATGCTGACGGCGTCGGCGACGCTGCGCCACAGCGCCCGGCCCTCGATGACGGCGTCGCGCAGGACGGTCAGGTCGTCGGTGGTGAGGACCATGTCGGCGGCGTTGCGGGCCGCGGCCGAACCACGGGCGGCGATGCCGATGCCGATGTCGGCGGCGCGGATCGCGGCGGCGTCGTTGGAGCCGTCCCCGACCATGGCGACGACCCGTCCCGCTTGTTGCAGCGCCTCGATGACCTGGAGTTTCTGCTCGGGGGCGACGCGGGCCACGACGGAGGCGTCGCCCAGCAGGCGGACGCGGCCGGCCCGGTCCTCGGCGGCGAGTCGGTCGCCGGTGACCACAACGGCGTCCTCGGGCCAGCCCAGAGTGGTGGCGACGGTGCGGGCGGTCTGCGGGTGGTCGCCGGTGAGCATGACGGGCCGGATGCCGAGCTGGAGCAGCTCAGCGACCAGCGGGGCGGAGCTGGTGCGCGGGGTGTCGGACAGGGCCACGAAGCCGGCCAGTTCGAGAGCCTCAAGCGGCTTGTCGAGGGCCTCTGAGGCGTGGTCAGCGGGCAGTCGGCGCACGGCGACGGCCAGGACGCGCAGGCCCTGTTCGGCGAGCGCGTGCGCGGCGGCCATCGCGTTCGCGCCGGCCTTGGGGCAGTTGGGCAGCACGACCTCCGGCGCGCCCTTGACCACCAGCAGGTGCCTGCCGTCGGCGCCGGCACCGGTGGCACTCGCGTAGCCGCGGCTGGCCGCGAAGGGAAGCATGTCGCCGGGCGTCCACTGCGGGTCGCCCGGCGCCGCTGCGAGGATCGCCTCGTCGGTGGCGTGGGCGTGGACGCCGTTCTCGTCGGCGTCGTGGGGGCAGGCGCGGGCTGCGGTGCGCAGGACCGGTGCGGCCTTCGGGGAACCGGCGGGGTGCGTGGCGCCGTTCGGGGCGACGACGTGGACGACCCGCAGGTGGTTCTCGGTCAGGGTGCCGGTCTTGTCGAAGCAGATGGTGTCCATCCGGCCCAGCGCCTCCAGGGTGCGCGGGGTGCGGACCAGAATGCCGTGCCGGCTGAGCCGCCGTGCGGCGGCCAGCTGCGCGACCGTGGCGACCAGGGGCAGGCCCTCGGGTACGGCGGCCACTGCGACCGCGAGTCCGCCCTGGACTGCCTCGCGTACCGGTCGGCCGCGCAGCAGCGACAGGCCGGTGACGGCGGCGCCGCCGGCGAGGGTGAGCGGCAGCACCCGGTTGGTCAGTTCCCGAAGCCGGGCCTGGACCCCGGAGGCGGGGGCCGTGCGGGAGGCCAGGTGTGCGGCTCGTCCGGCTTCGGTGTCCTCGCCGGTGCCCACGACGACGCCGCGGGCTCGGCCGGCGACGATCGTGGTGCCCTCGAAGACCATGCAGTGGCGGTCGGTGACGGACGCCCGTGGTGTGGCGTCGACCTGCTTGGCGGTGGGAAGTGATTCGCCGGTGAGGGAGGACTCGTCCACCTCCAGGCCGTCGACCTCCAGCAGCCGGGCGTCGGCCGGGACGACGTCCCCGGTGAGCAGCTCGATGACCTCGCCGGGCCGAAGCCCTGCGGCATCGACCGTGTCGGTGGCGTCCGCGACGCCCTGTTCGGCGACCCGGCGGGCGATCTGCCCCTGGCTCACCACCAGTTGGCTGAGCGCGTGTTCGGCGCGCAGCCGCTGGACGGCGCCCACCGTCGCGTTCACCCCGAGCGCACCGGTGACCAGCAGCGCGTCCACGGTGGAGCCCAGCAGTGCGGAGGCCGTCGCACCGACGACCAGCACCGGCGTCAGCGGGTCGTCGAGTTCCGCGCGGATGGCGGCCAGGAGGCGGACCGTGTGCCGGGTGGGGGCGAAGACCGGCAGTCCGACCACTCTGCCCAGCGCGCGTGCCGCGCTCTGCCGCGCGGCCTCCACCGCCGTGGGCGTGGTACGTCGCGCGGCGGAGAGCCGGGACAGAACCTCCCTGGGCTGCAGCGCGTGCCAGGCCACCCGAGGTCCGGGGTGCGGTGTCTCGCGCGAGACCACCGCATAGGCGGCGTACCAGCCAAGCAGCAGGGACACGGCCGCGGCGGCGTTGACCGGGCTGAGCCGCAGGCCGGCCGGGAGGGAGGCGCGTCCGGGCCGGGAGCCGCGGGTGGCCACCAGCAGACCCGACAACGCCGCGCCGGCCTCGGCCAAGGTCTTGGAGTGGCGGCCGACCATGCGCGCGGACGGAACGGTCGTCAGCAGGCGCCACACCCCGTCCAACCCGCCCAGCGCGAGCAGGTCCGCGCCCCACACGACCGCGTTCTGATCGTGTGTCAACGAGACCGCGACATCGCTGCGGAGCAGGCCCGCGAGTACCTCGCGCCGGTGGGCGCGCGCTGACGGGGTGCCGGCCGCCGCGCCTCCCGGGATGCGCGCCACCGTGAGCACCACCCGGCCGCGCTCCTGCAGACTGCGCACGACCTGGGCCAACGGCATTGCGGCATCGACGCGTTCGTCTGCGAGAGCGGCGAACTCGCCCAGGGAGCCGTCGTCTTGGACCACCACGTACAGGCCGGCCCGGCGGGCCGCGTCCAGTGCGGAGTCGGCGAGCGGGCCCGAGCGCCAGTAGCCGACGTGCGGCGTGAGCGCGTTGTGGGCGACGGTGCTCAGGCGGGTCGCCGAGGCGGTCAGGGCGGCTGCCGCACCGGCGGCGGCGTGGACACCGGCGTCGGCGAGCTCGGCTGCAAGGCGCGCGACGCTTTCGGTCGCCGGAACGACGCGGCGCGCAACCTCGACGGGCGTGGCGAGGGCCAGACCCACACCGGCCGCCGGCAGCCGGGTCAGCAGGCGCAGCAACAGGGCCTGCCGTGCCGGGCGGGCAGGGCGCGATCGGTGACTGGCGCGGGCTGGGTTTCTGTTGAGGCAGCGAGGGCGATCGGGCAGGCGTCCACTCAGGCCTCACGCCTGCCCTTGGACGTGGCACGCGTTGCACCGGCGGACTGCGGCCGGGTCGTCGGTCCGCGACGGGCGGTCGAGGCCGCGGCCCGTGAGCTCTTGGCTGCGGACGGCTTCGCCGCGGTCGCTGTGGACGCCGATGTCTTGGGCGTGGCTCTCTTGTGCGTACCCGCCTTGCCAGTTGTCGCCTTCGCCGTGCTCGCCGGCTTCATTGCGGCCGGGGATGAGCCCGGTCGCACACCGCCGGAGGCGGCTGTGGGCGCGTTCGACTCGCGTTCGCCCTTGCGCAGGGGCTGTGTCAGCCACACGACCGCCGCTCCGGCGGCAGCCACCGGCCACTCCACCACTCCCGCCGCACCGAGCAGACCCGCGCCTGCGTACGCCGCGACGCGTCGCGTGTGGGGCGACACCACGCCGATGGTGTCCAGAACGCCGTCGAAGGCCCCCTTGACTGTCGAGGCCCCCGGTACGTGCCGTACCGCCGAGGCCACAGCCTCGACTGGATGCAACAGGACGGAAGAACCCGAGGGCTGTGAGGCCGCGGGTGACGCGCTGGTACTGCCGCTCATGCCTTCTCCGATCGCTACTCAAGGCCGGGGACGGCGCTCAGGGAATCCAAGGGACACCATTTGTTCACCTTGTGTCACCTACACCATGTTGACAAAGTAGCCGAATCCGGACGAATCTCGACATATATCCGCGTCTCAGCGGGTGACCGGCGTGCGCGAGCACATCCGCCCACCCCGGCCCGCTGCCATGCGTGCCTCACGAGAACTCGACGACACCCGCGCGTGTCCATGCCGGAAGGAGGTGGGGGAGATGAGTCCCTGGCGAAGTCCACGCCCGTTCCCAGGGCACCCGTCGCCCATCACCGCCTGATCGCGGCGCTCGCGACCGCCGTGCGCATCGCACCCGGCCCCCTGCCTGCCACCGGCACGCTCAACGGCGGAGGTGCGCCGCGGTGCAGCGCGTAGTCGCCCGTGATCAGCCCGACCGGAAGCGAGACCCGGCCGTGCACATCGAACTCACCTGGCCGCGTCGCGACGCGGCCCACCGCACCCTGACCATCCCCCTGCCGCGCCTCCCCGCGGCAGGCCTCCTGCGGCCCGGAGCCGCCGCCTGCGCAGATGCCGTCATGGCCAGCGCTGCCACCGCGTCCGGCGCCGGTGCGTTCGTCCAGTTGGCTCTGCCCGTCGCCACCCGGCTGGTTCGGCAGAGTCTTGACCGAGCTGACTGAGCGTGCGATCTTCCCGCACCCGCTCGGGCCGGTGGTGCGTCCATCGAGTGGCCGGTCCAGGTGACGCGCGGGCAGCCAGCCGTTCGGCAGCGAAGCGCTTGCGCCAGGCGCGGACGGTGTCGAGGTGTCGGTGCACAGCCCGGGCGACGGCCGCGTTGGATGCAGCCTCGGCCAACGCGAGGATCGCCGATGCCCGCTGCACCTGCCCGGACGGTGCGGTCCGCGACGAGGCCAACCGCTCCAGCACCCCCCGCTCGGCCTCGGTCAACTCGATCACGAACGGACTGCTCGCCGCCATCGCCCCACCCTGAGATCAGCTCACTGATCTGCCGATGATCTCGCGGTCGGCACCGGTCCGGTGCACTGGTGCCGACCGCTGCCGCCGGGTCGGGCAAGATAGGCCTCATGGCCAGACCGAGCGCCGCCAAGGCAGCGGCCCTGCACCAGCGCCTGACCACTTATGCTCGACGCTTGCCGCAGATCACTGAGATCGAGGTCCGCTACCGGGCCGGATACGCCTACATCGACGCCACCGTCGAGGACGAGGACCGCGACGTGTGGCCGAGGACGGAACGGTCGGCGTGGTGCTCGGGCAGCGAGTACGCGACGTGATCGCCGCAGGACTGTCCGCGTCGAACAGACGAGGAGTAGGTAACGATGCACAACCCGGAACAGCCCATCGCGACCCAAACGCGCTCCGAAGCCGCGTTGGCGGGGCTGAATGCCGGATCAGGTCGTCGAAATGAGTCGGCCTCGTTCCACGGGCGGGTCACCCGACTGAAACCGGCCCTGTGGTTCCTGCTCGCGCTCGCCGGCCTCTACGGCCTCGCGGCCTGGAGTGTGATCGGGCAGTCAACGGAGAACGCGCTGGTCGCCGGGCAGACCGGCCGGGCGTCGATCCTTCACTGGAGCCTGGCAGCCGGCCTGCCGCCGCTGAAGCGGGGGTCGGCGGCGATGGCCGCGGGCGTCGTCCTGATCGCGGCGGTAGCGCTGCTGCGCCGACGTTGGCGCGAGGGCGTCGCCGGTATCGGGATCGCGGTGGCCACCGTAGCGACCGCGATGACGTTGCACGCCGTCCTGCCCCGTCCCGGGCTCGTCTCAGCGTCGCAGGGTCTCACCGGCGCGAGTTTCCCCAGCGGTACCACCGCCATCACGGCCGGACTCGCTCTCGGGGCCGCAGTCGTCGTTTCCCCAAGTGCCCGACCGTACGTCGCGGCCCTCGGCGCACTCTGGCTCGCCGTCACCGCCGGCGCCGTGCAAGCACTCTCCTGGCACCGGCCCAGCGACGTCCTCGGCGCCACCCTGCTGGCCTGCGCCTGCCACGCCACGGCCACCGCCCTGCTCCCACGCGGCGAGCAGGGTGAGCGGGGCGAACGTGGCGAGCGGGGCCGCACACGCCGCTCCCGCGCGTTGCCGCCGCTGGCCCTCGCCGCGGCAGCAGCGCTGGCGGCGAGCGGGCGCGAGGATTCCATCGCGCACCCGCTGGTGTTCGCCGGTGCGGCCTTCACGTGCGCGGCGCTCGTCTGGATCACCGCGACGGGACACTCCATCCGACCCGGCCGTAGGACAGAATCCACGAAGCCCGATACCGCGGCCGGTTCGAGCCTGTGACATCCTCCCGCCCGGGGTTGCGGGCGAGCACCGTCGCACGTGGAGCGGGTCGGCAAGGGCTGTCCGGTACCGGTCGGAGTCCGGAGCCTGAACGGGGCAACACTTCCGGTCTCGGCCCGGGCGCTGGCAACATCTGGATGGGTTAGATCAAGGTCCCCTACCGGGTCGGATACGCCTACATCGACTACATCGACGCCACCGTCGAGGACGAGGACCGCGACGTGCAGTTGTGCCGGCTCAAGAACACCGGGCACCCGGAAATGTGGGGATTCGCCTCGTTCACGTCCAGCAACGAACGCTACGAGGAGAACATCCTGCCCACCGGCCCGCCTTTCGGCACCCCCGAAACCGCCCTCGACGGCACCGCCGGACTCTACCTCGGGGACCCACCCGCTTAACCGATCAGACCCCTGAATGATCAATCTGGCGCTGCACTAGCCAACAAGACGCGGCACCCTGCCCGTTGGGTCATATTGCTGGCGCTCGACCTGCGGTAGGGGCGAGGTCCTCGGTCTCGAGTGGACGGACGTCGACTTCGAGCTGCGGGTTCTGACGGTCCACCAGAACGGCCTGCGGCCCCGCTACAAGCACGGCTGCGGCGACCTCTGCGGGCACATGCCCTGCTACTGCCCGCAGAGGTCAACATCCGTCGCGAGACCAAAGGCACCAAGTCCCGCGCGGGCCCCCGCCCCCTCGGAATCCCCGACCCGCTGCTCCAACTCCTCTCCCAGCACCGGCGCGAGCAGGAGCGCGGGCGACTGATCGCCGCCGACCTCTGGGTGGGGAAGGCGTACATCCTCACCGCCTCGCAGCTGGCCTGCGCCCGCATCTGCCCACCCACCCAACGCGGTCCCGTGCTCGGCACGATCGCCTGCGTCTACGCCCTTGCGGCGTGGCGCTGTTCACGAGTTCCGGCAGCAGTTGCTCACGAGTTTGGGCAGCAGCCAGCGGACCGTGGAAATCGAACAGTGCCTTCTTCGTATAGCGCAGGCGCGTTGCCTCCCAGCTGTGCGCCTGCTGTGCCGCTGACCGCCGCTCACTGGGTGGAGAACCGTGGAGGCGTGTCGCTGCCGCCGGTTTCAGCTCGGTTGGGCGTTCCTTCGGCGGCGGGTGGAGCGGTGGCGGGTGTGCTGGTGGTGGTCCAGCTGGCGAGTATGGCGAGGGCTTCGGCGGAGGGGGAGGCGGGTTCGGGGGTGAGGATGGTGAGGGTCTGATCGGGGTCGCCTTGGATGGCCAACACCACGTAGTCCAGGGTGAGGTCGCCGACGAGCGGGTGGCGGAGGCGTTTGGTGCCGGTGCTGTGGGTGAGCACGTCGTGGTCGGCCCACATGCGACGGAAGACATCGCTCTGGACGGACAATTCCCCAATCAACTCGGTGAGTTGAGGGTCGTCGGAGTGGCTTCCGGCGTACAGGTGCAGCATCGCGACACATTCGCCGGCGGCCCTCTCCCAGTAGTCGCCGTACAAGCTGCGGGCGGCCTGGTCGAGGAAGACGTAACGGGCGAAGTTGCGCTCGCGGCGGGGCCGGGCCTCGAAGTCGGCGAAGAGGGCGTAGCCGAGTCGGTTGGCCGCCAGCACATCCATGCGCCGGCCCTGGACGATGGCGGGGACGCTGAGGGATTCCAGGGTCCGGTAGACGACGGGGCGGACCCGCTGCGGGCTGAGGGGCTGCTTGCGGTGGCTGCGGGCCGCGGTGGGCTGGGCGAGGTCGAAAAGGTGGGCGCGCTCGGTGTCGTCCAGATTTAGGGCGGCAGCGACGGCGTTCAGGACGGCTTCGGAGACGCCCTGGGTGCGGCCCCGTTCCAGGCGGACGTAGTAGTCGACGCTGACCCCGGCGAGCTGGGCGACTTCCTCACGGCGCAGCCCCGGTACCCGGCGGACCCGCGGATCGGGGGCGAGGCCGGCCTGGTCGGGGGTGATCCGGGCTCGGCGGGTGCGCAGGAACTCACGGATCTCGGTGCTGCGGTCCATGGATCCACCGTACGGCGGGCACTCACGCCCCGGGCGCGTGAAAGGGGTACTGCCAGACCCCCGGTGGAGCGGTGCCCGCTACGGGGCCCCAGGCGGGGTTGGCGGGTGGTTGCCTGGATAGCAACCCTGCTGCACCGCACAGGGCATGGCACTGGCAGGCCGAGCCCCCTTCAGTTGGTGTGACGCCTCCGCCAGCCACCGCAGTCCAAGGAGCCCTCGAAGAAGACGGAGAACCCTCCCCATGGCATCGAAACTGACCGGCACCGTCGCGCTCGTCACCGGGGCGAGCAGCGGCATCGGCGCCGCCACCACCCGCCGGCTCGCCGAGGACGGCGCCGCCCTGGTGCTCGTGGCCCGCCGCAAGGACCGCCTGGAGGACCTCGCCGCCGAGATCGAGAACGCGGGCGGCACAGCGCTGGCGGTGGAGGCGGACATCACCGACCGCCTCCAGGCCCAGGCGGCCGTCCAGCAGGCGGTCGAGCGCTTCGGACGGCTGGACACCCTGGTCAACAACGCCGGCCTGATGCTGCTGGGCCCAGTCCTCGGCGCGGACGCCGAGGACTGGGACCGCATGATCGCCGTCAACGTCCAGGGCCTGCTCCACACCACCCATGCCGCCCTGCCGCACCTGCTGCAGGCCGCCGAACAGGGCCCGCGCCAGGTCGCCGACATCGTCAACATAAGCTCCATCGCCGGCCGGGTCGCGTGGAACGGCTACGGCGTCTACGACCTCACCAAGTTCGGCGTCAACGGCTTCACCGAGTCCCTGCGCCAGGAGGTCACCAAGCGGCACGTGCGCGTCGGCGTCCTGGAGCCGGGCGGCGTGGCGACCGAACTGGGCTCGCACAACAAGGCCGAGGTGCGCGACGCCATGATCGACCCCTTCTACGAGTCGACCGAGGTCCTGGCCCCCGAGGACATCGCCGACGGCGTCGCCTACATGGTCACCCGCCCCCGCCACGCCTCCGTCGGGGGGGGGGGGGGGGGGGGGGCGCCCCCCCCCAACAACCCCCCCCCCCCGCCCCGGCGGGGGGGGCCCACCCCCCCGGGGCACACCCCCAAACAAACACACCC
>NZ_JBGCCR010000047.1:0-45188 GCF_041262485.1 Streptacidiphilus sp. BW17 | reverse complement strand
GGTCCCCACCCCCCCCGGGGGGGGGGGGGGGGGGGCCCCCGCGGGGGGGGGGGGGGGCGCGGGGCCCCCCCGGGGGGGGGGGGGGGGGGGGGGGGCCCCCCCCGGGGGGGGGGGGGGGGGGGGGGGGGCCCCCCCCCCCCCCGCGCCCCTGAGGTATGTACAACCGACCCGGCTGCAAACGCTAGAGCAGCTTCGGTATCGGCGGAGCGCCCAGCGACTCCGCTGCCCGCTGCAACGCGCTGGCGAGCAGCGCGAGGTCGGTGGGGCCGTTGCCCAGTTCGCGGACCGGGCGTTGGGTCGGGGGTTCGCCGAGGCTCGTCCAGTCCAGCGGGGTGACCGTCGGTCGCAGCGTCGCGGTACGCGGAATGCGGCCGGTGATGCGCGCGGACTGGAAGGCGCTGACCCCGCCGTCCGGGTGGCGGGCCAGGCCGCGGCCGGGTTGGTCGTCGGCGAGGGCCGCGGCGTCCTCGACGTGGATCAGCAGGGCCGAGGCGACCGGGGAGTCGGTCCGCAGGGCGACCCGCAGTTGTGCGGCCTCGTCGACCGCTGTGCCCGCGCCGCGTTCCGGGTGGGAGGTGGTGACGGCGAGGCGCACGCCGAGCCGGGGGCCGCGCTGGGCGACGTCCTCCAGGACATGGGCCAGCGGGGAGCCGAGCAGCTCGTCCCAGTCGTCGACGGCGACGACCAGGTGGGGGAGTGGCTCGGCCTCGACCGCGACGGCGCTCTGCGTCGCCTGCTGCGGGTAGTCGTCGGCGGCGCGGCGCGGCGGGGCCAGCCGCGCGAGCGCGCGCTCGGCGTGCCACGCGGCGAACGAACGGCCCTGCAACAGCGAGGCGCGGCGGTCCAGTTCGGCGCTGAGCCCCTGCGCGGCGTCGCGCAGACCGGGGCCGTCGGTGGTGGCCACATGGCCGATGACGTGCGGGAGTTCGACGGCGGGGGCGAGGCCGTGGGCCGGATCCTGCGGCGGGCGGCCCTCGATCAGCAGCAGGCCAAGCCGGTCCGGGCGTTCGGCGACGGCGAGTGACGCCAGGAGTGACCGGAGCAGTTCGGTGCGGCCTGACTGGGGTGCGCCGCCGATCAGCAGATGGTCCGTCAGGTCGAAGGAACAGCCACCGTCGCGGGCGACGCCGACCGTCGCGGTCGGCACATCGCCGGAGCTGAGCCGCAGGTCGGCCCAGCGGGCGGAGATCTTGGCCGGGGTGACCAGGTCGAGATCGAGCAGGTCGAGCAGGCGGGCGGCCTCGGGCAGGGCGGCACGGGTGCTGCCCGGACGGCGGGCCGCGTCCTGCTCGCGAAGCGGGGCGAGGGCGCGGGCCAAGCGGCCGGCCCACGCGGCGCCGACCGCGTCCAGAGCGACCCCGGCTACCAACTCCCGCTCGGGCGCGGCACGGTGCTGTCCGGCCGCACCTCGCGCGGCGGAACCGGCCGAGGGGGCGGGGCGCTCCATGTCGAGCAGGGTGCCGACCTCGCCGGAGATCTGCACGACGGCTCCGCAGCCCTGCGGCAGCGCCTCCGGGTACTCGTCGAGGTGGAGCACGTGGATGCCTCGGGCGGGGCCGTGGGCCAGCAGTTCGGCGATGGCCTCGCGGGCCTCCTCGCTGCCCGGGTCACCGTCGATGACGATCACGGTGGCCCGACCGCGCGGGCCCGGATGCGCGTGAACCGACGCCGCGCCGGAGGCGGCGACCGGAGCGGCGTCCTCGCCCCAGCCGGGGGCCAGTTCGCCGAGTCGGGCCAGGGCCTGCTGGGCGTCGAAGGCGGTCAGCGCGCGGCACGGCTGTCCGTGGGTAGGGCGCAGATGCGGCAGCCAGGGCAGCCAGGACCAGGCGTCGGTGCGGTCGTCCAGCGGGCGGGACTCGTCGGCCGAGATCAGCACCAGCTCCAGCGCGGACGGTGCGTGCAGCACCGCGAGCTGCGCCAGCAACGCCCGGACCAGGCCGGTCAGCCGGGGACGCGGGCCGGTGAGACCGAGGCTGCCCGCCGCGCGCAGGTCCAGGGTGACCGGCGTGTGCGCGCGGGTGCCGAGGCGGAGCACCAGGGCGTCGGGGTGGTCGAGCGTGCGCTCCCAGAGCCGGGGGCCCGGGCCGATCGCGGTGAGCAGCACCTCCGCCGGGTCGGGCCAGCGGCCTGAGTCGCGCGGCGGGGCCTGCGCCGGGACCACGGCCGCGGGCTGGGCGGGACGGCGCAGGCCGAGGCCGATCCGGAAGCCGCGCCCGTGCGTCAGCTGCGGCCGACCGCCGGAGCCGGGATCGGACGCGCCACCGGCCGGGGCGTCGGACGCGGACACCGCCGAGGCTCCCGACGGGTGTTGAGGAGCGTGGTTGCGGGCGCGTGGTGCGCGCGGTGCGCCCGGTGCGGCCTCGGGCGCCGACGGCAGCATGCCCGTGCCGGAGGCGGTGCGCCCCGAAGGACGGCCCGGACCACCAGCGGCGCTGAGGCCGCCCGGACCACCCGAGAAGCCAGGACTGCCGCCCGGCGCGAAGGCCCCGGCGCGGGTGGGGACTTGGACCGTGCCGTGGCCGTCGGGCACGACATCGGCCCGGTCCGGCGAGGCGGGGACGACCCGCAGCGCGCTCTCGCCCAGCGCGATCAGCGCGCCCGGCGGCACCGGACGCGGCTCCGCGCCGACCGGCCGGCCGTCGAGCTCGGTGCCGTTGGTGGAGCCGGTGTCCGCGATCGTGACCCGCCCGTCGGCACCGACCTCCAGCGCCAGATGGAAGCGGGAGACGTCCGGGTCGTCCAGCGGGACGTCGGCGTCGGAGGAGCGGCCGACCACCACCCGGCCCGGGTGGAGCAGATGGATGCCGCCCGCGTCGGGGCCGCCGACCACGTGCAGCGCCGTGGTCGCGCCGCCGGGCTCGGCCGCGTCGTCCGGGTCAGGCGCGTCCAGGCGCAGCACCGCGCCGTCGACCAGCGGCGGGTGACCGAGCACGGTGTGCTCGTCGAGGCGGCGGCCCTGGGCGTAGAGATGGATGTGCGTGGCCGCGCGACCGGCGCGTCCGCCGGGACGCGCCCCCACCGCACCCGCGAGCGCCCCCGCGACCGCGCCGAGGGTGGTGCCCACCGGCGCACTGACCAGCACGTCCGCCACGGGGACGGAGGCGTCGCCACCGGAACGGTGGGCCGTTGCGACATGCGGGAGCGACGTGTGTGCCGTCTGCGACGGCGAACCGCTCTCGCGCGGCCCAAGCACGGTCAGCCGGATCTGCATGCGCCCTGCCCCTTCCGCCCGCACGCGATGGTCGTCGCCACGGTGTCGGATGCATCCTCCCATCCGCCACCGACAGTTCGCGCACAGCACCCGATCGGATGATCTTCGGAACGTATCAGTGCGCCCCGGGCGTCCTAGGGTGCGGCACCGGCATGCGGAACGCCCCGTCGCCGTCGCCCCGCCGAGTTCTGCCCCCAGTCTTGTCGCAGTCTTGTCGCAGTCCTGGCGGGGTGTTGTCGAGGTGTCGGCGAGGCCCCGTCGGCGCTTCTGCCAGGTCCGTGTCAGGATCTCGGCCGGATCGCCGCCTGCACGACACGACGGCGGCTTCGAACGCCGTTAGAGTTGCCGAAAACGCGAGCAGCCCCCATGGGGCCGGGGGACCGGCCACTCACGGCGCGGGACAGATGGCACGACGAGGAGCGCACGGTGCGGCCGGTTGGCAGTAAGTACCTGCTGGAGGAGCCGCTGGGACGCGGCGCCACCGGGACGGTCTGGCGTGCGCGGGTCCGCGAGGACCTCGACGCCACGGCGAGTGGCGACGGTCACAGCCTGGGCGTGGTCCCCGGTGCGGCCGTGGCGATCAAGGTCCTCAAGGAGGAGCTGGCCACCGACCCGGACGTGGTGATGCGGTTCCTGCGCGAACGCGCGGTGCTGGTGCGCCTGGTCCACCCGAACGTCGTCCGGGTCCGCGACCTGGTGGTCGAGGGTGAACTGCTGGCCCTGGTCATGGACCTGGTCGACGGCCCCGACCTGCACCGCTATCTCCGCGCCCACGGCCCGCTCAGTCCGGTGGCCGGTGCGCTGCTGATGGCGCAGATCGCCGACGCGCTGGCGGCCAGCCACGCCGACGGCGTCGTGCACCGCGACCTCAAGCCCGCCAACGTGCTGCTGGCCACGGTCGACGGACCGGACGGCGGCACCATGCACCCGCTGCTCACCGACTTCGGCATCGCCCGGCTCGCCGATTCGCCCGGCATCACCCGCACGGCGGAGTTCGTCGGCACGCCCGCGTACGTCGCGCCCGAGTCGGCCGAGGGCCGGCCGCAGACGGCCGCGGTCGACATCTACGGCGCGGGGATCATGCTCTACGAGCTGCTCACCGGTCAGCCGCCGTTCCGGGGCGACGGCGCGCTGCAGATCCTGCAGGCGCACCTGTCGCAGCGTCCGGAGCGGCCGCGGTCGATGCCCGAGCCGCTGTGGACCGTGATCGAGCGCTGCCTGGAGAAGGACCCGGCGCGCCGCCCGTCCGCGGTCGCGCTGGCCACCGCGCTGCGCACGGTGGCGGCGGGGATCGGCGTCCACGCCTCGGTCAGCGAGATCGAGGCGGCCAACGCGGTGGGCATGCTGCTCACGCCGCCGGTCCAGCCCACTCCGGCGGGCTCGGAGGATACGACGCTGCCGCGCGGCGTCCCGTCCTCGGCCGACGGTTACCCGCCCTCCGCACTGACCGAGGTGCTGCCGCACGGCGGTTACGGTCAGGCTGCGAGTGCTGCGAGTGCTGCGACGGCGGCTGGCTTCGCTGCCTCGGCGGCGGACCCGACGGCGGTGCTGCCGCAGAGTCAGGGGCAAGGCCCAGGACAAGGTCAGGCGCAGGGCCACGGCATGGGTCCGGGCCAGGGCCGTGGCTTCGGCCAACCCGCCGATCCCACCGCGGTGTTGCCGCAGGGTCAGCTCGGCGGCGGGCAGCAGCCCCTGCCGGACGGACCCCATCCCTGGGAGTCGCAGCTGCGCGCCGCACGGCACCGGAACGAGCAGACCCAGGTCGGTCAGCTGGGCGAGTTCGGGGTCGAGGACCCGTTCGCCGCGCCGCCGCAGGTCGCGCCCGCGCCGTACCGGCCGCAGCAGGCCCGCGCGCAGGCGGCGCAGGCCCAGCGTGGGCGTCCGCAGGTCGCGCCCCCGGTGTACCGCCCCGAGCCGGAGCCCGCCCCGCAGCCCGCGCGTCGCGCGGCGGAACGTGCGCCCGAGCGTGCGCCCGAGCGCGAGCGGGAACGCGAGCCGGAGCCCGCGCCCCGGCGTGAGCGTGCGCCCCGGAGGCGGCATCACATCCCAGGCAGCGGCTGCCTGAAGTTCCTGCTGGTCCTGATCATCGCCGGGTTCCTGATCTGGGAGTTCTCGCCGCTGCACGGCTGGATCGACCACATCGTGGGCACCGTCGAGGGCTGGTGGCACCAGGTCTCCAACTGGTTCCAGCAGATCACCAACACGGCCAACAAGGTCAAGCACACGGTCAACCAGATCCCGGGCACGGGGAGCAGCGGCGGCTGACGCCCCGTCGCCGGCCTCTGCCCAAGCCCCTCCTGGGCCCGGACGTGTTGCCACGGCGAGGGGTTGCAGGACGGGGTCGGATCCCAGGTTTGACGATTTGTCGACACCTGACGGCCCGTCCACCCCCTGCTGTCCCCCAAACGGCTCCAAGCCGCGTACTTTGGTCGCTGACACCGACGCTGGTCGACCGGCAGCCGTCGTCCCTATCGGCGTGCGTCGGTCCCAGCAGCCTCAGATCGCGCACGGAGCAGCCTTGGCACGCAAGATCGGTAGCCGTTACACCGCGCACACGGTGATCGGCCGTGGCTCGGCGGGCACCGTCTGGCTCGGCGATGGCCCGGAGGGTCCGGTCGCCATCAAGATCCTGCGCGAGGACCTCGCCTCCGACCAGGTCCTGGTCGGCCGGTTCGTGCAGGAGCGCACCGCGCTCACCAGCCTGGACCACCCCCGGGTGGTCGGCGTGCACGACCTGGTCGTCGACGGCGACGACCTGGCCCTGGTGATGGAACTCGTCCACGGCAGCGACCTGCGCTCCCGGCTGGAACGGGAGGGTCCGTTCACCCCGCAGGCCGCCGTCTCGGTCGCCGCCGACGTCGCCGAGGGGCTGGCCGCCGCCCATGCGGCCGGGATCATCCACCGCGACGTCAAGCCCGAGAACATCCTGCTCGACCAGGCCTCCAGCCCCGGCCCCGGCGGAGTGCCCCGCGCCAAGCTCTCCGACTTCGGCATCGCCCGCCTGGTCGACGCGCCCCGCCGCACCAGGAACACCCGGATCATCGGCACGCCCGACTATCTGGCCCCGGAGATCATCGAGGGCCTGGAGCCTCGCGCCGCGGTCGACATCTACGCGCTGGCCACCGTCCTCTACGAGCTGCTCGCCGGGTTCACCCCCTTCGGCGGCGGCCACACCGGTGCGGTGCTGCGGCGCCACGTGACCGAGACCGTGCCGCCGCTGCCCGGTCTGCCGGAGCCGCTGTGGAAGGTGCTGGCCCAGTGCCTCGCCAAGGCGCCGGCCTCGCGCCTGCGCGCCACCGAGCTCGCGTCCGCCCTGCGCGACCTGCTGCCCGGCCTGGCCGGACTGCCCGCGCTGCGCATCGCCCACCCCGACGCCCCGGACGTCCCCCCGCTGCCCGGCTACGACCCCGACATCCCGGCCGACTACGACGAGGACGAGGACGACCACGACGAGGGCGGGGACGGGGACTGGGACGACAGGGACGACCGGGGCGCCTTCGCGCGGTCCGCGGCCGAGGGCGCCCACCGTGGTTCCGGCTCTGCGCAGCGTCGTCGCCGGGGCGCGGCCGTGCCGCTGGTGCCCAGCAGCGCGCCCGACTCGACCCGCGAGACCCACACCAACCTGCGCCGCCCGCGTCCCGAGGACCTGGCCGCGCTCGCCGAGGCCTCCCGCGCCCAGCGCAACGGCCTCGGTGGTCTCGGCGGCCTGGGTGGAGCGCTCGGCGGTCTCGGCACCGGCCGGGGGCGCATCCCCGGCGGATCCCAGCGCAGCGGCGCCGGAGGCGCGGCGGTCCGGCGTCGTCGCCGGCTGCTGGCCGCGGCGGCCGTGGTCGTCTGTGCGGTCACCCTCCTCGGCGGCTACGCCGCACTGTCCGGCTCCGGTGACGGGAACCGGGACAATCCCGGCGACGCCGCCTCGCCCACCGCCCACCAGAGCCGGTCGGCCGGGCTGCCGCAGGCCCCGGTGGCAGGCCAGAGCGACGCCACCGACGCCGGCGGCACGGCCCACCTGCCGAGCTGGGCCTCCTGGTCCGACGCGCCCACGCCGCCGGCCCCGCTGGTCAGCGGCGTCCGCGCGCTGCGGCTCGGCACCACCGGCACCGTCTTCGTCTTCGGCACCGACGCGACCGGCGCCGTCCGCTACGTCACCCGCAACGGCCAGGCCTTCGGCCCCTGGGGCAAGTTGACGGGCATACACGTCAGCGGCGAGCCCGCACCGGTGGCGCTGCCCGACGGAACGCTGCGCCTGTTCGCGCGCGGCACCGACGGCCTGATCTACCTGCGCGACCTCGCCCCTGACGGCAGCTGGACCCCCTGGAGTCAGCTCGACGGTCAGATGCACGTCGACGCGCCCCCGGCAGCGGTCGCCACCGGCTCCCGGATCGACCTGGTCGCCCGGGTCGGCAGCGGGCTCGCCACCACCTCCTACGTCAACGGCGCGTGGACCGCCTGGGCGGCGGTCTCCACGGTCGGTGCGATCGGCGGGACGCCCACGCTGATCGGCGAGAGCGGGGGCCGGGTCGACGCCTTCGTCACCACCGCCTCGGGCACGGTCCAGCACACGCTGCTTGCCGGCGGTCTCTGGCATCTCGCCCGCCCGGTCACCGGCGTGACGGCGGCCAACCGCGTGGAGGCGGTTCAGGACGCCTCGGGCGGGCTGTTCGTCTTCTCCACCGGCACCGACTACGCGGCGTCCAACGGCGCCGGTCAGTCCTGGCTCGGGGCCTCCCTGCCCAGCGCGCCGGACTCCCCGTACGCCGCGGCGGCCTGCGCGGACGCGGGTGGTCTCGTCCTCTTCCGGGTGACCTCCTCGGGCAGCCTCCAGTTCACCCACGGCCGCTAGGCCCTGTCGTCAAACTCGCGTCGGATCAGCCCGGGTTGTCTGGTGCGGCCAGCTGCAAGGCGGAGGGTCGCCCTCGTACTGGGCCGTACTTGGGCGATGCGACAACGCAGCGTGGGGGCACCCCCTAGCCGAAGGCCGGGGGAGGCCGTGCCAGGCAAGCCGGGCCCGGCGGGAGTTTGACGACAGGGCCTAGGCCCTGGCGCGGTAGGCAGCTTGCCACTCTGCATTAGGCTTGGCCTGTGGCAGCCATTGATCCTTCCGAAGAGCTCAAGTCCCTCGAATCGACCATCGGGTCGATCGAGGCAGTCGTCGACCTGGACAAGCTCCGGGCCGACATCGCGGTCTTCGAGGAGCAGGCCGCCGCACCGGACCTGTGGGACGACGTCGACAACGCGCAGAAGATCACCTCCAAGCTCTCCTACCTCCAGGGCGAGCTGCGCAAGATCCAGACCCTGCGCAGCCGGATCGAGGACCTCGGCGTCCTCTTCGAGCTGGCCGAGGCCGAGGGCGACGCCGAAGCGCGCGCCGAGGCCGAGAACGAGCTGGAGTCGGTCCGCAAGTCGGTCCAGGAGATGGAGGTCCGCACCCTCCTCTCCGGTGAGTACGACGCCCGCGAGGCGCTGGTCAACATCCGCGCCGAGGCCGGTGGCATCGACGCGGCGGACTTCGCCGAGCAGCTGATGCGCATGTACCTGCGCTGGGCCGAGCGCCACGGCTACCCGACCGAGGTCTACGACACCTCCTACGCGGAGGAGGCGGGTATCAAGTCCGCGACCTTCGCGGTCAAGGCCCCCTACGCCTACGGCACCCTCTCCGTCGAGCAGGGCACCCACCGCCTGGTCCGGATCTCGCCGTTCGACAACCAGGGCCGCCGTCAGACGTCGTTCGCCGGCGTCGAGGTGCTGCCGGTCGTCGAGTCCAGCGACCATGTCGACATCGACGAGAAGGAACTCCGGATCGACGTCTACCGCTCCTCCGGCCCCGGCGGCCAGGGCGTCAACACCACCGACTCGGCGGTGCGCATCACCCACCTCCCGACCAACATCGTCGTCTCCTGCCAGAACGAGCGCTCGCAGATCCAGAACAAGGCCTCGGCGATGAACGTCCTCCAGGCCAAGCTGCTGGAGCGCCGCCGCCAGGAGGAGCGCGCCGCGATGGACGCCCTCAAGGACGGCGGCAGCTCCTGGGGCAACCAGATGCGCTCGTACGTGCTGCACCCGTACCAGATGGTCAAGGACCTGCGTACCGAGTTCGAGGTGGGTAACCCGCAGCAGGTGCTGGACGGTGAGCTGGACGGCTTCATCGAGGCCGGCATCCGCTGGCGCAAGGAGCAGGAGAAGGCCGCTTCGTAGATGCCGGCCGAGATGAACAATCGGCGCAGCACCGAGGCGGGCATCCGGTGGCGCAAGGAGCAGGAGAAGGCCGCTTCGTAAGCGCGCCGACGGACGTTCCGGCGCACGCCTTCACGGGGCCTCCACGGGCCCCTGACGGGGCCTCCACCGAGCATCTGGAGAGTCAGTAGGGGCCCGGCGGTCACAAGTTGACCGCCGGGCCCTCGTCACACCATGCTGTCGCGCGGCAGAGCCTTAAGTGAGTCTTTTGTGCGAAAGCCGCACGAAGTACGGAAGGGGCGGAAGTGGCGCGGGGACACCGGAGAAAGAGCGGCGGTATACGTGTCGCGGGCGTTGCGCTCGCGCTTGCCGGGGCGGGGCTGACGGTAGCGGGGGCGGCAAACGCCGCGACGACGACGCAGCCCGCTCCGAGCGCCTCACCGTCCACGGGAAGCAGCGGGGGTCTCCTCGGTGGGCTTCTCGGCGGCGGCAGCGGAAGCGGTGGTGACGACGGCGGCCTCGGCGGCAGCGCCAGCGCCACGCCGTCGGGGAGCGCGACGCCCTCCGGCTCGGCGTCCGCCACGGGATCGGCCTCCGCCTCGCCGTCGGGCTCGGCGTCCGCGTCGGCCTCGGCGTCGGACAGTGCGAGCAGCAGCGCCGCGCCGACCTACGCCGTGCCGACCCAGGCTCCGGCGCGGACCCAGCTCGCGGAGACCGGTGGCGGCTCGGACACCACGCTGATCCTCGTCGGCGGTTTCACCTTCGTGCTGGGCGGCCTCGTCTTCCGCTTCGGCCCGCGCGCGGCGAACGCCCGCAAGCACTGAGGCACCGGCACGACGTACCGGCACGACGCATGCAAAGGGCCCGGGCTTCCGACCGACCGTCGGAACCCGGGCCCTTTGCTGTGTTTCGGTCTGCTGTGTATCGGTGTAGGGGTGTATCGGTCGCCCTCAGGCGAAGGCGTGCCGCGCTATCAGCACGCATGCCACCAGCGCCGCCACCAGCGCGATCACGGCGGCGGGGGACAGGGAGGCGAAGAGCCCCTGCTGCTGCAACATGCGCTGTCGGCTCGCCCGGCAGGTCGGGCAACGGCCCTCGCTCACGGGACCCGAGCAGTTGGCGCACACCAGACGGTCGAGCGTCATCGCGATCTCCTCCTCCGATGTGCACAACGCACCACCTGGTCCGGGTGGTTCCCTCCACTGTGCCACGTCACTCGCGATCCAGCGTGATTCCGGTCTTTCCCCTGGTGGCCGTCCGTGATCAACCACATACGCAGGCGGATTTTGCCTGATGGATTGTCCTTGAATGTCCGCTACTGTCCGTGAACTCCCCCACCTTTCGCGGTGTGAACCTGCGGGTCCGCATCGGCTTCGCGTAAGGTCGGCCGAGCCCTGTCCGCCTACACTGCCCACCGTGATGCAGCCGTGATCCGATTCGACAACGTATCCAAGACCTATCCGAAGCAGAACCGTCCGGCGCTGGACAACGTCTCGCTCGAGATCGAGAAGGGTGAGTTCGTCTTCCTCGTCGGTTCCTCCGGCTCGGGAAAGTCGACCTTCCTGCGCCTGATTCTGCGCGAGGAGCGTCCGAGCACCGGAAGTGTGCACGTGCTCGGCAAGGACCTGGCCAAGCTGTCCAACTGGAAGGTGCCGCACATGCGCCGCCAGTTGGGCACCGTGTTCCAGGACTTCCGCCTTCTCCCCAACAAGACCGTGGGCCAGAACGTCGCGTTCGCCCTCGAAGTCATCGGCAAGCCCCGCGGGACCATCAAGAAGGTCGTCCCCGAGGTCCTCGAACTGGTCGGCCTGGCCGGCAAGCAGGACCGCATGCCCGGTGAGCTCTCCGGTGGTGAGCAGCAGCGTGTGGCCATCGCCCGCGCCTTCGTGAACCGCCCGATGCTCCTGATCGCGGACGAGCCGACCGGAAACCTCGACCCGCAGAACTCCGTCGGCATCATGAAGCTGCTGGACCGGATCAACCGGACCGGCACCACCGTGCTGATGGCGACCCACGACCAGGCGATCGTCGACCAGATGCGCAAGCGCGTCATCGAGCTGGACCAAGGTCACCTGGTCCGCGACCAGTCCCGTGGCGTCTACGGCTACCAGCACTGATTAGAGGACCTGTCCATGCGAGCCCAATTCGTCATGTCGGAGATCTGGATCGGTCTCCGACGCAACCTGACGATGACCATCGCCGTGATCGTGAGTGTGGCCCTGTCACTCACCCTCGCCGGTGCGGCCATGCTGCTGAACTCCCAGGTCAGCCAGATGAAGGGGTACTGGGGCGACAAGGTCGAGGTCTCGATCTACTTCTGCAACCACGACAACACGACCAACCTGCAGAAGACGCCCAACTGCGCCTCCGGCGTGGCGACCCAGGCGGAGATCAACCAGGTCCACGCGAACCTGGACAAGAACTCCCTGGTGCAGACGGTCTACACGGAGACGCAGCAGCAGGCGCTGGTCAACTTCAAGGCCCAGTTCCCGGATTCGCCGCTCTCTCCGTACATCAACGCTGACGCGTTCAACAACGCGCTGCGCGTCAAGCTGACCAACCCTCAGGACTACGACCAGATCGCCGGTCTGGTCGCGGGCCAGCCCGGCGTGGCCTCCGTCGACGACCAGAGCGCCGTGCTCAAGCCGCTGTTCAACCTGATGGACACCGGCCAGTGGGTCGCGGTCGTGGTGATGGTCGTCATGCTCGGCGTGACGCTGCTGCTGATCGTCAACACCGTTCGTGTGTCGGCGTTCAGCCGTAAGCGCGAGACCGGCATCATGCGACTGGTCGGCGCCTCCAACTACTACGTGCAGATGCCGTTCATCGCGGAGGCGGCCTTCGCCGCCGTGGTGGGCGCGGTCCTTGCCTCCGGCATGCTGGCGATCGGCAAGTACGTGCTGATCGACATGGTGCTGAAGAAGCAGATCACCCTGATCAGCTTCATCGGTTGGGGTCCGGTGGTCCAGGTCATGCCACTGCTGCTGGTGATCGGTGTCGGCATGTCCTCGTTGGCGGCCTTCCTCACGCTGCAGAAGTACCTGAAGGTCTGACGGACCGACAACTCTGCTGATCACCCCATACGAAAAGCCCCGGAACGCGTACTGCGTCCGGGGCTTTTCGTCGTCTTCGGGCATGTCGCCCGAGCCCGCACCTCTAGACTCTTCGTCCATGTCACCAACTCGTCGCGTACTACGGCTCCAGCTGACGCTGGGGCTGGTGTTCGTGACGGTGTGCGCGGTGGGTGTCGGGACCGGTGCGTGGGGGAGCGAGGGACGGTCGACGACGTCGGTCGCCGCGGCCGCTCCGTCGTCACACAGAGCAGACAGCTCCGACAACTCCGACGGCTCGGGAGCCTCCGGAGCTGCGGACCGGTGGGCCGCCGACTACACCGCGCAGCAGTTCGCCGCCTACAGCCAGGAGTTGGACGGTCACTACGTCGGCGTCGGGCTCTGGGTGGCCCGCTCGCCGCAGGGCGAGGTGAGCGTGACCCGGACGCTTCCGGGAGGCCCCGCCGCGCTCGGCGGTGTCCGCGCGGGCGAGCGGCTGCTCGCGGTCGGCGGCACCCCGGTGACCGGGCTGCCCGTCACCGAGGTGGTCGGCCTGCTGCGCGGCGGTGCGTCCGACGCGGTCGGCTCGCCGGTCGTGCTGCGGCTCCAGGAGGGCCCCACGAGTACGTCCAGGGCGGTGGATGCGACGCTGCACCGGGCCCTGTTGGACGAGGACGACGTCCACGTCGACCACCCGGCGCGCGGCGTCACCCGGATCAGCATGGACGCCTTCACCCTCGGTGTCTCCGAACAGGTCCAGGCCGCCGTACGGCAGTTGGAGCTGCATCCGGCGACGGACGGGCGCGGCATCCTGCTCGACCTGCGCGGCAACTCCGGTGGCCTGGTCAGCGAGGCGGTCGCCACGGCGTCCGTATTCCTGGACGGCGGACCGGTCGCCCGCTACCAGTCAGGCGGCGGCGCGCCGCAGCAGGTGCTGCAGGCCGCGTCCGGCGGCGACACCTCGACGCCGTTGGTGGTGCTGGTCGACAGCGGCACGATGAGCGCCGCCGAACTCGTCACCGGCGCGCTCCAGGACCGCGGTCGCGCGGTCGTGGTCGGCAGGCCCACCTTCGGCAAGGGTGCTGTGCAGCAGCCGCAGACCCTCTCCGACGGCGTGGTGCAGGAGCGCACGGTCGGCAACTACCTCACCCCCTCCGGCCACTCGCCGGACGGCCAGGGCATCCAGCCCGACGTCGAGGTCCCGACCGACGCCACCCCGCAGGCTGCGGAGAGCACTGCCCTGACTGTCCTGGACGACCTCTCCGACATGGACAGCCAGTAGGGCCTCCTGTACGGGCTCCGGAAAACGCCCGTGCCCGGAGCGGGTACGAAGTGCGAGAATGGCCCGCACTATGGCGAAGAAGAAAGACGACCCGCGCAACAAGCTCATCGCCTCCAACAAGAAGGCGCGGCACGACTACAACATCATCGACGAGTACGAGTGCGGCATGGTGCTGACGGGCACCGAGGTCAAGTCACTCCGCGCCGGCCGCGCCTCCCTGGTGGATGGCTTCGCCGACGTGACCAGCGGCGAGGCGTGGCTGCACAACGTGCACATCATGGAGTACGCCCAGGGCACCTGGACCAACCACGCCGCGCGGCGCAAGCGCAAGCTGCTGCTGCACAAGTGGGAGATCGACAAGCTCGACCAGAAGCTGAAGGAGACCGGCTACACCCTGGTGCCGCTCTCCATCTACTTCAAGGACGGCCGGGCCAAGGTCAGCATCGCCCTCGCCCAGGGCAAGAAGCAGCACGACAAGCGGCAGACGCTCCGCGAGAAGCAGGACCGCAGGGAGACGGACCGCGCCGTGGCCGCGGCACGCCGCCGTCAGCGGGCCCAGGGTTAATGAACTGGACCTTGCCAGTCGCTGCGCCGTAGCATGGACAGCGTTCCGCAGGGTCTCCCCGGACCAGGTGGGACGGCAACGGCGAAAGCCGGTGCTTTGACAACTGAACAGCACCCTTGCATGGGGGTGATCGGTTTCGACTGGGGATGTCGAGCCAGGAGAAGCGAGCCGAGGAACGCGGCAATGATCTCGTAAACCACGTGTCGCAAAACATAATCGCCAACACCAAGCGCGATACCTTCGCCCTCGCCGCCTGAGCGAGCATCGAAGGAGTCAGACCGGGCGCGTCTCCGTCCCGGATCCTGGCTTAATCTAGGAGACTCCACCGTTCGGCCCGGTCGCGGGGGCGCACGGAACACTAAACAGTGACTGAGCCCGTCGGGAGCTTGTCTGCGTGACTCCCGGGGCCGAGAAAAGCACAGCAGACTGCGCTCGGAGAAGCCCTGGTTCCGCACCACAGGACGCGGGTTCGATTCCCGCCACCTCCACCGATTCCCATGTGAACAGAGAGCCGCCCGGTCCGCCGGGCGGCTCTCTGCGTTTATGGCGTTCATGCCGTTCCGGTACGCGCTGCCTGGAGGCTGGCGTAGGCGGCGCGGGCCTCGGCGAGGCCCAGCGGCCAGTCGAAGCCCGGGGTGTCGTCCTGGCCCGGGGCGGTGACCGAGAGCGGGTCCGGGGTGGGGATGCGGGCGCCGGCGGCGCGGAGGGTGTCCAGGGAGCGGGCGTACTGCGGGTGTGCGGCGAGGGCCGCGTTGACGCAGGGGAGGGCGACGGTCGGGATGCCGCGGCCGAGCGCCTCGGCGGCGTAGCCGAGGACGAAGGAGTCGGTCAGGCCGAGGGCCCAGCGGTTGATCGAGTTGAAGGTGGCCGGGGCGAGCAGCACCACGTCCGCGGTGGGCCAGACGTCGGGCTCGCCGGGCAGCTTGTAGTGGGCGCGCACGGGGTGCCCGGTCAGCGCCTCCAGACCGGGAAGGTAGGGGTGGAGCCAGCCGGCCGCGGTCGGGGTGAGTCCGAGGCAGACCTGCCAGCCGTCGGCCTGGGCGCGTTCCACGGCGACAGCGATGTTCAGTACGGGTTGCGCACCGGTGCCGAGGAGATAGAGGGTGGGGTCTCCTGTCATGGCTCCACCCAACATCGCGATCGGTGGATCTTGCAAGTGATTCACCGATCGGCCCCAGGGTGTACCCAAACCGTCCTGAACTGCCTGTTCAGGCCACCGGTGCGGCGAAGTCGATCGGGTGGACGTACTGCCAGGCCGACTTCTCCGGCTTCATCACTCTGAACATCAGCGGCAGCAGCGCGTCCCTGACCACCCGTCCGACCGGGCCCGCGGCCTTGCGGGCGTTGGTGCGGGCGGTCGCCTTCATGATCCGCTCCACCCGGGGCCGGCGCAGCTGCTCGTAGGCGACCAGCGCCCGGTCGACCGGGAGGTCGCGCAGGCAGCGGGCGAGCTGCACCGCGCTCTCGATCGCCAGCGACGCGCCCTGGCCCGAGCTGGACGACGGCGCGTGCACCGCGTCGCCGACCAGCACGATCCGGCCGCGGCTCCAGTTCGGGACCGGCGGCATGAACTCCATACTGCCCGCGAAGATCAGCGCCTCCGGGTCGGTCCGCTCCAGCAGCCGGACGGCCGGGCTGGCGTCCTCGCGGAAGAGCTCGACCATCGTCCGGAGCCAGAACTCCGCGCCCTTCGCGCGCTGTTCGGCCACGGTGACCGGCATCGGGCTGGGGAGGTTGACGAACCAGAGGCAGCGGCCGTCCTCGAAGACCTGCCAGCCGAGGAAGGCCCGCTTGCCGAACGACATCCGCATCTTGCCGCCGGTGTCCGGCAGGCCGCTGTCCTCGACCCAGGCGCCGAAGCTGTGCGTGCCCGCGTACTGCGCCTCGGGGGCGGCGGGGTCGATCAGCCGCCGGACCGTGGAGTGGATGCCGTCCGCGCCGATCAGCAGGTCGGCCGTGGCGGTGGTGCCGTCCGCGAAACGTGCCGTGACCTGGGTGCCGTCGTCGACCGCGTCGACCAGGCGGCGGCCGGTCAGCG
Source organism: Streptacidiphilus sp. BW17 (assembly GCF_041262485.1). Taxonomy (NCBI): domain Bacteria; kingdom Bacillati; phylum Actinomycetota; class Actinomycetes; order Kitasatosporales; family Streptomycetaceae; genus Streptacidiphilus; species Streptacidiphilus sp. BW17. The sequence goes on along the minus strand of NZ_JBGCCR010000047.1, from coordinate 28,868 downwards.
TGGTGACGCCGCCCGCCTCGGCCGCGTCGTTCAGCACCCGGTAGAGGTCGGAGCGCTCCACGAACCGCTGCGGCGGGATGCCCGGCAGATTGCCGAACTCGCCGAGCTGCCTGCCGTTCCAGCTCTCGATGATCATGCCCTCCATCGGCGTGCTGACGGCGCGGACCGCGTTGCCGATGCCGACTGCGTCCAGCGCCTGGAGGCCGTTGGGGGCGAAGCCCATGCCGCCGCCGACGCCGTCGGCGGTTCCGGCGTAGGCCTCGCAGACGGTGGCGCGGATGCCGACCTGCTGCAGGGCGGTCGCGACGACGGGGCCGGCGATGCCGCCCCCGATGACCAGTGCGGTGCGGACCCGCTGCTGCGGAGCGGTGTCCGTGGGGTGCTGGGTGGTGGTCGTCTCGTCCATGAGTTGATAGTTGCATTGCAACTAGTCTTGAGTCAACTAGTCAGATTGGGTCTATCGAGGCGGCGCGCGGCGTGGAGATCGGTGTAGTGCGCTCCGAGGGAGGGGGTGGCTGCCTAGGCTGGGTCCCATGGCGACCCTCCGCGCACTCGACCGCCGGGCTCTGAACCGTGCTCTGATGGAGCGTCAGTTCCTGCTGTCGCGCGTGCACAGGACGCCGCTCGACGTGATCGGGAGGCTGGTCGGCCTGCAGTCGCAGATCCCGCTCAACCCCTACACCGCGCTCTGGTCCCGGATCGCCGGGTTCGACCCCGCCGAGGCCTCCGCGCTGCTGGCCGAGCGGCGCACCGTCCGGCTTTCGACGCTGCGGGGGACGATCCACCTGCACGACGTCGACGACGCGCTCACCCTGCGCGCCTTCACACAGCCGGTGCACGACGCCACCCCGTTCGGCGAGCGGGCGGTCTTCCGCGGCCCGCTGGCCGGGGTCGAGCCCGAGGCGCTCTGGGCCGCCGCCCGTGAGCTGCTGGACGCCGGACCGCTGACGCCCGCCAAGCTGGGCGCGGCGCTGGCCGAGCGGTTCCCGGGCTGCGAACCCGCCGCGCTCGGCACGGCCGTCCGCTACAAGTTCTCGCTGGTCCAGGTCACCCCGCGCGGCGAGTGGGGCCGCAGCCGGGCGGCCACCCTCGCCACCGTCGAGTCCTGGCTCGGCCGCCCCCAGCAGCGGCCCGACGTCGAGGCGATCGTGCTGCGCTACCTCGCCGCCTTCGGGCCCGCGAGCGTCCAGGACGCGCAGAGCTGGAGCGGGGTGACCCGGCTCGGCGAGGTCTTCGAGCTCTTGCGGCCACGGCTCGCGGTCTTCGCCGACGCGGTGACCGGCCGGGAGCTGTTCGACCTTCCCGACGCGCCGCGTCCCGACCCGGAGACCCCCGCGCCGCCGCGCTTCCTGCCGGACTACGACAACGTGCTGATCGGGCATGCCGACCGCAGCCGGGTCCTTGCCGAGCGCGATCGGGCCGAGCTGTTCGCCCGCGGCAACGGCTACCGTCCCGCGCTGCTGGTGGACGGGCGGCTCGGCGGCGCGTGGTCGTACACCAGGCCGAAGCGGAAGGGCGAACCGGCCGCACTGGAGATCGAACTGTTCGCCCGGCAGTCGGCGGCCGTGCGTGAACGGATCGAGGCCGAGGCCGCTGAGCTGCTGACTTTCCTCGCACCCGACGCGACCGAGCGGACCGTGGCCCTCCACCCGAGCGCCCGGAGGGCGTAGGATCAACAGTTCCCTTTTTCAGGGAGCGCAGCGCCCACGTTGGACCACAGGGGATCTCATTGGCCTCGCCCACGCAGCACACGACCGATCACACGGCCGACCACAGACCCGACCGCGTCCACGACCGCGGCCCCACGGCGGCGGAGACGCCCGAGGGGTCCGGGACGCCCGCATTGTCCGGGACGCCCGCAGCGTCCGAGGAGGGGGTTCTCGACCACGAGATCGCGGTCGAGCAGGCCCACCTCGACACGGTCTACCAGCGGCTCGGCGAGAAGCTGGCCGAGGCCGAGTTCATCCTGGACGACGCCAACCGCAAGTTCCTGGCCGGGACGCCGGGCGCGCTCGCCGAGCGTGACGCCCAGGCCTACCAGGCTGGACGTCATCTCCAGCGACTCACCAACGAGTTCGAGGACTTCCTCTTCGGCCGGATCGACCTCCAGGCGCCGGACCGCCCCGAGGAGGACGGTTTCCCCTCGCAGACCCCGCTCGACCCGGCCGACCCGGACATCGCGGAGACCCTGCACATCGGCCGTCTCGGCGTACTCGACGCCGAGTACGGTCCGCTGGTGATCGACTGGCGTGCGCCCGCCGCCGCGCCCTTCTACCAGGCCACCCCGCGTCGGCCCGGCCGGGTGGTGCGCCGCCGGGTGATCCGCTCGCGCGGGCGCAAGGTGCTCGGCGTCGAGGACGACCTGCTCCGCCCCGACCTGGAGCCGCGCCTTGCCGGGCGGCCGATCACCGTCGTCGGCGACGGCGCGCTGATGGCGACGCTCGGCCGGGCCCGCGGTCACTCGATGCGCGACATCGTCTCCTCGATCCAGCAGGAGCAGGACGAGGTGATCCGCGCCCAGGCGGCCGGGGCCACCCTGGTCACCGGTGGTCCGGGCACCGGCAAGACCGCCGTCGCCCTGCACCGTGCCGCCTACCTGCTCTACCACGACCGCCGCCGGTACGCGGGCGGCATCCTGGTGGTCAGCCCGACGCCGCTGCTCGTCTCCTACACCGAGGGAGTGCTGCCCGCGCTGGGCGAGGAGGGCCAGGTCGCCATCCGCGCCATCGGCAGCCTCGTCGACGGCGAGCAGGCCGACCGCTACGACATCCCGGAGACCGCCCGGCTCAAGGGCTCCTCCCGGATGGTCGCGCTGCTGCGCCGCGCCGCGCGCGCCGCGCTCGACGGCCAGGACACCCCCACCGAGCTGCGCGTCGTCGCCATGGGCGAGGTGCTCAAGCTGGACGCCGCCGCCCTGCACGGACTGCGCCGCACCGTGCTCGGCGGCAACACGCCCGTCAACCTGCTCCGGCCGCGTGCCCGGCGGGCGCTGCTCGACGCGCTCTGGACCCAGCTGCGGCGCGGCCGGCCGACCCCCGTCGACCGCTACGAGCGCGAGGAGGCGCAGCGGCAGCGGGAGAGCTTCGAGGAGTACGTCACCGACGAGGACGCCTTCCTCGACTTCCTGGACGCCTGGTGGCCCGCGCTGACGCCGCGTGCGGTGCTGGCCGCCCTCGCCGACCAGCGCCGTCTCGGCGGCCTGGCCCGTGGCGCCTTCACCCGCGCGGAGCTACGGCTGCTGGTCGACTCCTGGCGGCATCTGGACCGGCGCGGTCGCGGCGGCGTCAGCGTGGCCGACGTGGCGCTGCTGGACGAGCTCCAGGTGCAGCTCGGCGAGCCGTACCGGGCGCGGGTGCGCGAGGTCGACCCGACCGAACTGCTCACCGGTCTGGACGAGGTCACCACCTACGGCGACCGCCAGCGCCGCGAGCAGGAGCAGCGCGCCGTGGCCGCGGCCGAGCGTCGCGACTACGCCCACGTCATCGTCGACGAGGCCCAGGACCTGACGCCGATGCAGTGGCGGATGGTCGGCCGCCGCGCCCGCAACGCGACCTGGACCATCGTCGGCGACCCGGCCCAGTCGTCCTGGATCGACCCGGCCGAGGCACAGGCCGCGATGGACGAGACCCTCGGGTCGAAGCCGCGGCGGCGCTTCACGCTGACCACCAACTACCGCAACCCGGCCGAGATCGCCGAGGTCGCGTCGCGGATCCTGGCCCAGGCCGCGCCCGGCATCGAGCCGCCCGTCGCGGTCCGCTCGACCGGCGTCGCCCCGCGCTTCGCGGCGGTCGCGGACGAGGAAGCGATGGGCGAGGCGGCGCGCACGGAGGTGGCGCGGCTGCTGGACGAGGTCGCGGGCACCGTCGGCATCGTTGTCCCGATGGAGCGCCGCGAGGAGGCGCGCGGGTGGATCGCGGGCCTGGGTGAGCGCGCAGTCGCGCTGGGCAGCCTGGAGGCCAAGGGCCTGGAGTACGACGCCACCGTGGTCGCCGACCCGTCCGGCATCGCGGGGGAGTCGGAGGCGGGTCTGCGGGTGCTCTACGTGGCCCTGACCCGCGCGACGCAGCGGCTGACCGTGCTGAGCGGCCCGCTCGACCTGCCGAACTCGGCCGGCGTCCCGGCGCTGCTGCACGGCTGACGCTGCGTCAGACTGCCGGGCGGCGGGCCGCCGGGGTCGGCGGAAGACGCAGTTCGGGCCCCCTACCGAATCGGTAGGGGGCCCGAACTGACTGAGCGTCTGATACGGCACCGACCCGCCATGCTCGCCTCGCGGCAAGTGGTCGCTCGAAGCGACGAAGGTTGGGCCCGGGGGCTTGGATCGAGCCGGTGCCGTACAGCCAGAGTAACAAAGGTCCCCCGGAACGCATTCCCCTCTTCCACATCTGTCCTGAAGTGCCTCCGTTCCGAACTCGGCGCGAACTCTCGGCGGGGCGCCGCCCCGGACGGCCGGGATCGGCAGCGGCGCAGGCAGGATGGTCTGTGGAAGCCGCGCGCGGCGGCCGGAGTATCTCAGGCTTCGTCCGCGCTGCGGAACAATATTTCCGCCTACCGGCAAGTAGGTGGGACGATCGGGACGACTCATCCACAGCACGGTTGAAGCAGCGGGTACAGGAAGAAGGCAACGTCGATGGCGGCGGTCCCCAGTGTGTCCAACTCGATCACGGTGCGGCTGGAGGTCCCGGCCCGCGGCAACGCGGTGAGCCAGATCACCACGTCCGTGGAGTCCTCCGGCGGGACCGTGACCGGTCTCGACGTGACGGCGTCCGGCCTTGAGGCGCTCCGGATCGACGTCACCATCGCGGCCGTCTCGGTCGCCCACGCCGACGAGATCGTCGAGAAGCTCCGCACCATCGAGGGCATCTCCATCGGCAAGGTCTCCGACCGCACCTTCCTGATGCACCTCGGCGGCAAGATCGAGATGTCCAGCAAGCTGCCGATCCGCAACCGTGACGACCTGTCCATGATCTACACGCCGGGCGTCGCCCGCGTCTGCATGGCCATCGCCGAGAACCCCGAGGACGCGCGCCGCCTCACCATCAAGCGCAACAGCGTCGCCGTGGTCACCGACGGCTCCGCGGTGCTGGGCCTCGGCAACATCGGCCCGATGGCCGCGCTCCCGGTCATGGAGGGCAAGGCGGCCCTGTTCAAGCGGTTCGCCGGGATCGACGCCTGGCCGATCTGCCTGGACACCCAGGACAGCGACGAGATCGTGGCCATCGTCAAGGCGATCGCCCCCGGCTTCGCGGGCATCAACCTGGAGGACATCTCCGCCCCGCGCTGCTTCGAGATCGAGGCGCGGCTGCGCGAGGCGCTGGACATCCCGGTCTTCCACGACGACCAGCACGGCACCGCGATCGTCGTCCTCGCCGCGCTGATGAACGCGCTGCAGGTGGTCGGCAAGCACATCGGTGACGTGCGCGTGGTCATGTCGGGCGCGGGCGCGGCCGGCACGGCGATCCTGAAGCTGCTGATGGCGGCGGGCGTGCAACACGCCACGGTCGCGGACGTGAAGGGCGTGGTCCACCTGGGCCGCGACGACCTCAACGACTCGCTCCGCTGGATCGCCGAGAACACCAACCGCAGCAACCGCACCGGCTCCCTGAGGGAGGCCGTGCGCGGTGCGGACGTCTTCATCGGTGTCTCCGCGCCGAACGTCCTCGACGGCGACGACATCGCGGCGATGGCGGAGGACGCGATCGTCTTCGCCCTGGCCAACCCCGACCCGGAGGTCGACCCGGCCGTGGCCCGCCAGACGGCCGCGGTCGTCGCCACCGGGCGCAGCGACTTCCCGAACCAGATCAACAACGTGCTGGTCTTCCCAGGCGTCTTCCGCGGCCTGCTGGACGCGCAGAGCCGCACGGTCAACACCGAGATGATGCTGGCCGCGTCGCGTGCGCTCGCCGGGACGGTGGGCGCGGACGAGGTCAACGCCAACTACATCATCCCGAGCGTCTTCCACCCGGACGTCGCGAAGACGGTCGCGGCGGCGGTGCGGGAAGCTGCGCACGAGGCGGGCTCGGCGCAGGCTCCGGCGGTGACGGAGACCGGGGCGATCCCGGTGGTCAACGGCTGACAGGCAGGTGCACCGCTCAGGGAGCGCGGGGTACTACGCGCCGAGCCATCCGCGCAGGTGGCAGGCCGAACGCGCAGGGCCGCGAGACAGAGCCGTTTCACGTTTGGGGACTACGCACAGCAACCGATACGGTGGCCCCGGCGCGTCGGTTCCGAAAGGTGTGGAATCGTCCGCTTAGAGTGTCCGGCGAGAGTCCGGGCGGCGTGTTCGTTGGCGCTGTTCGTGTGACTCTCAAGGGTGCCGGATTCGCTTTCCCGGCGGGAATGGGGGCAGGATTCGTGCTCAGCACACCCCTCGCCTGCTGGGACGTCACCTAGGTGGCGCTCGGCTCGGCAGCCGAGGTGGCGGTCCTCCGGGGCAGCCGAGGATCGCAACGCGACAGACCACAATGGAGTACACATGAACCGCAGTGAGCTGGTGGCCGCGCTCTCGGAGCGCGCCGAGGTGACCCGCAAGGACGCGGACGCCGTCCTGGCCGCCTTCGCCGAGGTCGTCGGCGACGTCGTCGCCAAGGGCGACGAGAAGGTCACCATCCCCGGCTTCCTGACCTTCGAGCGCACCCACCGTGCCGCCCGTACCGCCCGCAACCCGCAGACCGGTGACCCGATCCAGATCGCGGCCGGTTACAGCGTCAAGGTGTCGGCGGGCTCCAAGCTCAAGGAGGCCGCCAAGGGCAAGTAAGCCCTGGGCGTCAGACACCACGAGCCGGTCACTCCGCGTCAGCGGGGCGGCCGGCTCGCGGCGTTCCCACGGGACACCCCGGTGCATACTGAGCGGATGTCAGCCGAGCAGCAGTTCGACCGGGCCACCGCCTTCCTCGCCGGGTTCGCACGCCGGCAGGCGGCTGTGTGCAAGGACTTCGAGGGCGGCTTCGCGGTGCGCGACCCGGCCTACGCGGGGTCGCACGAGCACAACCAGCTGGTGGTCGACGGCACCCCCGACCCCGCCGATCTGACCGCGCACGCGGACGCGCTGCTGGACGGTCTGGGCCACCGTCGGATCCTCGTCCTCTCCGAGGCCCACGGGGAGGCCTGTGCGGGGCCGCTGACGGCCGCCGGATACGCGTACGGGACCGAGGTGGTGATGATCCACCAGGGCCCGCGTCCGGAGCCTGCACGGGCCGCCGAGGAGCTCACGCTGGACGAGGTGCGTCCGGCGCTGACCCGGCAGACGCGCGTCTGGATGCCGCACCAGGCCGAGGAGACTGTCCGTCACCTCGTGGACCGACGGACGGCGCGGCTGCGCGGCGCGGACGAGGTGGTCCTCCTGGGCGTCCGGGACGAGCCGGGCGGGGAGGTCGCCTCCTGGGCGGACCTCTACCGGGACCTCGGGCACGACCACGTCGCGCAGTTCGAGGACCTGGTCACGGCCGACGAGTACACCCGGCGCGGGTACGCCGACGCCGTCCTCGCCACCGCCCTGCACCGGGCTTCTGCCGCGGACCTGTTCTTCCTGCTCGCCGAACCCGACGACTGGCCGCGGCACTGGTACGCCCGGCGCGGCTTCGTCCCGGTGGGCCGGGTGCACGTGTTCACCCGCTACCGCGTCTGAAAGCCGTCTGAAAGTCAGGGGAAAGCACGACGCGCCGCCCGGAGCCGGGCGGCGCGTCGTGTGCGTGCGGGGGAGCGGAGCGGCCGTCAGGCCGCCTCGCCCGGGAGCTCGATGTCCGCGCCGAGCGCGCGGAGCTTGGCCATGAAGTTCTCGTAGCCCCGGTTGATCAGGTCGATCCCGTGCACCTGCGAGGTGCCCTGCGCCGCCAGCGCGGCGATCAGGTAGGAGAAGCCGCCGCGCAGGTCGGGGATGACCAGCTCGGCGCCCTGGAGCTTGGAGGGGCCGGAGACGACCGCCGAGTGCAGGAAGTTGCGGCGGCCGAAGCGGCACGGCGTGCCGCCCAGGCACTCGCGGTAGAGCTGGATGTGCGCGCCCATCTGGTTCAGCGCCGAGGTGAAGCCGAGCCGCGACTCGTAGACCGTCTCGTGGACGATGGAGAGGCCCGACGCCTGGGTCAGCGCGACGACCAGCGGCTGCTGCCAGTCGGTCTGGAAGCCGGGGTGCACGTCGGTCTCCAGGGCGATGGCCTTGAGCTCGCCGCCCGGGTGCCAGAAGCGGATGCCCCCGTCGTCCACCGCGAAGGCGCCGCCGACCTTCCGGAAGGTGTTGAGGAAGGTCATCATCTCCAGCTGGCGCGCGCCGTGGACGTAGATGTCCCCGCCGGTGGCCAGCGCCGCGCAGGCCCAGGAGGCCGCCTCCAGGCGGTCCGGCAGGGCGCGGTGGTTGTAGCCGCCCAGACGGTCGACGCCGGTGATCAGGATGGTCCGGTCGGTGCCCATCGAGATGATCGCGCCCATCTTCTGCAGCACGCAGATGAGGTCCACGATCTCCGGCTCGATCGCCGCGTTGGCCAGCTCGGTGACGCCCTCCGCGAGGACGGCCGTGAGCAGCACCTGCTCGGTCGCGCCGACCGAGGGGTAGGGCAGCTCGATCTTGCAGCCGCGCAGCCGCTGCGGGGCGTTGAGCACGGTGCCCTGCGGGTGCTTCTCGATGACCGCGCCGAACTGCCGCAGCACGTCGAAGTGGAAGTCCACCGGACGTCCGCCGATGTCGCAGCCGCCCAGGCCCGGGATGAAGGCGTGGCCGAGACGGTGCAGCAGCGGGCCGCAGAAGAGGATCGGGATCCGGGACGAGCCCGCGTGGGCGTCGATGTCGGCGACGTTGGCGCTCTCCACATGCGTGGGGTCGAGGACCAGCTCGCCGTCCTCCTCGCCCGGGCGCACGATGACTCCGTGCAGCTGGAGCAGGCCGCGGACCACCTTGACGTCGCGGATGTCCGGCACGTTGCGGAGCCGACTGGGCTCATGGCCCAGCAGCGCGGCCACCATGGCCTTGGGCACGAGGTTTTTGGCGCCGCGGACGCGGATCTCGCCCTCGAGCGGTGTACCGCCGTGGACGATCAGGACATCGTCGGTCATGTTCTCGCGATCCTGGGGTGGTCGTGGAGCTCATATGGACAGGAAAGTGCACAAGGGTGCAGGCACTCTGAGAGATGGTAGTGGTCACCGGAGTGGTTCCTTGCTGTCGTGGAATCCCTGTGAAGACGCCGCGTCGCTGGCCGGGGTGCGTGTGGGCGGTGCTATCGGCTCGGGGCCCCTGTGGGCAAGGTCTCAGGCGAACGGTCCCGCGCCCCTCGAAGGAGCCCTCACGCGCCCTCCGAGGGACGTGTTCGAATGCCCGGAGCGCCTCAGGTGCGGGATCATGTCTGCCATGACGGAGCCCGTCCTGCTCACCGGCCGCCTCCTGGTGGCGACGCCCGCGCTGACCGACCCGAACTTCGACCGGGCCGTGGTGCTGCTGCTGGACCACGATGCCGAGGGCAGTCTCGGGGTGGTGCTGAACCGGCCGACGCCGGTGGAGGTCGGCGCGGTGCTCGACGTCTGGGCGGACCTCGCGGGCGAGCCCGCGGTGGTGTTCCAGGGCGGTCCTGTCGGGCTGGACTCCGCGCTGGCCCTGGCGGTGGTGCCGGGGGAGCAGGGGGACGACGGAGTGCTCGGCTGGCGGCGGGTCCACGGCGCGATCGGGCTGGTCGACCTGGAGGCCCCGCCGGAGCTGCTGGCCGCCGAGCTGGGCGGGCTCCGCGTCTTCGCCGGTTACGCGGGCTGGGCCCCGGGCCAGCTGGAGGACGAACTGATGGAGGGCGCCTGGTACCTGGTGGACTCCGAGCCGGGCGACGTCTCCTTCCCGGATCCGGAGCGGTTGTGGCGCGCGGTGCTGCGCCGGCAGCGGGGCGAGCTGGCCCTGGTGGCGACCTACCCGGACGACCCGACGCTGAACTGAGCCGACACGGGCACCGGCGGCCCGCTCCCGCGTCGTCGGACACCGCCTAGACTTGACCGGCATGAGCACCCTTGAACCCGAGCGCGGCCTCGGAACCGGCACTCTGATCGAGGAGGTCCCGCAGACCTCCCACGGCGACGGCGACCACGAGCGCTTCGCGCACTACGCCGACAAGAACAAGATCATGGAGAGCGCCCTCTCCGGCACCCCGGTCGTCGCGCTCTGCGGCAAGGTCTGGGTGCCCAGCCGCGACCCCAAGAAGTACCCGGTCTGCCCGCTCTGCAAGGAGATCTGGGAGGGTATGGAGGCCGGTGGCGGCGACAAGGGCGGCAAGGACGGTAAGGGCGGCAAGGGCAAGTAGGCCCCGCCCGGCCGGGTGGAGTCCGACCCGCGAAGGCCGGTGAAGGGCTGCCGCGGAAGCCGGTAAGGGCTCCTGACAATCGGCCGTCGGGCACCTGTTCCGGGTGGCGGCGGCGCGGCAGGATGGGCGCCATGCACCTACTCCCCGCGCCGCTGTCTCTTGCCCAGCCCGCCGCTACGGGCGCGTTTCCGCTGACGCCCGGCACCGCCCTGGACGCCGCTCCCGGCGCCGAGGCGGTGACCGCCTGGCTGCGTGCCGAGCTCGGCGCGGCCACCGGCCTGCCGCTGCTGCCCTCCGCCGCCTCCACCGTGGTCGAGGGCGCCGGCATCCGCCTCGCCCTCGACGACGAGCTGGAGGCCGAGGGCTACCGCCTCACCGTCGACGCCGACGGAGTCCGGCTGGACGGCGGCAGCGCGGCGGGGCTGTTCTGGGGTGCCCAGACGCTGCGCCAGCTGCTGGGCGCGGACGCGTACCGCCGCTCGCCGGTCCGGGGCAAGGACGAGGCGGGCTGGGCCCTGCCGCACGTCACGGTCCACGACGCGCCGCGCTTCGGCTGGCGCGGGGTGCTGCTGGACGTCGCCCGGCACTTCCTGCCCAAGGCGGACGTGCTGCGCTACGTCGACCTGCTCGCCGCGCACAAGCTCAACGTGCTGCACCTGCACCTGACCGACGACCAGGGCTGGCGCGTCGAGATCACCCGCTACCCCCGGCTGACCGAGGTCGGCTCCTGGCGCGAACGCTCGATGGTCGGCTTCCGCGACGGCAACCGCCGCGACGACCGCCCGCACGGCGGCTTCTACACCCAGGCCGACCTGCGCGAGATCGTCGCCTACGCCGCGGCCCGGCAGATCACCGTGGTGCCCGAGATCGACATCCCCGGCCACTCGCAGGCCGCCATCGCCGCCTACCCCGAGCTGGGCAACCACGACGTCGTCGACACCGCGCAGCTGAGCACCTGGACCGACTGGGGTGTCAACCCCAACGTGCTGAACGTCGAGGACGCGACGCTGCGCTTCTACGAGAACGTTCTTACCGAAGTCCTGGAGATCTTCCCGAGCACGTTCGTCCACCTCGGCGGCGACGAGTGCCCCAAGGAGCAGTGGCGTGCCGGCGCGTCCGCCCAGGCCCGGATCAAGCAGGAGGGCCTGGCCGACGAGGACGAGCTGCAGAGCTGGTTCATCCGCCACTTCGACCGCTGGCTCGCCGAGCGCGGTCGGCGGCTGATCGGCTGGGACGAGATCCTCGAAGGCGGGCTGGCGCCGGGCGCGGCGGTGTCGTCCTGGCGCGGCTACACCGGCGGAATCGCCGCCGCCCAGGCGGGACATGACGTCGTGATGTGTCCGGAGGAGTACGTCTACCTGGACCATCGCGAGTCCGGCAGCCCCGACGAGCCAGTCCCGGTCGGCTACGTCCGCACGCTGGAGGACGTCTACCGGTTCGAGCCGCTGCCGCCACAGCTGCGTCAGGACGCGGAGGCCGCCCGGCACGTGATCGGCACTCAGGCGAACCTGTGGACCGAGTTCATGGACGACGTCCGCGAGGTCGACTACCACGCCTTCCCGAGGCTGGCCGCCTTCGCCGAGGTCGCCTGGTCCGATCTGCCGCGTGAGCCCGCGGCGCGGGACTACGCCGGGTTCGCCGCGCGGATGGAGACCCACCGGGCCCGCCTCGACGCGCTCGGCGTCGAGTACCGGCCCGCCGACGGCCCGCGCCCCTGGCAGCGCCGCCCCGGCGTGCTGGGACGCCCCCACGACGCGACGCCCGAGGGGTGACCCGCCGGCCTGGGCCTGGCTCCAAGCCCCCGGCGGCCGTGTCAGGCGGGCCGGGCCCGGCGGGAGTTCGATGGACGGGCCCGGCGGGAGTTTGACGACAGGGCCTAGCACCCCAGGTGACCGCTTCGGGCCGGGACGCGCCATGGGTCACCCTCGGGCGGGACCGGGGGTGACCCGTCACCTCACGTTGACCCGCGTGTGCCAGAGTGGTGCCCCACGCCGCCACGAGGAGGGTGCGCAGCAGGTGCGTTTGCACGTACCGTACGGCCAGGAGGGTGGCGGTGTGAGCAGCCCGAGCACGGTGGGACACGAGTGAACCAGACGATCATGCTCCCGGCCTCGCTGGACGAGGCCGTCGGCGCGGTGGCGGCCTCGCCCGGCGCGGTTCCCGTCGCGGGCGGGACCGACCTGATGGGCGCCGTCAACGCCGGTCTGCTGCGCCCGATGGCGCTGCTCGGACTGGGGCGGATCTCCGAGCTCAGAGGCTGGCAGTACCAGGACGGCGCGGCGCTGCTCGGCGCCGGACTGACCCACGCGCGCATGGCCCGTCCCGACTTCGCCGCGCTGATCCCGGCGTTGGCCGAGGCGGCGGGTACCGTCGGCCCGCCGCAGGTGCGCAACGTCGGCACGCTGGGCGGCAACGTCGTCAGCGCCCATCCGGCCGGGGACACCCTGCCGGTGCTGGCCGCACTGGAGGCCACCCTCACCCTGATCGGCGCGGACGGGGCGCGCGAGGTGGCGGTCAGTCATCTGCTGACCGGCCTGGACCCGTTGCGTTCGGGCGAGTTGCTGGCTTTTGTCCGAGTTCCGCTGCTCCATGCACCCCAGGTTTTCCTGAAGTCCACCGGCCGGACGGGTCCCGCTCGCGCGGCGGCGTCCGTCGCGCTCGTGCTGGACCCGGCCCGGCGCGCGGTGCGCTGCGCGGTCGGCGCGGTCGCGCCGGTCCCGCTGCGGCCGCTGGAGGCCGAGCAGTGGGTGGCCGGCTGCATCGACTGGGACGGCGAACGCACCGTCGACCCGGGGGTGGCCGCCGCGTTCGGCGAGTACGTGGCCTCCGCCTGCGTCCCGGACGCCGAGGGCGAGTCGGCCCTGCCGGCCAACCCCGACCCTGCGGCCCAGCGCCTGCGGCGTACTGTGTCCGTACTGGCCCGCCGCGCACTCGGGAGGGCGCTGACGTGACGGACTATCTGACAACCCCGGTGGGGTCCGGCGACGACTCGCCGCGCGCCTCGTACACACTCCGGGTCAACGGGATCGAGCGCCCGGTCGCGGACGCCTGGATCGGCGAGAGCCTGCTCTACGTGCTGCGCGAGCGGCTCGGTCTGGCCGGGGCCAAGAGCGGTTGCGACCAGGGCGAGTGCGGTGCCTGCTCGGTGCAGGTGGACGGCCAGTTGACGGCCGCGTGCCTGGTCCCGGCGGCACTGGCGGCGGGCGTGGAGGTCCGTACCGTCGAGGGGCTGGCCGAGGAGGGCGTCCCGTCCGACGTGCAGCAGGCGCTGGCCGAGAGCGGCGCGGTCCAGTGCGGATTCTGCGCCCCCGGCCTGGCCATGGCCGTGCACGACCTGCTGGAGCGCAACCACCACCCGAGCGAGCTGGAGTCCCGGCAGGCCCTGTGCGGCAACCTCTGCCGCTGCACCGGCTACCAGGGCGCGTTGGCGGCCGTCCGCACCTGCGCGAAGTCACGGGCCGAGGCGGCGGAGGAGGATTCGCCGGAGACGGCGACGACCGGCGGCGATTCCGGCTTCTTCGGCGACGGACCGGTCGAGGGCGTGGTCGAAGCGGCCTCGCCGGTCGAGGAGCTGGTCCCGCTCCCGATCCCGGAGTCGATGCCCGAACCGCCCGTGCCGTCCACCGCCGAGGCGGAGTACGCGGCGCCGGAGTACCCGGGCTACGGGGACGCGGGCGCCGGGTATCCGGCTGCCGGGTACACCGGCGCGGAGTACAGAGCCGGCGAGTACGCAGCCACCGAGTACCCGGGCTATGGGGAGGCGGGTGCCGAGTACGCCGCCGGGGCCGAGTACACCGGCGCGGAGTACGCCGCCGCCGAGTATGCGGAGCCGGCGTACGGCGACGCGGACGGCGAGGCGGAACTCCCGGTCTACGTCGACGCCGACGTGCACGCCGAAGTGCACGCGGACGTCCCGGCGCAGCACGGCGGCTACGACCAGGCGACGTACCAGGGGGCCGGCCAGGACGGCTACGGCTACGAGGGCTACGGCGAGACCTACCAGGACGTCGGCCAGGGCGGCCAGGGTGGACAGGGCAGCCACAGCGGTCACAGTGGTCACGGCGACGGCGTGTACGGCGGCGACGGGCACGTCGGCCAAGCCCCGTACCAGGGAGGTCCGTTCGCAGCTCCGTTCCCCGGCCGGGCCGACGGCCCGGACGCACGCGGCGCGGCCGGAGCACTGCGCACTCCCGGACAGGCCTCCGCTCCGGCGGAGGAGAACTTCCAGGCCGGTGAGGCGGAGGGTGGCGCACGGCGTGTGGGCGCGGTCCTCGGCGCCGGGCTGATGGCCAAGGGCATCGCCGACCGCCAGCGCGCGGCGGGTGCCGACAGTCAGGGCCTCGGCACTCACGGCCTCGACGCTCAAGGCCCCGAGGACACCGGCGCGTTCGGCGCGTTCGCGGGCCTGAACCCCGACAGCACGGGCGCCTTCCGGATCGACGTCCAGCGCGGCGAGCCGACCGACGGTGCAGCCGGCGCGGTCGCCGTGGACGCGCCCCCGGCACCGGCGGCCACCCGGACCGAGGCCTACGAGCAGTACCCGGCCGGGGAGTTCGACACCGGACAGTTCCACGTCGGCCAGTTCGACACGGGGACGTTCGACGCGAGCGCGTTCCAAGCGGGCCACTTCGAGCCCGGTCACGTCGACACCGGCTCGTTCGCGACCGGTCACTTCGAGGCGGGCACGTTCGAGACAGGCCAGTTCCCGACCGGCCAGTACGACGCGGCCGCGTACCAGACGGGCCAGTTCGACACGAGTCACCTCGACACGAGTCACCTCGGCACCGGGCACCTGGACACCGGCCAGTTCCCGGCCGACGAGTTCGGTGCGCACGGGCCCGGCGCGCCCGACCCGGCCGCCGGCATGTACGTCCTGCCCCACCAGCACGGCCAGGAGAGCGGTTCGTGACCACCCCCTCCACTCCGTCCGGCACCGGCGGCACCGCCGGGACCGGCGAGGAGACGCTGACCAACCTCACCACCGTCCCCGCGGGCGCGCCCGGCAGCGCGACCGGCGGGGCGATCGGCAGCCTGCTGATCACCCCGGCGGCCACCGCGGCCGTGGCGGCGGGTGCCCAGCCGGACGCCGCCGAGGCGCCCAAGCCACCGACGGGCATCGGGGTGTCGCCCGTGCGCGAGGACGCCGCCGCCAAGGCGATGGGCGTCTTCCCCTTCGCCGCCGACCTCTGGGCCGAGGGCCTGCTCTGGGGGGCGCTCGCGCGCTCGCCGTACGCGCACGCGCGGATCAAGAGCATCGACACCGGCCCCGCTCTCGCCGTCCCCGGCGTCTACGCGGTGCTGACCGCGGACGACCTCCCGGCCGGTCCGGACGGCAGTCGCAACGGTGCGCCCACCGGTCCCGTCGTCGCCGACCGACCGGTGCTCGCCGCCGACGTGGTCCGGCACCACGGCGAGCCGTACGCCGCCGTCGCCGCCGACCACCCGGACACCGCGCGGCTGGCCGCCGCCGCGATCCTGGTCGAGTGGGAGCCGCTGCCCGCGCTGACCGACCCGGACCAGGCGTTCCAGGCCCCGCCGCTGCACCCGGACGGCAACATCTTCCGCCAGCTGCCGATCCGCTTCGGAGACCCGGACGTCGTCGGCGAGGTCGTCATCGAGGGCATGTACCAGGTGGGCCGTCAGGACCCGGCGCCCATCGGAGCGGAGGCCGGGCTGGCGGTGCCGCGCCCCGACGGCGGGGTCGAGCTGCACGTCGCCTCGACCGACCCGCACGGCGACCGGGACCGCGCCGCCGCCTGCCTCGGCATCGAGCCGGATCGCGTGCGCCTGGTCGTCAGCGGCATCCCGGGTGCCACCACCGACCGCGACGACCTCGGCTTCCAGTCCATGCTGGCCCTGCTGGCGATCCGCACCGGTCATCCGGTCAAGATGGCGCTGACCCGTGAGGAGTCCTTCCTCACCCACCCGCACCGCCACCCGGCGCTGCTGCGCTACCGCCACCACGCCGACGCCGAGGGCCGCCTGGTCAAGGTCGAGGCGCAGATCCTGCTGGACGGCGGCGCCTACGCGGACGTCTCCAGCGAGGTGCTGGCCGCTGCGGCGGCGATGGCGGCCGGGCCGTACGTCGTCCCGCACGTCTTCGTCGACGCCTGGGCGGTGCGCACCAACAACCCGCCCGCCGGGCGGATGCGCGGCGAGGGCGCGCTGCAGGTCTGCTTCGCCTACGAGTCGCAGCTGGACCGCCTCGCGGCGGCGCTCGACCTGACGCCGCTGGAGATCCGCCGCCGCAACGTCATGGCCACCGGGGATCTGATGCCCACCGGCCAGGCCGTCACCTGCCCCGCGCCGGTGCGCGAGCTGCTCGACGCCGTCGCGGACGAGCCGCTCCCGCCGTTGCCGGTGGACCAGCCGGACGCGGAGTGGCTGCTCCCTGAAGGCCCCTGCGGCGCAGGCGACCCGGCCGCCGTGCGGCGCGGGATCGGCTACGCGGTCGGCATGGTGCACATGCTCGGCATCGAGGGCACGGACGAGGTCGCCACGGCGTCGGTCCGGGTCACCGGCTCGCAGGCCTCCGTCATCTGTGCGGCGGTCGACCCCGGCTCCGGCTTCGCGACGCTGGCCAAGCAGATCGTCCAGGAGATCCTGGGGGTCGAGGAGGTCTACATCGCCCCGGTCGACACCGACCAGCCGGCGACGGGGCCGTCCGCGCGCGGGCGGCAGACGTGGGTGGCTGGCGGCGCGGTCGAGCGGGCGGCGCTGATGGTGCGTCAGCAACTGCTCCAGCCGTTGGCGGCGCGGTTCGCCATGTCGCCGGAGCTGCTCAGCATCAAGGACGGCCGGATCACCTCCTACGACGGCGTCCTCGGCATGTCGGTCCTGGAGGCGCTGGAGGGCAAGGACCTGTGGGCGACGGCCCAATGCCGCCCCCACCCGACCGAGCCGCTGAACCCGGAGACGGGCCAGGGCGACGCGTTCGTCAGCATCGGCTTCTGCGCGATGCGGGCCGTTGTGGACGTCGACATCGAGCTGGGCACGGTCCGGGTCGTCGAGGTCACCGCGGCCCAGGACGTCGGCCGGGCACTGAACCCGAGCCAGATCGAGTCCCGCATCGAGGCGGGCGTGACGCAGGGCCTGGGACTCGCCCTGATGGAGGAGCTGGCGGTCGGCGACGGCCGCCTGCTGGCCCCGTCCTTCGTCGGCTACCGCCTGCCGACCGCGTTGGACGCCCCGGAGATCCGCGTGGCCGCGCTGATCGAGGACCACGACGTCGTCGCCCCGTTCGGCGCGAAGGCGGTCGGCGCGGCGAGCGCGGTCGTCGCCCCGGCGGCGGTGGCCTCGGCGGTACGGGCGGCGACGGGGATGGCGGTTACGCGGCTGCCGATCCGCCCGGAGGACGTCTGGGTGTAGCGGGTCCTCAGGGGCGCGGGTCCCTGGAGGAAGCTGCAACTACCTCTTATCGCATTTGTGATCCGGTGCTCATCGCCCTCTCATGCCGGACATGCACGGTGTTTCTGTAGTCAACGGACGACGGGAGCACCACCATGATCCTCACAGCAGCAACCAAGCGCCCGGGTGAGGCACCCCTGCGGCGGCTCGCGCCCAGCGGCGGGACCGTCGTGGTCGCCGTGGCCGCGCGGAAGAAGTAGCCACATGACCGTCGCGACCCTCCCGCACCGGGTGACCCTGCCGCGGCTGCTCGCCGTGGACGCGGTGGACGGGCCCGTGCCCTGCGTGGACGACCTGCCGGGGCTGCTCGGTGAGGCCGGACTGGACGGGCTCGGACTCGCGGTGACGCGGCCCGCGCGCGGTGTCGTCGTGGTCGCTCGGGACGGCGACCCGGCCTGTCACAACAACGAGACGCTGCTGCGGCGCTCCCCGCTCCTGGTCGACGAGGGCCTGCACCACGTCACCGCCGCGCTGCACCGGACCGCCGCCGCGCCCGTCCTCGCCCTCCCCGCCGAGGCGCTCGCGCAGATCGCGCTGCTGGCGCGGTACGGCGCGGCCTGGTTCCGGGCGGTCGGCACGCCGGACGCGCCGGGAAGCGTGCTCTGCACCGTGCACGCCGGGGAGACCCTGCCGCAGGTGGTCGAGACGGCGGTCGGGACGCCCGTGCGGACACTCCTCGGGGCGTCGGCGCGCAACGCCCAGGCCGTTCTGGTGGGCGGCTCGCGCGGGACCTGGGTCGCCACGGAGCGGGCCCTGGCCGCGCGCTGGGAGACGGGAAGCCTCGGCGTGCCGGTGGGTGAGCCGCGCGTGCTGACCGCGTTCCCGCAGGGCCGCTGCGGGGTGGACGAGACGCTGCGGCTGCTGCGGCTCCAGGAGCGGAGCTGCCGCGTCGACCTGACCCGGATTGTCGGCGCACTCGCCGACCTGACCCGGCCGACCGCGTTCGACGCGGTGGTGCGCTGGTCGACCCAGTCGCACGCGCGCGGCCACTGCCGTCACGCCGTCGACGCGGCGCGGCTGTTGCGCAGCGCGCTGGCGGTCTTCCCGCAGGAGTTCGAGGCGCATGCCGCAGGGCGTTGCGGCGCGTCGGTACAGCCGTCTCGCTGACGGCGCAGAGCCCATGACCGGAATCGAACCGGCGTAAACCGCTTTGCAGGCGGTTCCCTCAACCACTCGGGCACACGGGCGAGTTGTGCTTGCGAGAAAGACGTTACGGGGCTGCTCCAGCGGAGGTCGACGGTTATGCCGCAGTGTTCACAGGGGGACGGGCGACCGTGATCCTGCGCAACATTTGACAGGGGTGCTTTGGGGATCCACCCCTTACACTCGATCGGTGACCACCCTCGACCGCGCCACCGACGCCAACCGTGCTGACGACGCCGACGGCTCCGTCGGGATCCTGACGCGGCCGTACCGGATGCTCACCGTGGGCATCGTCGCCTGCGTCCTGCTGATCGCCTTCGAGGCGACCGCCGTCAACACGGCCATGCCGGTCGCGGCCCGGGCACTCCACGGCGTCGGGCTCTACGCCTTCGCCTTCTCCGGCTTCTTCACCGCGAGCCTGCTCGCGATGGTGGTCTCGGGGGAGTGGTGCGACAAGCGCGGACCGCTGACGCCGCTCGGCGCGGGGATCGGGATCTTCGGGGCCGGGCTGGTGGTGGCCGGGACCGCCACGTCCATGTGGACCTTCGTCAGCGGCCGGGTGATCCAGGGCCTCGGCGGCGGGCTGGTGATCGTCGCGCTCTACGTGGTTGTCGGACGCCGCTATCCGGAGCGGCTGCAGCCCAAGGTGCTGGCGGCCTTCGCCGCGTCCTGGGTGCTGCCGTCGGTGGTCGGGCCGCTGGTGTCCGGGGCGGTGACGCAGCATCTGGGCTGGCGCTGGGTCTTCCTGTCCATCCCGGTGCTGATCGTCGCGCCGCTGGTGCTGATGCTGCCGCAGCTGCGCGGCCTCGAGTCGGGGGACAAGGCGGGGCAGCCGCTGGACCGGCGCCGGATTCGGCTGGCCTTCGCGCTGGCCGCGGGCGCGGGGGTGCTGGAGTACGCCGGGCAGCGGCTGACCCTGTGGTCGTTGGTGTACGCCGCGGTGGGTGCGGCGTTGCTGGTGCCGTCCGCGCTGCGGCTGCTGCCGCGCGGGACCTTCCGGGCCGGGCGCGGGCTGCCGACGGTGATCCTGCTGCGCGGGATCGCGGCGGGCGCGTTCATCTCGGCGGAGGCGTTCGTCCCACTGATGCTGGTCACCCAGCACCACTACTCGCCGACCCTGGCCGGGCTCTCGCTCGCGGGCGGCGGCATCGCCTGGGCCTTCGGGTCCTGGCTGCAGGGTCGGCCTTGGGCGGAGCGGCACCGGGTCACCCTGGTCCGGTGCGGGTTGGGCGCGGCGGCGGTGGCCGTCGCGGGCGTCGCCGTCGCGGCGCAGCCGTCCGCGCCGGGGCTGTTGGTCGCCGGGTCCTGGGTGCTGGGCGGCCTCGGCATGGGGCTGGCGATCGCCACGATCAGCGTGCTGATGTTCCAGCTCTCCGCGCCGGAGGAGACCGGCGCCAACTCGGCGGCACTGCAGGTCGGCGACGCCCTGGGCAACATCCTCTGCACGGCCCTCGCCGGGCTCCTCTTCACCGCGCTCGGTACGGGCTCCACCCCGGCCTTCACGGCGGTCTTCGTCGCGATGACCGCCATCGCCACGGCGGGCGCGCTGCTCGCCGGTCGCGCGGCGGAGTGATCGAGGCAAGGAGGCACAGCCCCGCGCCCCTGGGTGTTGCAACTACCCGCGGTGGCCTCCGCCTCTGCCGAAGAGGTGGCCGACATCGCACGCCGACTGCGCGAGCTCCACGAGTCCGAACCGCCGCGCCGGTAAGCTTGCCGGGTTGTCGGACCGAGGGCCTGGGGTGGATCGGGCGGGTGCCGGCAGTCCTGACCAGCCGCCTACCCCGTCGGAGACCGTGAGTACCGCCGCCTCTTCCCATGCGTCGCACCATCTGTCCCCCGCCTTCCCCGGCCGTGCGCCCTGGGGTACGGCAGGCAAACTGCGTGCCTGGCAGCAGGCCGCGATGGAGAAGTACGTCGAGCAGCAGCCGCGCGACTTCCTCGCGGTGGCCACGCCCGGCGCAGGCAAGACCACGTTCGCGCTGACGCTCGCGTCGTACCTGCTCCACAACCATGTGGTGCAGCAGCTGACCGTCGTCGCGCCGACCGAGCATCTGAAGAAGCAGTGGGCCGAGGCAGCCGCCCGGATAGGGATCAGGCTGGACCCGGCCTACAGCAGCGGTCCGCTGCCGCGTGACTACGACGGCGTCGTCATCACCTACGCGGGTGTCGGCGTCAACCCGATGCTGCACCGGAACCGGGCCGAGAACCGCAAGACGCTGGTGATCCTCGACGAGATCCACCACGCGGGCGACTCCAAATCCTGGGGCGAGGCCTGCCTGGAGGCGTTCGAGCCGGCCACCCGGCGGCTCGCGCTGACCGGTACGCCGTTCCGGTCCGACACCAACCCGATCCCGTTCGTCACGTACGCGGCCGGCGGCGACGGCATCCGCCGCAGCCTCGCCGACTACACCTACGGCTACGGCAACGCGCTGGCGGACCACGTCGTCCGTCCGGTGATCTTCCTCTCCTACAGCGGCAACATGCGCTGGCGCACCAAGGCCGGTGACGAGGTCGCGGCCCGGCTCGGTGAGCCGACGACCAAGGACGCCATCGCCCAGGCCTGGCGCACGGCGCTCTCGCCGCTCGGCGAGTGGATGCCCAACGTGCTGAAGGCCGCCGACGTCCGGCTGACCGAGGTGCGCAAGTCCATCCCGGACGCGGGCGCGCTGGTGATCGCCTCCGACCAGGAGTCGGCCCGCGCCTACGCCAAGATGATCCGCGAGATCACCGGTGAGGGCGCCACCCTGGTCCTCTCCGACGAGGCGGAGGCCTCCCAGCGGATCACCGACTTCTCCCAGGGCACCTCGCGCTGGATGGTCGCGGTCCGCATGGTGTCCGAGGGCGTCGACGTGCCCCGGCTCGCCGTGGGCGTCTACGCCACCTCGATCTCCACGCCGCTCTTCTTCGCCCAGGCCGTCGGCCGATTCGTGCGTGCCCGCAAGCGTGGTGAGACCGCGTCGGTCTTCCTGCCCACCGTGCCGACGCTGATGAGCTTCGCCAACGAGATGGAGGTCCAGCGCGACCACATCCTCGACCGGCAGAAGAAGAACGAGGACGGCCTCTTCTCCGAGGAGGACGCGCTGCTCGCCGAGGCCGAGAAGACCAAGGACGAGGCCGACGGCGGCCTCGACGAGATGGCCTGGGAGGCGCTGGAGTCCGACGCCGTCTTCGACCGCGTCCTGTACGAGGGCGCCGAGTTCGGCATGCAGGCGCATGCAGGCTCCGAGGACGAGTCGGAGTACCTCGGCATCCCGGGCCTGCTGGAGCCGGACCAGGTGCGGCTGTTGCTGCAGCGCCGGCAGACCCGGCAGATCCAGCGCAGCAAGACCAAGCCCGCCGAGGAGGCGGACCTGCTGGAGATGCCGGCCGAGGACCGTCCGGTGGTCACCCACCAGCAGTTGATGGAACTGCGCAAGGAGTTGAACGGCCTGGTCGGCGCCTGGCACCACCGCACCGGCCAGCCGCACGGCACCATCCACAACGAGCTGCGCCGGATCTGCGGCGGTCCGCTCACCGCCCAGGCGTCGGCGAACCAACTCCAGACACGGATCGGAAAGATCCGCGAATGGGCGACGAAGATCGATTGACGTCGAAGTAGGCTGTACAACCGTCGGGGTATGCCGAACAGGCAGGTCCGCGCGGTCGCACCCGGCGCACGGGCCCATGCTGCGCTGCCCGAACTCCGCACAGCTGTAGGTGAGTACGCGTCAGGTGTGACGGGCGCGACCCGGCGAAGGGGGGACAGGGTGTCGCAGGCAGCCATGGTGTGGGACCGGGCCCGTCGTCGCCTCCTCCGGACGGGACGCGGGCTGCTGGCGCCGGTGCACCTGGTCGTGCTCTCCCTGCTGGTGGCACTCACCCTGCAGGTCCGGCTCCGGGACGGGACCTGCCCCCACGGGCTCCTGCTCAGTCTGGTCTTCGCGGCCGTCTACGCCCTGGCGCCGGAGGTCTGCCGGCGCAGCGGCGCGGACGCCGGACGCTGGATCCCGGCCCGGGAGGTCTGTCAGGAGGCGGTGCTCTGGCTGATCGCCCTGACCGCGCTCTGGCTCGCCCTGACCGTGGTGCGGATGGAGTACGAGACCCTGGTCGCGCCGCTCTACTTCGTCTACCTGCTGGTCCTGCCGGCCCGCCCGGTCTACGTCATCGGCGGGCTGACGGCCGCGGCCTTCGTGATGCGCACGCTGGCCCACGGCGCCAACGGCTCCCTGCCCATGCTCGGGCTGCTGGTCGGCGCCGGGATGGCGCTCGGGCTGGCCCGAAGCCTGATGCAGATCCGGCTGCTGAAGCTCCGTGACCGGGCCCTGGTCGCGGAGTTGCGCCGGGTCCACGGGGACAGTCAGGCGCGTCACGACGAGGGCCGTGTCGACGGCCGCGAGGAGGGCCGGGTCGAGGAGCGCGGCCGGATGGCCCAGGACATCCACGACACCGTGGCCCAGGAACTCTCCGCCGTGGCGATGCTGCTCAAGGCGGCGGACGAGTCGCTGCCGCCCGCCGAGCAGGTCGAGAAGGCCCGTACCAGGCTGCGGGCGGCAGCGACGATCAACTCGGTGGCGCTGGGTCAGGCCCGCGACATGGTCCACGGCATCGCCTACAGCGAGTTGGGCGAGGGTGGTCTGCCCGCCGCCGTCGGGCGCTACGTCGCGTTGGTACGGCGGAGCCTGGCCGCCTCGGAGCAGGCCTGGGGGAGCGCGGCCCGAAGTCGCGCGCCGCGGGTGGACTGCCTGGTGCTCGGCACGCCGTTCCGGCTGTCACCGACGCGGGAGAGCGCGATGCTGCGGGTGACCCAGGAGGCGGTCAACAACGCGCTCCGGCACGCCTGGGCGACGCGGGTCGACGTGACGCTCCGGTACGCGGACGGAGAGCTGACCCTGGAGGTCCGCGACAACGGAGTGGGCCTGCCGCCCGGCCTGGTGGCCGGCGCCACGCGGCCCTCGCGTGAGGTCCACGCGGCGGGCGAGGTCCACGCGACGGGTGAGGTCCACGCGGTGGGCGCGACGGGCGCGAAGTGCCCCAGGACGGCGGGGGTTGACCTCGAGGAGGCCGTGGGCGTCGGACTCGGCGCGATGCGGGACCGGGTCCGACGGGCAGGAGGGGAGTTGGCGCTCTCCTCCTGCGTCGGCATCGGCACCGTGGTGTCGGTCAGCCTGCCTCAAGGAGCCTTCGCGCCACGGCTGCTGGCGTAGGCGCTCAGGCAGGGGCGCAGGCCGGGCTACTGGTGCAACTCGGCGCCGGAGCCGAGCAGGCGAGCGATGCCCTGGTCCAGCCACTCCTCCGGGAACTCGTCGCCGAAGGGCGCGATCAGGTCGGTCCGGAGCAGGAAGGCGTGCAACGCGGCCAGCGGGGCCAGGAGTTCGGCCTCACCGTCCGGCGAGCGCAGGGCGATCGAGACCAGATCCTGGTCGAGCCACTCGACCGGCCGCACCTGGATGTCGCCGTCTCCCGCGACGTCGCTCAGACCGTCCAGCAGCAGTTCCCGCGAGATGGTCCAGGAGACCGGATCGTCGCCCGGGAGGAGGAACGTCAGGCCCACCGCCCAGGGGGTGGAGCGCTCGAAGGTCAGCCGGACGGGGACCTGGAAACTGATGTCTGAACGGGTCGCCAGTTCCATGATGATCTGGCCGCGCAGCGTGCTGTTCATAAGTGAGAGTCCGTACCTTTCGGTGGGTGCCGGACGGATTCCCCCCGTCGTGCAACCCGGTGGTGTGCATGAACCAATGCGCTTGAACATGACCACGATCATTACTGATCGGTCACAACCGGTTCATCCCCGTTCCATCGGCATCAAATCGATCTGAATGGGTGCAGAAAAACCAACCGATCGAACCTGGACAGAGAGCGCGAAGAACTGGTAAGTGGCCGAAAGTAACCATTCCGCCCGGCTGAAGGTGCGTGCCCCCTACACTGGTCCCGAAACCAGGGCGAGGAGTTGATGCGGAAGTGGCAGTTCGCGGTCCGGACGCCGACGCCCGTGTGCGCGTCCTGGTTGTCGACGACCACCCCGCCATTCGGCTCGGTCTGCGGGTGTTGATCGAGGATCAGTACGACATGCACCTCGTCGCCGAGACGGGGATCGCCGCCGAGGCGTTCGCCCTCGTGGAGCGTGCCGCCGCACCCGAGGGCCGCGTGGACGTCGTGCTGCTCGACCTCGACCTCGGCCAGGGCACCGCCACCGGGCTCGACTTGGTCCGGCGGATGGACGCGCTGCCCGAACCCCCCGCTGTGCTGGTCTTCAGTGCCCACAGCGGTGACCCCGACATCTTCGCGGCCATCGACGCCGGTGCGGTCGGCTTCCTGGGCAAGGAGACCGACCCGGAGGCCCTGCTGGCCGGTGTCCGGGCCGCTGCGCGCGGTGAGACGGTCCTCGGCGCGGCCGTGGCCACCGCCGTACGCGAAGGCCTGCTCCGCCTCGGCTAGAACAGCCAAGCAATACACGGTTTTTGTCGTTGTGTCAGTTCGTACTCGGCATGGCTGGACCGTCGGTCGACAGCCAGGGGCCGGGGTGGGGATCCCCCGGCCGATTCCCCGAATCCCCGATTGCCTGATCCGTCAGGGGTCGGCGCATCCCTCCTGTTTCCGATCCACGGAGTGAGATTCTCCGTCGAATCATCACCGTTCTTACCGGGGGGTCGTCCGCGGAATTCGTCGGGACTCGGATGAGCGGCCTTTCCGAATGCGGTGATCGCGATGTGGTGATCGTGTTGCGCCGCGTGGTGCCGGGCGGCGGCGCGGGCGTCGGGAGTGACGCCTGGGGGGTGAAGTACCCAACGTGGCACGGGCGATCGGCGTGGCAGGGGTGCCGCGGAGGTGCGCGGGCGGGGCGGTCTCGCAGGCCGGAGCCCGGGCGTCGGGCGGGTCTCCGTTTGGGGAGCTTTGCCCAATTCTCGTCCCTTTTTGGATAACGAATGGTGACCGAAATCTGGACAGGGCCTTCCGCACAGCGGTGCATCGTCATTAAGTTCCTCGCACCCGCCGACGGACGTCCGGTGGAACCGAATCCCCGGAAGGAGGCACGCAGCGTGACCGCAGAGACCTCACAGACGCTCGACCGCGGCGTTCGTGTCCTCAAACTGCTGGCGGATTCGGAGCGCGGCCTGACCGTCACCGAGCTCGCCGCGCGACTCACGGTCAACCGCACCGTCGTCTACCGCCTGCTGGCCACCTTGGAGCAGCACGGGCTGGTCCGCCGCGACATCGGCGGTCGCGCCCGCGTCGGACTCGGCGTGCTCCGCCTGTCGCACCGCGTCCATCCGCTGCTGCGCGAGGCCGCGCTGCCCGCGCTGCGGAGCCTGGCCGAGGACCTGGGGTCGACCGCGCACCTCACCCTGGTCGACGGGAACGAGGCGCTGGTCGTCGCCGTCGTCGAGCCCAGCTGGACCGACTTCCACGTGGCCTACCGGACCGGCGTCCGCCACGGGCTGGACGACAACGCCGCGGGGCGCGCGATCGTCTCCGCGCGCGGGCTGCGTTACGGCACGCGACCGGATCCGGAGTTCGTCACCACCGTGCCCGAGGACCGCGGCGGCGCTGCGGCGGGTGCGGCGGCCCCACTGTTGGGGCTGAGCGGGATCGAGGGCAGCGTCGGCGTCCTCGTCCTCGGCGAGACCATGCCGGAGCGGCTGGGCGTCCGGGTCGTCGAGGCGGCGACGGAGGTCGCGGAAGCCCTGAGGTGACGCCGAGCCGGCCTGCCGGGGCCCGGCGGAGGCCCTGTGGGGGCCCGGCGGAAGCCCGGTGGTGACTCCGAACGGTGCGAGCGACGTGCCCCTTACGGCCGGGCTTGTCACCTCCGCCTAGAATTCCGGCGTGTCCCCTTATCTGAGCTGGCTCGCTCCGCGGTGGTCGCGGCTCGCGCTCTGCGGTGCCTTCGTCGTCGCCCCGATCGTCGTCGCGACGACCGTGCACCTGCCCTATGCCGTGCTGGAGCCCGGGATCTCGGTGAACACCCTGTCCGGCTACCAGGGGGCCCAGGTGATCACGATCACCGGTCACCCCACCCGGCAGACCGACGGCCAGCTCCGGATGGTCACCATCTCCGCGACCCTGCCCGACTACAGTCCGAGCCTGAGCGAGATCACCCAGGCGTGGTTCGACCCGACCAAGGCCGTCGTCCCGCGCGGTGCGGTCTACGCGGCCGGACAGTCCGTCTCGCAGGTCAACGCGACCAACCAGCAGCAGATGGACCAGTCCCAGCAGTCGGCCACCGCGGCGGCGCTGAACTACCTCGACCTCTCACCGGACAAGGTCAAGGTCTCCCTCAAGCTGGCCGACGTCGGCGGTCCCAGCGCCGGGCTGATGTTCACCCTCGGGATCATCGACGAACTGCACGGCAACGGCAGCGGCAAGCCCGGCGCGGCCGGTGACCTGACCGGCGGTCGGAACATCGCCGGCACCGGCGAGATCACCGACAGCGGCGCCGTCGGCGCGGTCGGCGGCGTCGCGCTCAAGACGCACGCAGCGGCTGCCGACGGGGCGACCGTCTTCCTGGTGCCGACGAGCGAGTGCGGCGATGCCAAGGTCAACACGCCCAAGGGCATGCAGCTGATTCCGGTGAACACGCTGAACCAGGCGATCACGGCACTGGACGCGCTGGAGACCGGCTCGGGCTCCGTTCCGCACTGCTGAGGCGCTCGGCGCGGGTGGTGACGCGCTGCCTGGTGGGGAGTGCTGCTTCAGAATGGAGGCAGGTGCGCACTCTGCACAGCTCGTGCCCCCGGTAGTGGGGTGAGCTGTACAGCTTGCGCAGCGTTGAGGGCCATGGTTGCGCAGCTCGTGGATCGGCGGGACGGTACGCGCATCGGCCTCACCCACCGGAGGTGCACCACCATGAGCAGTCAGACCGACGTCTTCCCGGTCAAGGGAATGGATGCCGTCGTCTTCGCCGTAGGCAACGCCAAGCAGGCCGCGCACTACTACTCCACGGCGTTCGGAATGCGCCTGGTCGCGTACGCCGGCCCGGAGAACGGCGAGCGCGAGACGGCGAGCTATGTCCTGGAGTCGGGCGGCGCCCGTTTCGTGTTCACCTCCGTGATCAAGGAGAGCACCGAGCGCGGCAAGTTCCTGAACCGCCATGTCGCCGAGCACGGCGACGGCGTGATCGACCTCGCGATCGAGGTCCCGGACGCCCGCCACGCCTACGAGCACGCGGTCGCCCACGGCGCGACCGGCCTGGTCGAGCCGCACGAGCTCACCGACGAGCACGGCACGGTGGTGCTGGCGGCCATCGCCACCTACGGCGAGACCCGGCACACGCTGGTCGACCGCAGCCGCTACACCGGCCCGTACCTGCCGGGCTTCACGGCCCGCAAGCCCTTCGTGGCCGCGCCGGAGAAGCGTTTCTTCCAGGCGATCGACCACTGCGTGGGCAACGTCGAGCTCGGCAGGATGAACGAGTGGGTCGAGTTCTACAACAAGGTCATGGGCTTCACGAACATGAAGGAGTTCGTGGGTGACGACATCGCGACCGAGTATTCGGCGCTGATGTCCAAGGTCGTCGCCGACGGCACCCGCAAGGTGAAGTTCCCGCTGAACGAGCCGGCGGTCGCGAAGAAGAAGTCGCAGATCGACGAGTACCTGGAGTTCTACGGCGGCCCCGGTGTGCAGCACATCGCGCTGGCGACGAACGACATCGTCGCGTCGGTGCGGGCGATGCGCGAGGCGGGCGTCGAGTTCCTGGACACCCCGGACGCGTACTACGACACGCTGGGCGAGTGGGTCGGCGACACGCGCGTCCCGCTGGACGAGCTGCGCGAGCTGAAGATCCTGGCGGACCGCGACGAGGACGGCTACCTGCTGCAGATCTTCACCAAGCCGGTCCAGGACCGGCCGACGGTGTTCTTCGAGATGATCGAGCGCCACGGGTCGATGGGCTTCGGCAAGGGCAACTTCAAGGCCCTCTTCCAGGCGATCGAGCGCGAGCAGGAGCTGCGCGGAAACCTGTGAGAGTTCGCTACCGCAGGTAGTCGCACTTTCCTCAGGGGCGCGGGGCTCTGCTGATGTGCGGCTCCGCCCCGTGGGCGCGACAAGCCGAGCATGCGCTCCCGCAGGTGGTTGCACCAT